>NZ_HG322949.1:4745791-4806136 GCF_000723165.1 Janthinobacterium agaricidamnosum NBRC 102515 = DSM 9628
CTCTAAGAGCGCTGCCCGCGCCATATCCCTCATCAGCGCCGGCGTATGACAAAACCATGCGCGCCGCTATATCATGCATGCTGGATGATCGGACCCCAGACCCCATTATGACGACACTGTATGAATTGAACAGCTGCGATGAAGCCGGCTTCATCGCGCATTTGCGCGGCATTTACGAACACTCGCCATGGATACCCGAACGGGCCGCCGGCGCGCGGCCGTTCGCCGGCATCACCGAATTGAAGCGCGCGCTGCAAGACGTGCTGGCCGCCGCCAGCGTCGATGAACAGCTGGGCCTGATCCGCGCCCATCCGGAACTGGCCGGCAAGGCCGCCATCGCCGGCCAGCTGACGCAGGAATCGACCCGGGAACAAGCCAAATCCGGCCTGAACCTGTGCAGCCCGGAAGAATTCGCCACGCTGCAGCAGCTCAATGCGGACTACAACGCCAAGTTCGGTTTCCCGTTCATCCTGGCCGTCAAAGGCCCGACCGGCAACGGCTTGACGCGCAGCGAGATCATCGCCACGTTTACCCGGCGCCTGAAAAACCGCCGCCAGGATGAAGTCGCCGAGTCGCTGCGCCAGATCAAGCGCATCGCCGAACTGCGCCTGAACGACTTGCTCGGCGCGACGCTGGAATTCGGCCCGCTGATCATGCAATGGTCGGAAACGCTGGGCGCCATCAGCGACAGCCCGGAACACCTGACCTGCGCCTACATGACCGCCGCGCACCAGGCCACCGCGGCCAGGCTGGCCGAATGGATGGCCGGCGCCGGCTTGCAGGTGCACATCGATGCGGTCGGCAATGTGACCGGGCGCTACCTGTCCGAAACGCCCGGCGCCAGGACGCTGGTCACCGGCTCGCACTACGACACGGTGCGCAACGGCGGCAAATACGATGGCCGGCTCGGCATCCTGCTGCCGATGGCGATCGCCGACCATTTGCACCGCGCCGGCACAAAACTGCCGTTCCACCTGGAGATCGTCGGCTTCGCCGAAGAGGAAGGCGTGCGCTTCAAGAGCACCTTCCTCGGCAGCACCGCGCTCACCGGCAAGTTCGACCCGGCGCTGCTGGAGCAGAGCGATGCGGACGGCATCAGCATGCGCAGCGCCATCAGCGCCGCCGGCCACGATGTCGCAACGATCCCGGCCATCGCGCGCGATCCGGCCAGCCTGCTCGGCTATGTCGAAGTGCATATCGAACAGGGACCGGTGCTGCTGGAACGCGACTTGCCGCTGGGCGTGGTCAGCGCGATCGCCGGCAGTTCGCGCTACCTCGTGAATTTACGCGGCCTGGCCAGCCACGCCGGCACCACGCCGATGACGATGCGCAAGGACGCCGCGGCGGCCGCCGCCGAGATCGTGCTGCTGGTCGAACAGCGCTGCGGACAAGGCGAGGCGCTGGTCGGCACGGTAGGCCAGCTGCAAGTGCCGAATGGCTCGGTCAACGTGATTCCCGGCGCCTGCGACCTGTCGCTCGACATCCGCGCCGCCAGCGATGCGGTGCGGCTGGCCGCGGTGCGCGATGTATTGGACGGCATCGCTCGAATTTGCGAACGACGCCAGGTCGACGCCGAGATCCGGCAAGTGGTGTCGGCCGACGCGGCGCCGTGCGCGCCATGGCTGATGGCGCAACTGGGCGAGGCTGTCGAACGCAGCGGCCTGCCGCGTTTCGACTTGCTGTCCGGCGCCGGCCACGACGCGATGGCGATGGCCGAGATCACCGAC
This sequence comes from Janthinobacterium agaricidamnosum NBRC 102515 = DSM 9628, assembly GCF_000723165.1. Lineage (NCBI taxonomy): Bacteria > Pseudomonadati > Pseudomonadota > Betaproteobacteria > Burkholderiales > Oxalobacteraceae > Janthinobacterium > Janthinobacterium agaricidamnosum. Next base: position 4,747,519 of record NZ_HG322949.1, read on the forward strand.
GTGGCGATGCTGTTCACGCGCTGCGGCAATGGCGGCATCAGCCACAATCCGCTGGAAACCATGACCGCCGACGACGCCGACATCGCGGCGCGGGTGCTGCTCGACTTCCTGCAGAATTTCAAGCCGACACCTTAATTAAGTCTTCGGCGCCGGGTCTTGCAGGTTGAACAAGCGCTTGACGACGCTTTCCAGCGTCGCGAACACGCCCTCGACGCCCGGCACCGTATTGGTCGATTGCGCGACGAACCGGCCGATACAGCCGCCGATGGTTACGCCCGGCACCATTTGATTCATCGCCAGCGAAACGTCGCGCGGCGACAGCACGCTCTCCTTGGTCTTCATCCGCAAATGACGCACCGCGGCCCGCACCGCGCCTTATGATTTCGCAACAGGGTGCGCCAGCCAGTCGCGCAGCGCCTCGGCCACGCGGCCGATCACCGGTTCCCACTGACCGGCCTGTTCCTGCAAGAACAGGCGCATCGTTTGCGGATACCACGGCGTGTCGCTGCGCCCGGACAGCCAGCGCCAGTCAGTGCGGTGATGCGGCAGCAGCACCCAGCAAGGCTTGCCCAGCGCACCCGCCAGGTGGGCCACCGCCGTATCGACGCTGATCACCAGGTCCAGGCTGTCGACCAGCGCGGCGGTGTCGGCAAAGTCGCGCAGGGCCGGGCCGAACGGCAGCAGCGGCAGCAGCGGCGACGACTCCTCTTCGCCGGCGCCTTTTTGCAGACCGACCCACTGTACCTCACTGAACACGGCCAGCGGGACCAGCATTTGCAGCGACGGCAGCGAACGGTCGGCATCGTTTTCAAACGCCGGATTGCCTTTCCAGACCAGGCCGATATTGATGCGCTCGCGCGGCAATTGGCCCGCCCAGTAGCGCTTGCGCGCCGGCTCGGCGCTCAGGTAGGGAATCGGCGCGGGGATCGTATCGAGCCGGGTGCCGCACAACCCGGGCAGGCTCAGCGTCAGGGTCCAGAAATCCCAGCCGTCGGCGGGCACCGCCTCGTCATAGGCGTACACCTGGTCGACGCCGCGCAAGGTCAGCATCAGCGATTTCAACGGCGGGTGGCAAATCAGCGCGACCCGCGCGGCGCCCCGCTCTTTCAGCAGCAGGATGTAGCGGCTAAACTGGATCGTGTCGCCGAGGCCGGCCTCAAAACTGATCACCAGCGACTTGCCGGCCAGCGGCTCGCCCTGCCAGCGCGGACACGAAAAATAAGCGGCCAGCGCGACCGATTGTTCGCGCGCTTCCAGCATGGTCCAGCCTTCTGCCATGCGCCCCTGGCGCAGCAGCAGATACGCCAGGTTGAAGCGCGCCTTGGCGCAGCCGCCGTCGAGCTGCAGCGCGCTGCGGTAGCAATCCTCGGCTTCCCGCTCGCGCCCCATATGCACCAGCAGCACGCCGAGGTTGGACCAGGCCGGCGCATGGTCCGGCTCCAGGTACAGCGCCAGCCGGCTCACCGTTTCGGCTTCGTCGAAACGCTTGGCCTTTAACAGCAGCGCCCCGAGGTTGCGGTAAATCTGCGGGTGATCCGGCAACAGTTCGATGGCGCGCCGGTAACAGGCTTCAGCCTGTTCCCAGCGCGCGGCCCGCTCGCCCAGGTAAGCCAGGTTGGCCAGCGCCGCGCCGCTGTCCGGATCGAGTTCCAGCACGCGCAGGAAGCATGCCTCGGCGGCGGCATCGTCGCCGTCGGCAAGATGACGGTTGCCTTGCGTGAAAAAGGCTAACGCCTGGTCGGATGGATGGGACATGGCTGATGGCGGGAACAAAACACAGCCGACAGCATAGCACCGCCGGCGCGGCAGCGCCGGCTTCGGTCACGCCACCCCGGCCCGCTCCAGCATCGCATGCAGCAGCACGTTGCAGCCCGCTTCCAGGTGTTCCGGCTTGGCGTCTTCGATTTCATTGTGGCTGATGCCGTCCTTGCACGGCACGAAAATCATGCCGGACGGCGCCAGCCGCGCCGCGTAAATCGCATCGTGGCCGGCTCCCGACACCACGTCCATCACTGAATAACCCAGCTTGGCGGTGGCGTTGCGCACCGCGCCGACGCAGTCCGGATGGAACGGGCATGGCGGGTAATACGAGACCCGTTCCAGCGTGATGCCGAGTCCGGATTCGGCGCGGGTGCGGTCGATGAAGGCGACCATTTCCTCGTGCATGGTGGTCAGCAGTTCTTGGTTGACGTTGCGCAGGTCGATGCTGAACTTGACTTCGCCCGGTATCACGTTGCGGCTGTTCGGAAACACTTGCACCATGCCGACCGTGCCGCGCCCGTACGGCGGATAGCGGTGGGCGATGGCCACCGCTTCCTGCATGATGCGGGTCGCCACTTGCAGCGCATCCTTGCGCAGTTGCATCGGGGTCGGCCCGGCATGCGCCTCCATGCCGCTGACCACGCAGTCGTACCAGGACAAGCCCATCACGGCCGGCACCACGCCGATCACCTTGCCGGCGTCTTCCAGCACCGGCCCCTGTTCGATATGGGTTTCGAAATACGCGCCGATCGGATGGTCGCCCGGCACCTGGTCGCCCTTGTAGCCGATCCGTTCCAGTTCCTCGCCGACGGTCTTGCCGTCGGTATCTTGCGCCGCATACGCGGTGTCCAGGCTGAAGGCGCCGCAAAACACGCCGGAACCCATCATCACCGGCACGAAGCGCGACCCTTCTTCATTGGTCCAGAACGCCACCTCGATCGGCGCCTCGGTCTGGATCTTCAAGTCGTTCAAGGTGCGCACCACTTCCAGGCCGGCCAGCACGCCGTAATTGCCGTCGAACTTGCCGCCGGTCGGCTGGGTGTCGATATGGCTGCCCGTCATCACCGGCGGCAGCGCATTATTGGTCCCGTCGCGGCGCATGAACACATTGCCGATCTGGTCGATGGTGATGCTCATGCCGGCTGCGCGGCCCCAGCCGACCACCAGGTCGCGTCCCTGTTTATCGAGGTCGGTCAGCGCCAGCCGCTTGACGCCGCCTTTCGGGGTGGCGCCGATTTGCGCCAGTTCCATCAGCGCGGCCCACAGCCGGTCGCCATTGATACGTATCTCGCTGTGCAATTCACTCATCTGGAAACTCCTTGAGTTTGACGGTTCAAACGGCGGACGTGGCGCTGAAAGCGGGCCGCTCGACATAACGTCCGGCCCCCTCCACCGCCGTCAGTTCGCCGCGATGGAATACCACGTTGCCGGCCGCCAGCGTGGTGCTCGGGATGCCGCGCACGGTGCGGCCCTCGAACACGTTAAAACCGCCCTTGGCGAATTGCGTTTTGGCTGAAATGGTGCGCGTGCCTTGCGGGTCCCAGACCACGATGTCGGCGTCGGCACCGACCGCAATCAAGCCCTTGCGCGGGTACATATTGAAAATCTGCGCCGCGTTGGTCGACGTGACGCGGACAAACTCGGACGGCGTCAGCTTGCCGGAATTGACGCCGGCGTCCCACACCACCGCCATGCGGTCCTCGACGCCGCCGCAGCCGTTCGGGATCTTGGTGAAATCGTCGCGGCCGGCCGCCTTCTGTTCGGCGCAAAACGTGCAGTGGTCGGTCGCGGTGGTGTGCAGGTTGCCGCTTTGCAGGCCGTGCCACAGCGACGCCTGGTGCGCCTTGCCGCGGAACGGAGGACTCATCACGTGACCGGCCGCGTAATCGAAATCGGTGCTTTGGTACACGCTGTCGTCGATCACCAGGTGGCCGGCCAATACTTCGCCATACACCTTCTGGCCATTGGCGCGGGCGCGCGCGATCGCGTCCAGCGATTCGCTGCACGACACATGCACCACGTACACCGGCGTGTTGAGCACATTGGCGATGGCGATGGCGCGGTTGGCCGCCTCGGCCTCGACCGCCGGCGGGCGCGACAGCGGATGCGCCCGCGGCCCGGTGATGCCCTGCTTCAGCAGCGATTGCTGCAGCTGGAATACCAGCTCGCCGTTTTCCGCATGCACGGTCGGCAGCGCGCCCAGTTCCAGCGCGCGCGAAAAGCTTTTCACCAGCGTTTCATCGTCGGCCATGATGGCGTTTTTATAGGCCATGAAATGCTTGAAGCTGTTCACGCCATGCTCGCGCACCAGGATGCCCATTTCTTCATGCACGCTGTCGTCCCACCAAGTGACCGCGACGTGGAACGTGTAGTCGCCGGCCGATTTGGCGGCCCAGCCGCGCCAGGTGTGGTAAGCCTCCAGCAGCGACTGCTTCGGCGCCGGGATCACGAAGTCCATGATGGTGGTGGTGCCGCCGGCCAGGCCGGCCGCGGTACCGCTGAAAAAATCGTCCGAGGTCACCGTGCCCATGAACGGCAAGTTCATATGGGTGTGGGTGTCGATCCCGCCCGGCATCACGTACTGGCCGCTGGCGTCGATCACCTGGGCCGACGGCGGCGCCTCCAGGTTGTCGCCGATGGCGACGATCTTGTCGCCGTAACACAGCACATCGGCGCGAAACGCGCGGTCCGCATTGACCACGGTGCCGCCACGAATAATCGTAGTCATGTCACTCTCCTTGAATCAAGACCGCACCACGCGCATCGCCGGCACGGCCTTGCCCTTCATTTGCAAGCCATAGGCCAGCGCCGACAGCGCAACGCCAACGAACCAGGCATAGGTATAAATGGTCTTGAAAACGTCCGCCACATGGGGAAACGTAGCGGGAAACGCGGCATGCAGGAAGCCGGGAATATTCGGCAGCACGCCGACCGCGAAAGCTACCAGCGCCGCCGTGTTCCAGCCATTGCCGTAAGAGTATTTGCCATCGTCGCGGTACAGTTGCGCGACATCCAGCCGGGTCTTGCGGATGAAGTAATAATCGACGATCAGGATGCCGGCGATCGGCCCCAGCAGCGCCGAATAGCCGATCAGCCACGTGAAGATATAACCCTGGGTCGATTCCAGCACCTTCCACGGCATCATCACGATGGCGATCGAGGCGGTGATATAGCCGCCCATCTTGTATGAAATCCGCTGCGGCGCCAGCGAGGAAAAATCGTAGGCCGGTCCGACCAGGTTGGCCGCCAGGTTGACGCTGACGGTATCGATCAGCAAGACGATCAGCGCGACCAGCACCGCCGCGCCGGCCATGCGGCTGGCCAGGTCGACCGGATCCCAGATCGCCTTGCCGTACAAGACCACCGACGCCGACGTGACGATCACCGCCAGCATGGCCAGCAAGCCCATCGGCACCGGCAAGCCGATGCTCTGGCCGACGATCTGGTCGCGCTGGCTCCTGGCGAAACGGGTGAAGTCGGGAATGTTCAGCGCCAGCGTGGCCCAGAAGCCGACCATCGCGGTCAGCGAGGGCCAGAACACCACCCAGAACTGGCCGGCCTTTTTACCGCCGGGGATGAATTGCGAAGGCTGGTCGAGCAGCGCAGCGACGCCGCCGGCGCGGGTATGCACCCAATACAACAAGACCAGGCAAATCAGGATTTTCAGCGGCGCGGTATAGGTTTCCAGCTTGCGGATCGCCTCCATGCCGTGCAGGATGTAGTAAAACTGGATCGCCCAGAAGGCCAGGAAACACAGCAGCTGGCTGCCGTTGATGCCCAGCCAGGCGATCTTGTCGCCGCCCAGCTCACGGCCCAGCAGCACGCCCATCAGGATATAAATCATCTGGCCGCCGAACCAGGTCTGGATGCCGTACCAGCCGCAGGCGACAATCGCCCGCATCAGCGCCGGCAAGCGCGCGCCGGAAGTGCCGAACGAGGAGCGCGCCAGCACCGCGTAAGGAATGCCGTACTTGGTGCCGGCATGGCCGATCAGCAGCATCGGCAACAGCACGATGGCGTTGGCCAGAAACACCGTGAGCACCGCCTGGTAGCCGGACATGCCGCTGTCGATCAAACTGGCCGACAAGGTGTAGGCCGGAATGCACATCACCATGCCGACCCACAGCGCGGCGAAGTGATACCAGCGCCAGCTGCGCTGCGCCGCCGTGGTCGGCGCCAGGTCGGCGTTCCATAGCTGCGTATTGCCTGAGAAATCTTGGTTCACGAATTGTTCTCCATCGGTAGACGCCCCTGCGTCATAGTGGACGCAGGGGATGCGGGTTATCGGAGTATTGTTGTTAGTGACAGCACAGTCCGCATTAGTTTATAACAAATATGACGCTGGAAATGTCTTACCTAGGTTGCGGCGACTCGGCTCTGGGATTGCGCGCATCTTGCGTCCAGTTCATATACGGCTTGCCGCTTTCCTGGCGCACCATCGTGATGCAACCCTGCACCGGACAAGTGATTTCGCACAGGTTGCAACCGACGCATTCCTCCTTGATCACTTCATAGGTGCGCACGCCGGCGGCGTCGATCAGTTGCGCGATCGACTGGTGCGACGTGTCTTCGCAGGCGACGTAGCATTTGCCGCACTTGATGCAATCGTCCTGGTTGATTTGCGCAATGACCTGGTAATTCATGTCCAGGTATTTCCAGTCGGTGGTGTTGGACACCGCCTTGCCGCAAAAATCGCCGATGGTTTGATAGCCCTTCTCGTCCATCCAGCGCGACAAGCCGTCCTTCATCTCTTCGACGATGCGAAAACCGTGCAGCATCGCGGCGGTGCACACTTGCACCGAGCCGGCGCCGAGCGCGATGAATTCGGCCGCGTCGCGCCAGTTGCCGATGCCGCCGATGCCGGAAATCGGCAAGCCGTGGGTGGCCGGATCGCGGGCGATTTCCGCCACCATATTGAGTGCGATCGGTTTCACCGCCGCGCCGCAATAACCGCCGTGGGTGCTGGCGCCGCCGACGATCGGCAAGGCCACCATGCGGTCCAGGTCGAGCGAGGTGATCGAGTTGATGGTGTTGATCAGCGAGACCGCATCGGCGCCGCCGGCCAGCGCGGCGCGGGCCGGCATGCGCACGTCGGTGATGTTCGGCGTCAGCTTGACGATCACCGGCAGGCGCGAGTATTTCTTGCACCAGGCGGTAACCATTTGCACATACTCCGGCACCTGCCCGACCGCCGCGCCCATGCCGCGTTCCGGCATGCCGTGCGGGCAGCCGAAATTGAGTTCGATGCCGTCGGCGCCGGTCGCCTCGACCTTGGGCAGGATCTCGGCCCACAGCCGTTCTTCGCACGGCAGCATCAGCGACACGACCATCGCGCGGTCCGGCCAGTCCTTCTTGACTTGCGTGATTTCGCGCAGGTTGATGTCCAGCGAACGGTCGGTGATCAGCTCGATATTATTAAAGCCGATCACTTCGCGGTTCTTGCCGTACAGCGCGGAATAGCGCGACGACACGTTGACCGGCGGCGGATCTTCGCCCAGCGTTTTCCACACCACGCCGCCCCAGCCGGCCTCGAAGGCGCGCACCACGTTATACGCCTTGTCGGTCGGCGGCGCGGACGCCAGCCAGAAGGGATTCGGCGCCTTGATGCCGCAAAAATCGATGCTCAGGTCAGCCATGCTGCGCCTCCGCCTTGGACAGGATATCGTGATGGATGGCCAGTGCGGCCAGTTTGCCGTGCTGGACGGCTTGCACCGTCAAGTCCTGGCCAGGGGCGACACAGTCGCCGCCGGCGTAAATGCCCGGCAAGACCGTGCGGAACTGGCTGTCGACGGCGATCTTGTCGCCATCGCGCCGCAGCAGTGCGGCCAGCGGATCGGCCTTGATGCCGGCTTCGTCCAGGCTTTGGCCGATGGCCTTGAAAATCGCGTCGGCGGCGATCTCCACCGTTTCGCCGGTAGCAATCAGGCGGCCATTGTCGGCCCGGGTTTTCTCGAAGCGCATGCCGGCCACGCGGCCGGCGCCATCCAGCAATACTTGCTGCGGCTGCGCCCAGGTCAGCATGCGCACCTGGTTGGCCTTGGCGATGTCCTGTTCGTGATGGGTCGCGCTCATCGCCTCGAAGCCGCGGCGGTACACCAGCGTGACTTCTTCGCAGCCGAGGCGCTGGATTTGCACCGCCATGTCGATCGCGGTATTGCCGGCGCCGATGACGATGGCCCGCTTCGGCAGCGGCAGCTTGCTTAAATCATCGGCCTGGCGCAGCTCGGCGATGTAGTCGACCGCGGCCAGCAGACCCGGGGCATCTTCGCCGGTCAGGCCCAGCTTGCGGCTGGCGCCCAGGCCCAGGCCGAGGAAGACCGCGTCGTATTGTTGATGCAGTTCCCTGAGCTGCAGATTGCCGCCCAGGGTCTGGCTACATCGAATTTCGATGCCGCCGATGCCGAGCAGGAAGTCCACTTCCTTTTGCGCGAAATCGTCGGTCAATTTGTATTTGGCGATGCCGTACTCATTCAGGCCGCCGGCCTTTTCGCGCGCCTCGAAAATCACCACGTCGTGGCCCAGCATCGCCAGCCGGTGCGCGCAGGACAGGCCGGCCGGGCCGGCGCCGACCACCGCCACGGTCTTGCCGGTGGACGGCGCGCGCTGGAACGGATGGCTGGCAAAAGTCATGTTGTCGACCGCGTGGCGTTGCAGCAGGCCGATCTTGACCGGCTGGCCTTCGGCGTCGTGATTGCGCACGCAGACATCCTGGCACAGGATCTCGGTCGGACAGACGCGGGCACAACTGCCGCCCAGGATATTCTGCTTCAGGATGGTCGCCGCGGCGCCATTGATATTCTTGTCGTGGATGTTGCGGATAAAGCTGGCGACGTCGATTTCCGACGGGCAGATGCGGCTGCACGGCGCATCGTAGCAATACAGGCAGCGTGCGCTTTCGATCGCCGCCTGGCGCGGCGTCAAGGCCGGCGCCAGGTCGGTGAAATGCCCGGCCAGGTCGCTATTGGACAAGCCAGGCTGCGGCAGGTAGTTCAGGGATTCGATCATCATTTCCATTCCTGCGGATTAATTAGGGACTCATATCGATACGACTGAATTGCTGGACCGCTTATTTCATCTGCGGAAAAGCAAATTCCACACCAGCGCTGGCGGTATTCGGCCAGCGCTGCATCACGGCCTTGTGGCGCGTATAAAAGCGCACGCCTTCGGGACCGTAGGCATGATGGTCGCCGAACATGCTGCGCTTCCATCCGCCAAAACTGTTGAAGGCCATCGGCACCGGCAGCGGCACATTGACGCCGACCATGCCGACCTGGATCTGGCGCACGAACTCGCGCGCCACGCCGCCGTCGCGGGTGTAGATCGCCACGCCGTTGCCGTACTCGTTGGCGTTGATCAGGGCCACCGCGCTGGCCACGTCCGGCGCGCGCAAGATGCACAGCACCGGGCCGAAAATCTCTTCCTTGTAGATGCTCATGTCGGGCGTCACATGGTCGAACAAGGTGCCGCCGACGAAGAAGCCGTTTTCGCGTCCAGCCACGACGTGGTTGCGGCCGTCGACCACCAGCGTGGCGCCCTGCTCGACGCCGTCGCCGATCAGTTTTTCGATGCGCTGCTTGGCCGCGCTGGATACCACCGGCCCCATTTCGGCATCGTGCGCCATGCCGTCGCGTATTTTCAGTGCGGCCGTGCGCCGTGCCAGTGCGGCCGTCAATTGATCGCCGACGCCGCCGACCGCCACCACCACCGAAATCGCCATGCAGCGCTCGCCGGCCGAACCGTAGGCGGCGCCGACCAGCGCATCGACCGTCATTTCCAGGTCGGCGTCGGGCATCACCACCATATGATTTTTCGCGCCGCCCAGCGCCTGCACCCGCTTGCCGCTGGCGCTGCCGCGCGCATAGATATATTCGGCGATCGGGGTCGAACCGACGAAGCTGACGGCCTGCACCACCGGATGATCGAGCAGCGCATCGACAGTGACTTTATCGCCCTGTACCACGTTGAACACGCCGTCCGGCAAGCCCGCTTCCTTGAGCAGTTTTGCATGCAGCAGCGAGGCCGACGGATCGCGTTCGGACGGCTTCAGCACGAAGGTATTGCCGCAGGCGATGGCGACCGGGAACATCCACATCGGCACCATCACCGGAAAGTTGAACGGCGTGATGCCGGCCACCACGCCGAGCGCCTGGCGCATGGCCCAGGCGTCGATGCCGCGTGAAATCTGGTCGGTGAATTCGCCCTTCAGCAATTGCGGAATGCCGACCGCGAATTCGACCATTTCGATGCCGCGCGCAACTTCGCCCTGCGCATCGGAAAACGTCTTGCCATGTTCGCGGGTCAGCATCGCGGCGAATTCATCGACATGCTGCTGGCACAGTTGCAGGTACTTGAACAGCACCCGGGCGCGCGTCAGCGGCGGCGTGGCCGACCACGCCGGAAAGGCGGCGGCGGCGGCTTGCACCGCGCTATCGACGTCGCCGGCCGTGCCGAGCGCCACGCGCGCCACCGGCTCGCCCAGCGCCGGGTTGTACACATCGGCATAACGGCCGCTGTCCGTATCGACGTTGGCGCCGTTAATAAAATGGGTGATGGTGTCGAGATGACTCATATTGATTGCTTCCATCCGGTGGTTTAGTCGAGGTGTTTCAGTACGCTGGCCAGCTTACCGAACAGTTCGTCGATGTGCTGTTTCTCCAGCACCAGCGGCGGCGACAGGGCGATGATGTCGCCGGTAGTCCTGATCAGTACGCCGTCTGCGAACGCTTTCTTGAAGGCGTCGAAGGCGCGCGCGCCCGGCTTGCCGGCAATCGGCGCCAGTTCGATGCCGGCGATCAGGCCGATGCTGCGCAAGTCGATCACGTGCGGCAAGCCCTTCAAGGAATGCACCGCGTCGGCCCAGTATTCCTGCATGCCTTGCGCATGTTGCAGGATGTTTTGTTCTTCGAATACTTCCAGCGTCGCCAGCGAGGCGGCGCACGCCAGCGGGTGGCCGGAATAGGTATAGCCGTGGAACAGTTCGATGCCGGCCGGGCCATCCATGAAGGCGTCGTGGATGTGCTGTTTGGTAAACACCGCGCCCATCGGCACCATGCCGTTGGTCAGCCCCTTGGCGACCGTCATCAGGTCCGGCTCGACGTCGAAATAGTCGGCCGCGAATGGCGTCGTCAGGCGGCCGAAGCCGGTGATGACTTCGTCAAAGATCAGCAGGATGCCGTGTCTGGTGCACAGTTCGCGCAAGCGTTTCAGGTAGCCCTTCGGCGGGATCAATACGCCGGTCGAGCCGGCCACCGGTTCGACGATGACGGCGGCGATGGTCGAGGCGTCGTGCAGCGCGACGATGCGTTCCAGTTCGTCGGCCAAGTGGGTGCCGTACTCCGGTTCGCCGCGCGTGTAGGCGTTCTGCTCCAGATTGTGGGTGTGCGGCAGATGGTCGACGCCGGGCAGCAGCGGGCCGAAGGTCTTGCGGTTGCCGGCGATGCCGCCGACCGAGATGCCACCGAAACCGACGCCGTGATAGCCGCGCTCGCGGCCGATCAGCCGGGTCCGTCCCGCTTCGCCGCGCGCGCGATGGTAGGCCAGCGCCATCTTCAGCGCGGTATCGACCGCCTCGGAACCGGAGCTGGTGTAGAACACGTGGCCAAAGCGGTGATTGGTGTAGTCCATCAGCTTTTCGGCCAGGTCGAAGGCGGCCGGATGGCCCATCTGGAAGGTCGGCGCAAAGTCGAGCTGGCCGACCATTTCGCGGATCGCGCCGACGATTTTCGGCTGTCCGTGGCCGCACGGCACGCACCACAGGCCGGCCGTGCCGTCCAGGATCTGCTTGCCGTCGACGTCCTTGTAATACATGCCTTCGGCCGAGACCAGCAGGCGCGGATGGGCCTTGAAGTCACGGTTATTGGTGAAAGGCATCCAAAACGAGGCCATGGATGCGGGTCTGGATTCATTCATGTGGTTCTCCGGTAATGACAACGCAAGAGCGATGCGCATGTTTTTTTACTAGTTGCAAAATAATTTACCATTTGGCAAAAATATGATCTAATCATAGACAGCGCTTCGACTGTTGCACAGATACACAAATCTCAAATTGTTCCAACCGTACAGGTCAGAAAACCGCTACAGTTTTGTTCATTGCAGCGTAGAGAGTGTTGAAATGGATCAAGCGGACAGAGAGACTGACGAAAACGATTGCGGCAAATCCGCCACCGGCTGGCCGGTGCTGGCCATCGAGCGCAGCAAAAAAGGCAGCCTGGTGGAACAGATCGTGTCGGCCGTCACGGCGATGGTGGGCCAGCGCGATTTACGTATCGGTACCAAAATGCCATCGGTGCGGCAATTCGCCAAGTGTAACGGCGTGTCCACCTTTACAGTGGTCGAATCCTACGACCGGCTGGTCAACCTCGGCTTGCTGTCGTCGCGCCGCGGCTCCGGTTATTTTGTCGCGCGCCAAGAAGCGGCGGTCACTTCCCAGTCGCTGGTCCACAGCAACCCGACCGTCATCGATGCGCTGACGCCTGGCCTCTATTGCGGCATGTCGGAAGCGCTGCCGGTCGGCGCCGGCTGGCTGCCGCCGGAAATGTATGGCGAAACCACGCTGCTGGCCGCGGTGCGCCAGGCGATGAAGATTCCCGCCGGCCGCTTGCGCGGTTATGGCCATCCGCTCGGTTTTCCGTCGCTGCGCCAGCACCTGGCGGCCATGCTGTCCGACGAATTGTTCAGCGTCGGCCCCGACCAGATCTTGCTGACCAACGGCGCCACCCATGCGTTCGACCTGGTCTTGCGCAGCCTGACCAAGCCGGGCGACACGGTATTCGTCGAAGATCCGGGCTACAGCAACCTGCTGTCGCTGATACGGCACCACGGCTGCATCCCGGTCGGCATACCACGCGGCGAGCACGGACTCGATATCGACGAGCTGGTGCGGCAAGCGGCGCTGACCCAACCCAAGCTGATGTTCGTCAATACGGTGCTGCAAAATCCGCTCGGTACCTCGCTCAGCCACGCCCAGGCGCACCGCTTGCTGGCGCTGGCGGAGCAATTCGATTTCTGGCTGGTCGAAGACGATATCTACCGCGAGCTGACGCCGCGCGGCGAAGCATCGCTGGCGGCGATGGATGGCTTGCGCCGCGTGATCCGGATTGGCAGCTGCTCCAAGACGCTGTCGCCGGTACTGCGGGTCGGTTCGATTGCGGCGTCCGGTTCGCTGCTGCCGGAACTGCTGCGCGTCAAGATGCTGGCCGGTTTGACGACCTCCGAAATCAATGAGCGGGCCGCTTATCACGCGCTCTCGGCGCGGCCGTATAAACGCATGATCGAACGGCTGGTGCAGCAACTGGAAACCAGCCGCCAGCGCAGCATCGACAACCTGGCGCTGGCCGGATTGTCTCCGCTGGCGCAGCCGCGCGGCGGCATGTTCGTCAGCGCCGGCTGGCCCGATGCGGCGACGCCGGAATGGCACGGCAAGGCGATCGCCGAGCGGGCGCTGAAGTCCGGCATCCTGCTGTCGCCAAATGATTTTTTCATGCTGCGCGAACCGCAAACGGTGTGGTTCCGTTTTAATGTCGCGTATAGCGATTCGCCACAGCTGCTCGCATTTTTACAATCCGTACGTCCACGCTAAACCATCATGGCCACCATCAAGGGAGACAGCATGCGGCAGGAAAATCGGGCGCCCGTCAAACGGCGCGTGCTGAACCGCGACCGGCTGGAAGCCGACATCGTCGAACAGGCGGTGCGGGTGTTCGCCGAGTGCGGTTATGAAGGCACCTCGATCGCCGTCATCGCCGAGCGGGTCGGGCTGTCGAAACAAAACCTGATGTATTATTTCCCGAGCAAGCAGGCGCTGTACCAGCGCGTGCTGGACGATGTGCTGGACGACTGGCTGGCGCGCATGGAAACGCTGGCCGACGACCACCGGCCGCCGCAAGACCTGCTGCGTTGCTACATCCAGGCCAAGCTGCGCTTCTCGCGCGAGCAGCCGTGGGCGTCGCGCGTGTATGCGATGGAAGTGATCGCCGGCGCGCCGGTGTATGGCGAACAGATACGCACCCGGGTGGTGCCGCTGCTGCGCAAGGATATCGCGGTGTTCGAACAATGGATCGCGGCCGGCCAGATGGCGCCGGTCAACGCGACCCATCTGATGTTTGCGATCTGGGCCATGACACAGTCGTACGCCGATTTCTCGGCGCAGATGGCACTGGTGCTGGACCGCGCACAATTGACGGAGCAGGACTTCGACGATGGCGCGGAGATGATCACGCACATGGTGCTGGCGGCAGTCGGCCGCCCTGCCGCCCCATGAAAAAACTGCGCGGCTATCAGGCCGCGGCTTGCTTGCCCTTGGCCGCCTTACGGCGCGCCACGCAGCCCAGCAAGCCCAGGCCGGCCAGCCACATCGCATAGGATTCCGGTTCCGGCACCGGCGAAATCAAACCCGGCACGTCGACCGGTTTGAAGGCGTTGTTGCCAATAGTCGTCGTCATGTTCGAATTCCAATTGCCGACCACAACATTGCCCTCAATATTACCTGCGCCGCCCCACAAGGTGGCCGATGGCGCCAGCAGATTCGCGCTTAAATTCATGCTTTGCGGCATAGCCAGGTCTGTCGCCTCATAAAAATTAAATAAAAGATTGTAGATAAAAGAAGATCCCATATCCACGTTATAAGAAAAACCACTGGATTTTCCACTGACATTCACGATGATGGTGTCGTAAGCGTGCGTGTTATAGAAGCTGACGGTTGAGGCAGACCGGAGATCGTAGCCGGAAACATTGAACACTTGCACCTTACCGCTGCCGCTGCCAGTAAAGTTCAAGTCCCTGCCGTTCGAAGCCAGTTTCGACGAACCGGTACTCGCGACCGTGGAAAGCGAGGTCGAGACATTTTTCAAATGCGCCGACGTATCGGCAAACGACAATGGCGGAGTAGTCGATTTGGTGCTGGTAAAGGCACTGGCGCTGTTATTAATACGGCTGTTGCCACCGACATAATACATATCGTTCCGTTGCGCGTTACCGACACTGCCAGAATTGAAATTCAAGTCGCCACCAACCGCCAGCGAAAAAGCGGAATCGCCATCCTTGTTTTTTCCATGAATATTCACATAAGAATTGGAGACATTCATGTTTCCAGCCACCAGCAAAGTGCCGCCAACTTGGCTTCCCCCGGAACTGAAGTTACCCAAGGTGTAAACATTGGCGCCGCCGATATTCAAGTCGACCACGCCGGCCTGGGCAAGACCAGTGGTCAAGATTGTCGATAACAGAAAAACGGCTGGTATTTTGGAGAATGCGATCATGTCATATGAATTAATAGTCAAGTTATATTAAATGATATCACAATTTACAATTTCTTAAGTACTATTGGTATGAAATAAATAATATCCCCACTCACGATGCTGGCAAGCGTCCTTATGCCACCTCGCGCAAGAGTGCCCCCCCATACCGAAGGCACACAAAAAACCCGCCAGCACGGCGGGTTTGATCGAAAACGGCCAGGCCGTTCCAGTACACCTTCATCAAGACATGCAGGCTGCGGCTTGCTTGCCCCTGCCTGCCTTGCGGCGCGCCACGCAACCCAGCAAGCCCAGGCCGGCCAGCCACATCGCATAGGACTCCGGTTCGGGCACCGGCGAAATCAAACCCGGCACGTCCGCCGGTTTGAAGGCGTTGTTGCCAAGGATATCAATATTCGAATTCCAGTTGCCGACCACCACGTTGCCGTTGATCGTCCCCCTGCCGCCGTTTACGGTGGCCAGCGGCGCCAGTATATTGCCCTTCAAGTTCAAGTTTTGCGGCACCCACAGTTCCGTCGCCTCATAAAAATTGAACAGCACGTTGTAATTGCCGAAACCGATCAAGTTCGCATCGCTGAAACCGCCCCATGCTCCGCTGATATTCAGAATCAAGGTGTCGTTGGGGTTGAGTTTGTTGAATTCGAATTTATAGTCTTTTTGACCATACAAGGTATGGCTAGGGATATTAAATATTTGCACATTGCCGCTACCGCTGCCCGTCAAGGTCAAATCGTAGGCCGAATGATGCCACGAATAATAAATGCTTTTAACTTGGGAAAGCGACGTCGACAACTCCTTCAATTGCGCCGAGGTTTGCTCAAACGATAATGGCGAACTGTCCGATGGGCTGGCGTCATTCAACATGCTCTTGCCGATATTGCTGACGCCACCGGCATGATAGCTGCCGTTATTGATCGAACCGGAGCGGTAATTCAAGTCGCCGCCAACCGCCAGCGCGGAATTCCCGTAAGCGTCTTTATTTTGGCCATTCACCGAATAATTGGAAACATCCATGTTTCCAGCCACCAGCAAGGCGCCGCCCACCTTGCCGGAGCTGGAACTGAAATTACCCAAGGAATAGGCATTGGCGCCGCCAATATTCAAGTCCAGCACGGCAGCCTGGGCAAGACCAGCGGTCAAGACTGTCGATAACAGAAAAACGGCTGGAATTTTGGAGAGTGCGATCATGTCATGTGAGTTAATAGTTAAATTATATTAAATGATATCACAATTTACAATTAACTAAGTACCATTGGTATAAAATAAATAACATCCCCCACTCCCGCCGCGGGCAAGCGGCCCCATGCCACCCCGCGCAAGAGTGCCCCCCATACCGAACGCACATAAAAAAACCCGCCAGCACGGCGGGTTTGATTGGAAACGGCCTGGCCGTTTCAATACACGTTCATCAATACTCAGGCGGCAAGCAGCTTGCCCTTGGCTGCCTTGCGGCGCGCCACGAAACCCAGCAAGCCCAGGCCGGCCAGCAACATCGCATAGGTTTCCGGTTCCGGCACCGGCGATACCAACCCTGCCACGTCGGACGCCTTGAAGGCATTGCCGCCGCCGATGGCGATGTTCGAATTCCAGTTACCGACCACCACGTTGCCATTGATCGACCCATTGCCGCCGTTCACGCTGGCCAGCGGCGCCAGCACGCTGCCATCCAGGCCAAAGCCTTGCAGCGACAGGCTGCTCGCTTCATAGAAATTGAACAGCACATTGTATTTGTTCAAGCCGTTCAAGCCGACGTTGTTGAACCCGGACACACTGCCGCTGACATTGACGATGACAGTATCGTTGGCCTTCAGCTTATTGAAGGATAAATTATTCGCCGACAACAGGCTGGCGCCGCTGATGTCAAACACTTGCACGCCGCCGTTACCGCTGCCGGTCAGCGTCAAGCCGCCCGGGGCTGCCGTCGCGGTGCCGGTGGCGGCCACTTTCGACAGCGACAGCGCCGTATTTTTCAACTGGGCCGAGGTTTCGGTAAACGACAGCGGCGCACTGCCCGACTGCGCCGCGCCGCCGCCAAAGCCGGTGTTGCTGATATTGCTGCTGCCGCCGACATAATAGCTGCCGTTATTGATCGAACCGGACTGGTAGTTCAAGCTGCCGCCGACCACCAGCGCATACGCCGAGCTGCCATAGGCGTCTTTATTCTGGCTATTGATCGAATAATTGGAGGCATTCATGCTACCGGCGACCAGCAAGGCGCCGCCGACACTGCTGTTGCTGGAGTTGAAGCTGCCCAGCGTGTAAAAATTGGCGCCGCCGATGCCGAGGTCGACCACGGCCGCCTGTGCGGCGCCGGCCGAAAACGCCGCGGACAACAGCAAGATCGTTGATGCTTTTGGCAATATAGACATTTTGTTTCCGAAGAGGAAATTAAGTTACACAGAGAATATCATAATTGATGAGTTTGCTTGTCTCATAAAACAGCATAATCTGTAACAAAATTACAAAACAAATTTCCCATGAGGCAACTTTATAAATCAACGCTCCATGCGCAGCGCTATAAAATTTCTATTACACAATAGCCATAGTGATAGCATGAGAGATTCGGCGGTTGTCTTGAGGCGGCTGCCATCATTTACCTGGATCAATAAAGGATAGGCATGAAACAGTTGTCATTGGCGCGCAAGCTGGCCCGGATCGGCGGCGCCCTGTTGGTCATGTTCGGCAGCGCCGCGCAAGCCCAGACTTTCAGCATGATAGAAAACCAGCCCTTGAACGAGACATGGCTGAACGCCGGCTTTTACTCGTATCACTTCAAGCGCGACAAGGATTTGAACGACAGCAATCCAGGCCTGGGCGCCGAATACCGTTTCTCGACCGTATCCTCGGTCACCGCCGGCCGTTTCTACAATAGCGACCGGGCGTATTCCAACTATGCCGGCCTGTATTACCAGCCCATCGCGATCGGCCCGTTCCGCCTCGGCGCGGTGGTCGGCGGTTTTAACGGCTACCCGAAAATGCGCGACGGCGGCTGGTTCCTGGCGGCGATTCCCACCATCAGTTATGAATACCAGCGCGTCGGCCTGAACCTGGCCATTATTCCGCCGTACAAGGATCGTTTGTATGGCGCGTTGAGTTTCCAATTAAAGCTCAAAGTCTGGGAGTAAAACAGACAGGGCAGGCGCTTCATTCCCCGCACCTGCAATTCATGCCGCCATTTGCGCATTTCATCGGAAACGCGGGGCGGCGCTGGCGCTTCGTGGTTATATTGACCACATCGACAGGCCGCCTTCGCGGCCGGACCAGGAGCCCAGCCATGAAAGATATCAACTTCAAACCCCTAGCTATGCTGTTCAAACAAGTGTGGCAGGAATTGTATCGCCTCGGTAGCCTCGGTATCGAGGCGATCGGCGCCATGTCCTGGCCGGCGCTGCTCGCCTGCGCCATCGGCTGCGCGTTCTTGCTGGCCATCTTGCCGCTGGCGCTGACCTTGTTTGTCATTTTCTTGCTGATCAAGTGGGCTACCGCCACCGTGGTGATAGCCAATGTGCGCACCAAATCAAAGACGGAACAGGAACAAGCACAGTAAAATGTTATTTTTACAAAAAACTGCGCGCCACGCACAATGCCACGCATCATGCTAAGCATGACGCCAGGCATGGCGTGCCGTCCTATGGAAAATGCTGCAAAGTCTGAGGCCCATCAAGCTCCGCGCTATGCACCTGCTACAGCTTGAACGACATATGTCAAAAGTGATCGAAGTTTCTCCATCACTGTGTTAGGAGTTTTCTTATGTCCACTATCCCCAAGCATACCCAGTCCAGCGTGATGCCGTGCCTGCGTTATCACGATGCGCCAGCCGCGATCGCGTGGCTGTGCAATACCTTTGGTTTTGAAAGACAATTGGTGGTGCCCGATGAAAATGGCGGCATCGCCCACGCCCAATTATCGTTCGGAAACGGCATGATCATGCTCGGCTCGGTCGCCGATTCCGAATACGGCCGCCTGATGAAACAGCCGTCCGAAACCGGCGGCGCGAATACCCAGAGCGCCTACCTGGTGGTCAGCGACGCCGACCTGGTCTACCGCCGCGCCAGGGAAGCCGGCGCCGACATCGTGCTCGATATCCAGGATGAGCAATACGGCGGACGCGGCTTCACCTGCCGCGATCCGGAAGGCCATGTGTGGAGTCTGGGCACTTACGATCCATGGTAAAACGGAGCACTATGATCACGATCGGCGCCACCGCCGCCAGCGTTTTGCTGATCGGCGGTTTCCTGTCCGCGCCGGCACTGGTCGATCAAAACCTGAATCGCGTCTCTCCGTCCGAGGCGGCGACGCCGTCAGCCCGGGCGCTGGCGCTGCACCGCTCCTTGTGGATCGCCGACCTGCATGCGGACACCTTGCTGTGGCAGCGCGACCTGAACCGGGAAAGCCACACCGGCCACGTCGACCTGCCGCGGCTGGCGCGCGGCAATGTCGCGCTGCAGGCATTTTCGGTGGTCACCAAAACCCGGCGCAACATGAATATCGACAGCAACGGCGCCGGCACCGACAACATCACCGCGCTGGTGATCGCGCAGGGCATGCCGGCCGCCACCTGGAACAGCCTGCTCGAACGGGCGCTGTACAAGGCTGGCCGGCTAAGCGACTTCGCCGATGACAGCAACGGCGGCTTCCGCATGGTCGGCAGCCGCGCCCAGCTGCGCGACTTTATCGCGGCGCGCCAGAAAAATCCGCAATTGACGGCCGGCTGGCTGACGCTGGAAGGCGCGCATGCGCTGGAAGGCGGCCTCGATAACCTGGGACGTTTATACCGCGCCGGCTACCGCATGGCGGCGCCGGCGCATTTCTTCGACACCGAGCTGGCCGGTTCGCAGCACGGCCGGCAAAAAGGCGGCCTGACGCCGCTGGGCCGCAGCTGGCTGAAGGAGATGGAACACCTGAAGATGATCGTCGACCTGGCCCATGCGTCGCCAGCCACCATCGACGACGTGCTGGCCAGCGCCACGCGGCCGCTGATGGTGTCGCATACCGGCGTGCGCGGCACTTGTCCAAACGACCGCAACCTGAGCGATGTTCAATTGAAGAAAATCGCCGCGCAAGGCGGCTTGATCGGCATCGGTTTCTGGAATACCGCGGTGTGCGGCAAGGATGTGGCGGCGATCGCCCGCGCCATCCAGTACACGGTGGCGCTGGTCGGCGCCGGCCACGTCGCCTACGGTTCGGCTTTCGACGGCGCCGTGACCACCGCGATCGATGCGGCCGGTTTGCCGAAGCTGACCCAGGCCCTGCTCGACGCCGGCTTGACGGAGCAGCAGATCAGGCGCATCGCCGGCGAAAACGTACGCGATTTCCTGTTGGCTAATTTGCCCGACGACGACGCTTAAATTGAAACCGACAGCGCCGCGACCAGCGCCTGGTCGGCCACTTGCTGCGGCCTGATCTTGATCAGGTCGCGGTACAGCGGCGGCAAGCCGGCGCACAGCGCCTGCAATTGAGGCTCGGGCAGCGCCGCCCGCACATACTGGAATTGCGCCGGATTATAGTCGGGCAGCGCCCCTTCCATGGTCGAACCGTAGGCGCCCAGGTTCATGAAACTGGCGGCGCTGTGGTCCGGGCCGATGGCGAAAACAAAGGTGCCCTCTTTCGGGTGCGCCAGGCAGGCGCCGATCTCTTGACGCAGCGCCGGCTCGGCCTGCGCCATCAATTCATAACGCAGTTGCGCATACTGGCGCGTGCATTCCATGAACGGCGTGCGGATCGCCGATTGCGCCAGATTACCGGGCGCGCACAACAGCAAATTACCGAAGGAGTCGAGCAAGGCGACGGCGTCGCCTTTGCCGCCGTCCTGCCGGTCCTGCTCCATCGCGGCCAGCAGGAATGGCGCCAGCCCGGCGTCGGGCCGATGCGGCGCGCAGCGGTACGTCAGCGCCGCCGGATAACGCCGCTTCAGCGCGCGCACCACCACATGCTGCGCCGGCAAACTGGCGGGGTCTTTCAGATGCTGCCGGCCGATGTCGGCGTTCAGCAATTCCATCACGTCGGCCGACGTCGATTCGAACACCAGCGAGCATAAGGCCTGGGTCGCCTCGCTGATGGTCTTGCCGATGAAAAAAGACTTGGGCGCGGCGCCGGTCGCGGCGCGCGCATATTCCGACGCGCCGCGCACGGCGGGATAGCAAAATCGCCGCTGCGCGTCGTCTTGCAAGCCTTCCGGCAGCGCAGCGAAGGTGGTGCTCGCGTCGTAATTGATGCCGGCCTTGACATCGGCCGCCGCGATCACCACGTTAAAACCGGCTTCCAGGATCGCCCCGGTGCACATGCAGCACGGGTCGAGCGAGGTGACGATGGTCATCTCGCCCGGCGGCGGCAAGTCGCGGCCCTTGGCACGCTCGGCGAAATACCAGTCGACCAGTTGCCGCTCGCCGTGCGCGGTCGGGTCGAAGATCGCCCCGTTGCGCACCACGTTGTTGTGCATCGATTGCAGCACGTTGCCGGACTGGTCGAGCAGTACGCCGCCGACGCCGAAGGTGCCTTGCGTCTTGGCCGCCATGGCCTCGGCGGCCGCGATGGCGACCGCCGCCTGGATGTCGATAGTCTTGTTCAAGACGGGCTCTTACATCTTCAGGTCGGCGTTGCCAAAACCATGCGGCAACAGCCAGCCGGCCGTCACTTCCATGATGTCGTTTTTCAGGTTGGTCAACAACACCGGCAAGTCCGGGCCGCCCAGTTCGAATATCACCTGGCGGCACGCGCCGCACGGCGCAATCGGCTCGGCGGTGTCGCCGGTGACCACCAGCCTGGCGAAATCGCCCGGCTGGCAGCCATGCGCGAAGGCGCTGAAAAACGCCGTGCGTTCGGCGCAATTGCACAAGCCGTAGGCCGCGTTCTCGACGTTACAGCCGCGGAACACGCGGCCATCCTTGCACAGCAGCGCCGCGCCGACCTTGAATTTCGAGTACGGCGTGTAGGCGCTCAAACGCGCCGCGTTCGCTTCGGCGATCAAGTCCTTGTCATTCATCTGGCTATCCTTAGTCTATACAATCGGCAGCGTCGCATCATGGACGAATCGAGCGGTACACCACAGGGTGCGCGGCCAGCGCGATTTCGCTGATTTCGTACGCTTGCTGGATTTCCTTGACCGCTTGCTGCGCCGCCGCTTCGGTGCGCGCATGCACCATCGCCAGCGGCTGGCCGGCCGCCACTTTGTCGCCCAGGCCGACCAGGTCGGTCAGGCCGACCGCGAAGTCGATGTCATCGCTGGCGCGGCGGCGCCCGCCGCCCAGCGCCACCACCGTCAAGCCGATGCCGCGGCAATCGCGCACATTGGCATAGCCCGCTTTCAAGGCCGGCGCCGGCACCACGAACGGCGCGCGTTCCAGGTAATTGTCTTCGTTGCCGACCAGGTCGGCCGGGCCGCCCAGCGCCGCCACCATGCGCGAGAAACGCTCCGCCGCCTGGCCCGAATCGAGCGCCGCCATCAGCTTGACACGCGCCGCCTGTTCGGTATCGGCCAGGCCGCCCAGCACCAGCATTTCGGCGCACAGCGCCAGCGTCACTTCGTGCAGGCGGGCCGGGCGCGAACGGCCGGTCAGGTAATCGATCGCGCCGCGCACTTCCAGCGCATTGCCGGCGTAAGGCGCCAGCGATTCGTTCATGTCGGTCAGGATGGCCGAGGTTTGCATGCCGGCGCCGTTACCGACATCGACGATGCTTTGCGCCAGCTCCACCGATTTTTCATAGGTCGGCATGAAGGCGCCGCTGCCTACCTTGACATCCATCACCAGCGCATCGAGGCCGGCCGACAGTTTTTTGGCCAGGATCGAGCCGGTGATCATGGCCACCGATTCGACCGTGCCGGTGACGTCGCGGATGCCGTAGAAACGCTTGTCGGCCGGCGCCAGCTGCGCGGTCTGGCCGATGATGGCGACGCCGACTTCCTTGACCACCTTGCGGAACAAGTCATTGTCCGGCACGGTGGTGTAACCAGGGATCGCGTCGAACTTGTCGAGCGTGCCGCCGGTGTGGCCCAGTCCGCGCCCGGAAATCATCGGCACGTAGCCGCCGCAAGCGGCGATCATCGGTCCCAGCAGCAGCGACACCACGTCGCCGACGCCGCCGGTCGAATGCTTGTCGACCACCGGGCCCGGCAAGTTCAGCGAACGCCAGTCCAGCACCTGGCCCGAATCGCGCATCGCCAGCGTGAAGGCGACCCGTTCATCCATGTTCATGTCGTTGAAAAATACCGCCATGCCGAGCGCCGCGATCTGGCCTTCGGTGATGCTGCCGTCGGTAATGCCGCGCACGAAAAACTGGATTTCTTCGGCGCTCAATACGCCCTTGTCGCGCTTCTTGCGAATGATTTCTTGAGTTAAAAACATGAACTGCTCCCCGATGTGAATGATATGTATGATGTTCTATCGTGCTGCGATGAAAGCAACTTGGGGCCGTAGCGGCAGCGTCATGCAACGCTGCCGCTACGGCCCCGGCTATCCGTGGCGACTTGCTTAAACCCCGTAGGGAATCCAGACGTTCTTGACCTGGCTGGCATGCGCCAATACCGCGCGGCCGCCGCTTTGGGCGGTACTATACCAGTCGCGGCCTTTGGCGCCGCCGACCCAGGTCCGTTTCAGCGACGCCGCCGACAGCCGTTCCACTTCGGCGCAGCCGTCCGCCGAACCGTCATGGCGCCACACCGCGTCGATATCGCCATGGGTCGCCAGCGTGCGCGCCAATTCATCGGCGCTGCCGGTGATGATGTTGACCACGCCGTCCGGCAAGTCCGAGGTATCGAGCACCTGGTACAGGTCGGTGGCCGACAGCGGATGCGCTTCCGACGGCACCACGACGACGCGGTTGCCCAGCGCGATCGCCGGCGCCACCAGCGAAATCAGGCCCAGCAGCGGCGCCTCGTTCGGGCAAACGATGCCGATCACGCCGACCGGCTCGTTCAGCGCGACGGTGATGCCGTGCACCGGCGGCTGGTGCACCTGGCCGTCGTATTTGTCGGCCCAGGCGGCATAATAAAACAGCCGTTCGATCGACGCTTGCACTTCCTGGTCGGCGTTTTTGCTGCCGGTCATGGCGGCGATGCGGGCGGCGAATTCGTCGGCGCGCACGGCCAGGTTTTCGGCGATGTAATACAGCACTTGCGCGCGGTTGTGCGCGCTGGCCCTGGCCCATCCGCCCGCCTTGTGCGCCGCCTCGACGGCGTTGCGGATGTCCTTGCGGCTGCCTTCGGCGACGTCGGCGATGAATGCGCCGTTGGCGCCATGGACCGCGCGGCTGTAGGCGCCGTCGGGACGGGCCTGCTTGCCGCCGATGTACAGCTTGGCGGTGCGGTCGAGCGCGAACGGGCCATTGCCGCTATCGGCGACAGCGGAAGCTTTCGGCTTGCCCCTGGTTTCCACCAGCGGCGCGGCCGGACGGGCGTCTTCGGACAGCGCGGTCAAATATTCATACATCCCTTCGCGGCCGCCCTCGCGGCCGAAGCCGGATTCGCGGTAACCACCGAAACCGCAAGCGGCGTCGAACTGGTTGGCGGTATTGATCCACACCACGCCGGCCTTGATCTGCGGCGCGATATCCAGCGCCAGGCCGATCGATTCGGTCCACACGCAGGCGGCCAGACCGTAGACGGTATTGTTGGCCAGTTGCACCGCTTCCGGCGGCGTGCGGAAGCTCATCGCGACCAGCACCGGGCCGAAGATTTCAGCTTGCGCCACGGCGGCCGAGGTCGATGCGCCGGTGATCAGCGTCGGCGGGTACCACGCGCCGTTGGCCGGAATCTCGCAAGCCGGCTGGTAAATCGTGCAGCCTTCGGTGCGCGCCGATTCGACCAGGCCGGCGATGCGCTGTTGCTGCACCGGATCGACCAGCGCGCCGATATCGACCGACTTGTCGAGCGGCGAACCGAGCGTCAATTTATCCATCCGCGCGCGCAGCTTGGCCAGCAAGCATTCTTCCACCGATTCCTGCACCAGCAGGCGCGAACCGGCGCAGCATACTTGTCCCTGGTTGAACCAGATCGAATCGACCAGCCCTTCGACTGCGGCGTCCAGGTCGGCGTCCTCGAACACGATGAACGGAGACTTTCCGCCCAATTCCAGCGACAGTTTCTTGCCGCTGCCGGCGGTGGCGATGCGGATCGCGCGGCCCACTTCGGTCGAACCGGTGAAGGCCAGCTTGTCGATGCCCGCATGCTTGACGATCGCTTCGCCGACCCGGCCGTCGCCGGTGACGATATTGACCACGCCGGCCGGCACGCCGGCCTGCTGGCAAATGTCGGCGAACAGCAAGGCCGTCAGCGAGGTGAATTCGGCCGGTTTGAAGACGACGGTGTTACCGGCCGCCAGCGCCGGGGCGATTTTCCACGACAGCATCAGCAGCGGGAAATTCCACGGCACGATCTGGCCGACCACGCCGACGGCGCGGTAATCGGCGAATTCCTCGGCCTGCAACTGGGCCCAGCCGGCGTGATAGTAAAAATGACGCGCCGCCAGCGGCATGTCGATGTCGCGGGTTTCGCGGATGGTCTTGCCGTTGTCCAGCGTTTCCAGCACCGCGAACAGGCGCGCATGTTTTTGCAGCAGGCGCGCCAGCGCGTACATCACGCGCGCGCGGCCATGGCCGCCCAGCGCTTGCCAGCCCGGCTGGGCGCGGCGCGCCGCTTGCACCGCGCGGTCGATATCGGCCTCGCTGGCCTGGGTCAGGTCGGCCAATCTGGATGCATCGGCCGGATTGGCCGAGGCGAACAATTCGCCCGGCGCGCTCCACGCATTGTCGATGAACAGGCCGAAAGTGCGGCCGCGCTGTTCCAGCCACGCTTGGGCTTCTTTTTGACTTTCGGGTGCGGGGCCGTAGTCCATAGTGGTGAGAATCTCGTTAATTGTTGGCATGGCGAATCCGTTGGGTCTGAAGGGTGGGCATCAAGGATGGGCGTGACGGTGCGCGGCCGAATAATGGCCGGTGACGTAATGCTCAAGCTGGCGCTCGATGTCGGTCAGCAGGCTGGATGCGCCGATGCGGAACAGGTGCGGCTCCAGCCACTCATTGCCCAGTTCTTCCTTCATCAGCGTCAGGTATTGCAGCGCGCCCTTGGCGGTGCTGACGCCGCCGGCCGGCTTGTAGCCGATCTTGAAGCCGGTCTGTTCGTGGTATTCGCGGATCGCGCGCACCATCGTCAGCGACACCGGGATGGTGGCGTTGACGGGTTCCTTGCCGGTGGAGGTCTTGATGAAATCGGCGCCCGCCATCATGCAGACCCACGACGCCTTGGCGACGTTTTCCAGCGTCACCAGTTCGCCGGTGGCCAGGATGGCCTTCACATGCGCGTCGCCGCAGGCCTTGCGGTAGGCTGCCATTTCATCGTACAGCGCTTGCCAGTTCCTGGTCAGCACGTGCTGGCGGGTGATCACGATATCGATTTCCGAGGCGCCCGCGGCGACCGACAATTCGATCTCGCGCACCTTGGTTTCCATGCTGGTCAAGCCGGCCGGGAAGCCGGTCGACACGGCCGCGATCGGCAAGCGGCCGGCCAGCGTGCGCATCGCCGGGGCGATCATTTCGTGGTACACGCAGACCGCGCCGGTGGTCAGCTTCAGGTCTTGCAAACCGAGCGCTTCGACCAGGTCGGCGCGCAGCGGCCGCAGCGCCTTCATGCACAGCCGCTCGACGCGGCCCGGGGTGTCGTCGCCGGACAGCGTGGTCAGGTCGATCAGGCCGATCGCCTTGACCAGCCAGGCGGCCTGGTATTCCTTCTTGACCGTGCGGCGGTTCGCCAAACTGGCGGCGCGGCGGTCGGCGGCCGGTTTATTGACGCGGATCCGGTTGATCCAGCCCAGGTCGAGGCCGATCGCCTGGTTGCGCTTGAAGTCGGGGGAAATGGTCATAGCAGGTTGATTCCGTTGGCTAGTGGCTTGACGCCGAGGTGATGGGCCAGCGTCTGGCCGATGTCGGAAAACGATTCGGAAATGCCCAGCGCCCGCGGCTTGATACCCGGGCCGAAGAAAATCATCGGGATATGTTCGCGGGTATGGTCGGAGCCGGGCCAGGTCGGGTCGCAGCCGTGGTCGGCGGTGATCACCACCAGGTCGCCCTCCTTCAATTTGGCGATGAATTCCGGCAGCCGCGCATCCATCTGGTGCAGCGCATTGGAATAACCGGCGACGTCGCGGCGGTGGCCGAAGGCCTGGTCGAAATCGACGAAGTTGACGAAGGTCAGCGAGCCGTCTTTGACTTCATCGGCCACTTGCAGCAGCGAATCGAACAGCGCCATATTGTCCGCGCCCTTGACCACCCGGCTGATGCCCTGGGTCGCGAAAATGTCGCTGATCTTGCCCAGCCCGACCACTTCGCCGCCGGCATCCTTGACGTGATCGAGCAGCGTCGGCGCAGGCGGCGCGACGGCGTAATCGTGGCGGTTGGTGGTGCGCGTGTATTTGCCGTCGCTGCCGACGAATGGACGCGCGATGACGCGGCCGATGTTGTACGGTTCGACCAGCTTGAAGGCGATTTCGCACACGTCATACAGCCGTTCCAGGCCGAACGATGCTTCGTGCGCCGCGATCTGCATCACCGAATCGCCGGAGGTGTAGATGATCAGCTTGCCGCTTGCGACATGCTCGTCGCCGTGCTGGTTGATGATGTCGGTGCCGGACGCGTGGCAATCGCCGAGGAAGCCCGGCACGCCGGTCAATTCCTGCAATTTGGCGGTCAGCTCGCCCGGGAACGACGGCGTGGTGCGCGGGAAGTAGCCCCAGTCGAATTCGACCGGCACGCCGGCGATTTCCCAGTGGCCGCTCTGGGTATCCTTGCCGGTCGAGCGCTCGCGCGCCGCGCCGTACGCGGCGCTGAAGCCGTCGCGCTGTTCGAAGCCTTCAGCCCATGCGCCGCTGGCGGCGTGGGCGGCGGCGGCCAGGCCCAGTTTTTCCATGGTCGGCAAGACCATCGGCTTGCCGCTCTTGGCGGCCCAGCTGGCGATATGGCCGAAGGTATTGGCGCCGGCGTCGTTGTATTTGACGGCGTCCGGGGTGGCACCGAGGCCGAAGGAATCAAGCAGGAGGATAAAGGCGCGTGACATGACAAGGCTCGCTTAGTGAAGTTGATACTTTAGTGTAGGCCAATCGGGCCTGTTTTGCCGCGCGGACGGAGCATCCGCGCGGCGCATCATGGAATCTCTTAAAACCGTAGCGAGCGGTTCAAGTTCTGGCCGAGAAGCGGAGCTGTGCGCACGCACAGTGAGCATCGGAGGCCGGAAATTGGGCCACGCAGCAGGTTTTAAGAGCGTCCATCAAGCTTGCGGCTTGCTTGCGACTGTATTGAGGAAGGCCAGGATCAGCACTACCAGGTCCTTGGCGCCGATGGCGGCGTATTTCAGGGTTTGCTCGTGCGACAGCGGGAATGGCGACATGCCTTCGGCCAGGTTGGTGATCACCGAGACGCCGACCACTTTCAGGCCGCAATGGCGGGCCGACACCACTTCCGGCACCACCGACATGCCGACCGTGTCGGCGCCCATGCGCGACATCATGCGGATTTCGGCGGCGGTCTCGAAGTTCGGGCCCGGGTAGGCGACGAACACGCCTTCATGCAGCGTGATGCCGTTGGCGGCGGCGGTATCCTTGACCAGCTGGCGCAGGTCGGCGTCGTAGGCGTTGGCCATGCTGAAGAAACGCGGGCCGAAACGCTCGTCGTTCGGGCCGACCATCGGCGTGCCCGGCAGCAGGTTGATGTGGTCGCTGATCGCCACCAGGCTGCCGGCGTCGACTTCAGGACGCAGCGAACCGGCCGCGTTGGTCACGAACAGCATTTCGCAGCCCAGCAGTTTCAAGGTGCGGATCGCGCTGGTCATCACGCCCATGCCGTAGCCTTCGTAGAAGTGGCCGCGGCCTTTCATGCACACCACCGCCACGCCAGACAGCGTGCCGATCACCAGTTCGCCGGCATGGCCGTGCACGGTGCTGATCGGGAAACCCGGCAATTCGTCGAAGCTGATGCTGACGGCGTCGGTCATTTGCTCGGCCAGCACGCCCAGGCCGGAACCCAGGATCATCGCCACGCGCGGCTGGAAGTTTTCAGGGGCGCGCGCGCGTATGATTTCGGCGGCGTGGAAAGGGGCGTTGTTCGACATGATGATCCTTGCGAAGATAAATTGGAGGTGGGTAGATTGGGTGTTCTGTGCGGTGCTGCCGTGGTGTCGCTGCGTCAGGCGCCTGACCAGGAAGCCCGGCATTGCCATTATCAAGCCGTCACTATGCATCAAGCCTGATATGTATGGCAAATACCATTTTTCTTCCGGATTTATACAAAAGATATATAAATAACCCACTATTATAAATCATGGCCATGCAGCCGGCATAGGCTTGCCTGCCAATGACAGGACCGCTTGTGGACAACGATTGACACAATCCAGACATATGTTTACGATTACAGACAATTGTTTAGCGATCTCATCACAGCAGCCATCCCGTGACCGATATTTCCAAAAAAGACCAGCTGTATCAACTGATACGGGCCAATCCCTTCATTTCGCAGCAAGAGCTGGCCGACGGACTGGGCTTGTCGCGCTCGGCGGTGGCCGGCCATATCGCCGGCCTGATCCGTGAGCGGCGCCTGCTGGGACGGGCCTACGTGCTGCCCGACAGCCGCCCGCTGCTGTGCATAGGCGCGGCCAACCTGGACCGCAAGCTGCGCACGCTGGACAAGCTGCAAATGGGCACCTCGAACCCGGCCAGCGCGCAAGAAACCCTGGGCGGCGTGGCCCGCAACATCGCCGAAAACCTGGCCCGCCTGGGACTGCCGGTGGCGCTGCTGACGGTGCTCGGCGACGACGCCGCCGGCCAGGCGCTGCAGGCGCACGCCGAAGCCGCCGGCATCGACACGCGCGGCAGCCTGCACCTGAACGGCAACGCCAGCGGCACTTATACGGCGGTGCTCGACGCGCACGGCGAAATGCTGCTGGCGCTGGCCGACATGCAGCTGTATGAACAATTGACGCCGGCTTTCCTGCTGAGCCGCCAGCCGCAGCGCGCGGCGGCGGCGTTGACGGTGGCCGACCTGAACCTGCCGCGCGACAGCGTGGCGCTGCTGATCGCCGATGCGCGCGCCAGCGCCACGCCGCTGGTGATCGTGGCGGTGTCGCAGCCCAAGATGAACCGCCTGCCGCCCGACTTGCATGGCGTGCATTTGCTGATACTGAACCGCGGTGAACTGGAAACCCGGGTCGGCCGCGCCTTGCCGGCCGCGGCCGACTTGCAGCACGCCTGCCGCGAAGTGCAAGCCCAGGGCGCTGTACTGGTGATCGTCACCTGCGGCGGCCAGGGTGTCTATTACACCGCGCCGGACGGCGTGCGGCACCTGGCCGCGCGCGCCGTCGACATAGTCGACGTGACCGGCGCCGGCGACGCCTTTTCGGCCGCCGTGTGCTGGTCGCTGCAGCGCGACGGCGGCAACTTGCGGCTGGCTTGCCGGCGCGGCATGCAACTGGCCGCGCTGACGCTGCAAGCGCGCAGCACGGTGTCGCCGCTGGTTTCCAGCGAAATATTAGAAAACATAGTTAATGAGACAACCGAGGGCAACGCCGACGCCGGCCTGGCGCCGCCCCCTACCCTTTTTCAACAGGACTGACACCATGCACCAATTCTTATCGTTTTCCAGCGAAGTCGCCAACGCCCGCGCCGCCGGCCTGCCTGTGGTGGCGCTCGAATCGACCATCATTTCGCACGGCATGCCGTATCCGCAAAACGTCGCGATGGCGCGCGAGGTCGAACACATCATCCGCGAGGCCGGCGCCGTGCCGGCCACCATCGCCACCATCGACGGCAAGATTTGCATCGGCTTATCGGAGCAACAACTGGAATTGCTGGGCACTTCGCCGGATGCGATGAAGGTCAGCCGGCGCGACTTGCCGTTCGTGCTGTCGCAAGCAAGACTGGGCGCCACCACCGTCGCGGCGACCATGATTTGCGCCGAACTGGCCGGTATTTCGGTGTTTGTCACCGGCGGCCTGGGCGGCGTGCACCGCGGCGCCGAAACCAGTTTCGACATTTCGGCCGATTTGCAGGAACTGGCGCACACCTCGGTGGCGGTGGTGTGCGCCGGCGTCAAGTCGATCCTCGACATCGGCCTGACGCTGGAATACCTGGAAACCCACGGCGTGCCGGTGCTCAGCGTCGGCCAGGCCGGCTTCCCCGCCTTTTTTACGCGCGAAAGCGGCTTCAACGCCGATTTCCGGATCGACAGCCCGGCCGAGCAGGCGTCGTTCATCCGCACCAAGTGGCAACTGGGCTTGAAGGGCGGCGTGGTGGTCAGCAATCCGGTGCCGCTGGCCGACGCGATGCCGAAGGAAGAAATCGATGCGATCACGGCCCAGGCGTTGCAGGAAGCCGAACAGCAAGGCGTGAAAGGCAAGAAAGTCACGCCGTTCCTGCTGGCGCGCATCAAGCAATTGACCGACGGCCGCAGCCTGGCCACCAATATCGCGCTGGTCAAAAACAATGCCCGCGTCGGCGCGGCACTGGCGGTTGCGCTGCAGAGCAAGTAAAGTACAAGTGAATTCATCTTGTTCTTGCAGGAAGCCATAGCCACCCATGTCCATCGACCTGAAACAGTTAAAGTATTTCCTGGCCGTCGCCGAAGAAAAAAGCTTCAGCCGCGCCGCCGAGCGCCTGCATATTTCGCAGCCGCCGCTGAGCCAGCAAATCATGAAACTGGAGAGCGAATTGGGCGTGCGCCTGTTCGCCCGCACCACCCGCACCTTCGAGCTGACCGTGGCCGGCAAGGCCCTGATGAGCGAGGCTTCGGAACTGCTGGCCAAGATGCGCATGACGATCGACACCATCCGCCAGATCGACCGCGGCGAAGTGGGCCGGCTGCGGGTCGGCATCGTCGGTTCGGCGATGTGGGGGCCGATCCCCAGCCTGCTGGAAGAATTCCAGACCAAGTTCCCGCGCGTCAGCTGGACCCTGCATGAGCTGGGGCCGACGGTGCAATACGAAGCGCTGCGCGCCAAGCAGATCGACGTCGGTTTCTGGCGCGAGCCGAAACTCAACGACGACGACCTGAAACACGACAACCTGCGCCAGGAATTGTGCTTCCGCGAGAATGTCTGCGTCGCCATCAACGAGCACCATCCGCTGGCGAAACAGGCGACGATCGAATTGATCGACCTGAAGGAGCAGCCGATGCTGACGCTGACGCTGGACAAGTCGGCGTTCCCGCGCTACCTGGTGCAATGCTGTATCAAGGCCGGCTTCCAGCCGGTGATTTTCCAGGAGGCGTCAGAGCCGCAAACGCTACTGGCGATGGTCGGCGCCGGCCTCGGCGTGACGCTGGTGCCGGAAACCACCAGCCGCATCGGCTGGCCCGGCGTGGTGTTCTTGCCGATCAAGAGCAATCCGCCGTCCGCCAATTTGTACATCAGCTACACCACGCTGGACGATGCGCCGGTGGTCAGGGCGTTTTTGAATATCATCAACCCGGTGGCCGGCGGCAAATAAGCGCCGCAAAAAAAGCCCCGCATCGTTCGACGCGGGGCTTTACGATGCAAAGCCAGGACAACAGGATCAGAACGTCGCCTTGAACTGCACGCCGTAGGTGCGCGGTTCGTTCAAGATGCCGGTCAGGTTGTCGAAGTCGATCGCGCCCAGCGCCTGGATGCGGTTGGTGATGTTGCGGCCATATGCCGCCACTTCATAGCGGCTCCATTTGTAACCGAAGCGCAAGCCGCCTTCCAGCAATTCCTTGGCCTTGTATTCCTTGGCTTCATACAGGAAGAAGTTGTAGCTGCTGCGGTAAGCCCAGTCGGTGTAGGCAAAGAATTCGCCATCGGCCAGCGGCACGCTGTATTTCAGCGTGAAGTTGGTTTGCCATTCCGGCGCGCGCGGCAGCGGATTGCCGTTGATCAGGGCGGTGCCGGCGAACGGTCCGACCGGGTTGGTCACGCTGCAGCCGCTGGCCGGATTGTTCAGCGCATTGCCGCAGCTTTGCACGAACAGCTTGCCGTCCTTGATTTCGGTATGGTTGTAGCTGCCGCCCAGCGTCATGCTCCAGGCGTCGCTGAGGTTGGCCTGGAAGTCCAGTTCCACGCCCTGGCCGATGACCTTGTCGGCGTTGATCAGCTGGTTCATATTGACCGCGCCGCTACCGGCCGTCAATTGCTTGTCTTTTACACGGTACTGGAACACGCTGGCGCTGACACGGGCGCGCTTGTCGAACAGGTCCTGCTTGACACCCGCTTCATACGAAATGGTTTTTTCGGCGCCGGCGAACGACGGACGGTCGCCCAGGCCGTTCAGGCGGCCCTGCATCGATGGCGCGCGGTAGCCGGTGGCGATGCGCGCGAACAGGTTGGTGTCGCGGTCCAGCGTGTAGGTGCCGCTCAAGTCCCAGCTGACGTTATGCGAGGTGTCGTCGATGATGAACGGGCCGGCGGTGGCGGTCGATTCGATGCGGCTGGCCGAGAAGTCCTTCTTGTCGGTGGTGTAGCGCACCCCGCCGCGCACCTTCAGGCGGTCCGACACGGTGTAGTTCAGCGAGCCGAAGGCGGCGTACGACTTGGCGTGCTGGTTCTGCGTCGCATAGCCGGTATTTTGCGGATTGCCCGGCGCCAGGCTGTTGAAGCTGATGCTGTCGATCTGGATGTCTTCCTTGAAGTAGAACAGGCCGGCGATCCATTGCAGCGGGCCCTTGTAGTTCGACTCGGCGCGGAATTCCTGCGAAATCTGCTTGTGATTCGGGATCACGTCGGCGGTTTCGACGACGAACGGAATGAAGCCAGGGCCCATCGGCGGCGCGTACGCGGCGCCAAAACCGCCGTCGACGTCGGCGCGGCTGTAGAAGTCGAGCTTTTCGTAGCCGGTGATCGAATGCAGCGTCACGCCATCCAGGTCCCACTTCAGGCGCATGCTGCCACCCTTGGTTTTCAGGCGCTGCTCATTGATACCGTCGGTCGGATACGAGTTGTAATCGAAGTTGTCGACCAGGTCGTTGCTGCCCTGCTTCAGGATATTGGCGCGGAACAGCGTCGCGGTGCCGTGCAGGTCGCGCGCATGCACGTTGAACAAGGCCTGGAAATCGCGGGTCGGCTTGACCAGCACTTGCAGCCGGGCCGCATTGTCGGCGTAGCCTTCGAAGTCGCGGGTGCCGGTCGGACGCGGATTGTGCACGCGGTCGTCGCGGTGCTGCGATTGCGCCGAGAAGCGCGCCGCCACGGTGTCGCTGATCGGCAGGTTGTAGGCGCCTTCCAGGTTTTTCACGCCATCCTTGCCGAAACCGCCGCTCAGGTAGCCTTCGGTCTTGAACACCGGCTTGGCCGAATCGAACTTGATCACGCCGGCCGGCGAGTTGCGGCCGAACAGCGTGCCTTGCGGGCCGCGCAGCACTTCGACCTGGTCGACGTCGAATACCGGGAAGCCTTTCAGCATCGCGTTTTCCTGCACGATGTCATCCATTACCAGGCCGACCGGCTGCGACGCGTTCAAGTCGAAGTCGGTATTACCCAGGCCGCGGATATAAAACCGCGGGAAGGTGCGGCCGTAGTCGGACTCGACCGACACGCTCGGCGTGCGGCCGTTCAGGAAACGGATATCCTGGCCGCCGGCGGTCAGCACGTCCAGCTTGTCGCCTTTCAGGGTGGCGATCGACATCGGCACGTCCTTGATGTTTTCGGCGCGGCGCTGCGCCGTGACGATCACGGTTTCCAGCTGGCCGGCGCTGGACGAGGTGGCCGCCTGGGCCTGATCCTGGGTTGCGCCTGCGGCTGCAACCTGTTGCGCCATCGCGGCTTGCAGCGGGAATGCGGCCGCCACGGCCAAAGCGATCAAACTACGGCGCACCATCGCACCATGCGGTTTCATCATGAAACAACTCCTATTGGTAAAACATCGGTTTAGAAATACGTGCTCCGCGGCGCCGCCATGCACTGCTTGCAGGCTGACTATGGGCTGGCGGATTGAAGAAGGCAGGATTTTAGTTTGTGAAATAGGCAAACTGAAAGCGATGCTAACACGTAATTTTTTGCCTTGAAAACAATTACAGGTTCAGCTGATTCATATAAATTTCATATAAATACACAAATAAAATCGTATTTGTCGTCGATATATTTGCTGATGCATAGTGAGGAGCCATCACGCTTTTCAGCGTGGCGGCATGGCGGCGAGACCGCTTGTGCCGGCGCAAAAATGCTGCCATTAAGGCAATGCGACGACAGCGCCGCGGCAAAAAAAACAACAGCCGAAAATAATTCTTTCGGCACAAAATCTGTTGTAACGGAGATACAAGATAAAACGTCAGG
Organism: Janthinobacterium agaricidamnosum NBRC 102515 = DSM 9628; assembly: GCF_000723165.1. NCBI lineage: Bacteria > Pseudomonadati > Pseudomonadota > Betaproteobacteria > Burkholderiales > Oxalobacteraceae > Janthinobacterium > Janthinobacterium agaricidamnosum. The sequence continues at coordinate 4,782,787 of NZ_HG322949.1, forward strand.
CTTGCACCGGCTTGGGCGCATGTGCTGGCGCCACGCCGCCGCTCGCGGACGAATTTGAGCGGGTTTGCCTCTGCAAAAGGATGAAATGGGGCAATCCGGAGGGGCAAATTAGATGTTTCAGCCAATAAAAATATACAATATCGATCTTCCAGGAGCCAATTCATGAAACTTACACAATTTAGTTTGACGATCGCAGCCTTGTTTTTATCGGCTGGCGCGTCCGCTGCTGACCCCAAATTGGGCATCGTGTATGACGCGGGCGGCAAGTTCGACAAGTCGTTCAACCAATCCGCTTTCGAAGGCGCCGAGCGCTTCAAGAAAGACACCAAGATTTCCTTCATCGAAGTGCAGGCATCCAGCGATACCCAGGCCGAGCAGGTATTGCGCGGCCTGGCCCGCAAAAAACTCGACCTGATCGCCTCGATCGGCTTTTCGCAAACCCAGGCGGTGCAAAAAGTCGCCAAGGAATTTCCTAACGTGAAATTCGTCCTGATCGACGGCACGGCCACCGGCCCGAACGTCAACTCGGTGCTGTTCAAGGAAGAAGAAGGCTCTTACGTGGTCGGCGTCGCCGCCGCGATGGCCAGCAAGACCAAGAAGGTCGGCTTTATCGGCGGCATCGATATTCCCTTGATCCGCAACTTCGCCTGCGGTTACGCCCAAGGCGTGAAGTCGATCAATCCGAAAGAAGATGTCACCCAGAACATGGTCGGCACCACGTCCGCCGCCTGGAACGATCCGGCCAAGGGCGGTGAACTGGCCCGTTCGCAATTCGAGCGCGGCGTCGACGTGGTGTTCGCGGTGGCGGGCGGCAGCGGCATGGGCGTGTTGCAGACAGCCAAGGAAAAAGGCAAGCTGGCGATCGGCGTCGATTCCAACCAAAACCATCTGTATCCTGGCACCATGCTGACCTCGATGGTCAAGCGGGTCGACAATGCCGTGTACGACAGCTTCATGCAAGTCAAGAATGGCACCTGGAAAGCCGGCGTGACCAATAAAGGCTTGAAAGAAGGCGGCGTCGATTGGGCGCTGGATGAAAACAACCGCAAGCTGATCACGCCGGAAATCGAAAAGCGCGTCCTCGAAGCGCGTAAGAACATCATCGATGGCAAGGTCAAGGTCATCGATTACCGCGTCGGCAATAGCTGCCCGGTTTAAACCCTCACGTTTATCAGTGTCAATCGAGCGTTAAGCGCGCCGCCGGGGTTCGTCCCCGAGCGGCGCGTTTCCATGAAACTATCCAGTAATGAGCCTATGCAGCCAGCAGTAGAATTTCGCGGCATTTCCAAGCATTTTGGACATGTGAAAGCGAACACCGACGTCAGTTTTTCGATCGCCAAGGGCGCCATTCATGGCCTGGTGGGAGAAAACGGCGCCGGCAAATCGACCTTGATGAGCATCCTGTATGGATATTACCGCGCCGATGGCGGGGAGATCCTGCTCGACGGCCACGTCCAGCCGATCCGCAACAGCCAGGAAGCAATCCGTCTCGGCATCGGCATGGTGCACCAGCATTTCATGTTGGTGGAAAACTTCACCGTGCTCGACAACGTCATGCTGGGCACCGAAGGCGGCTTCAAGCTGAAAGCCCGGCGCACCGAAACGGAAGCGAAACTGCGCGAGATTTGCGAACGCTACCGGCTCGACGTCGATCCGCTGGCCAAGATCGAAGATCTGTCGGTCGGCGCGCAACAGCGCGTTGAAATCCTGAAACAGATTTACCGCAGCGCCAATATCCTGATCCTCGACGAACCGACCGCCGTGCTGACCGCACAGGAAACCGCGTCGCTGTTTGAAATCCTGCGCCTGTTCAAGGAACAAGGCAAGACCATCATCCTGATCACGCACAAGCTGCAAGAGATCATGGACATCACCGACAGCGTCACTGTGATGCGCGGCGGCAAAGTCGTCGGCGCGGTGGACACCGCGGCCACCTCGAAAGAGGCATTGGCGAACATGATGGTGGGTCGTCCGATCCAGAGCCATTTGCCGCGCGCGCCGTACTATCCGGGCGATAGCGTGCTCGACGTGCGCGACTTGCAATTATCCGACGAGCAAGCAGTCAAATTGCTGGCCGATATCAACTTTACCGTGCGGGCCGGCGAAATCGTCGCCATCGCCGGCGTGTCCGGCAATGGCCAGAGCGAATTGATGAATATCCTGTCCGGCATGAGCTTGCCAAGCTCGGGCAAGGTCGCCTTCCTCGGCAAGGACTTGCCGTTCGACAAACGCAGCGACGCCGACGGCTTGCCGCTGGCCTTCCGCGAGCTGGGCATCGCCCATATCCCGGAAGACCGCTTGCGCGACGGTGTCGTCAAGAATTTTTCGGTAACGGAAAACACCATCCTGGGTTACCAGGAGCGCTTGAAAAACCGCTGGGGCCTGTTCGACTACAAGGCCATCGGCGCGCGCTGCGCCGACTTGCTGAAAGCGTTCGACGTACGTCCGGCCAATCCTGACTTGCGCATCGGCCTGCTGTCCGGCGGCAATCAGCAAAAAGTGGTGATCGCGCGCGAAGTGCTGGCCCAGCCGAAGCTGATGCTGGTCGGCCAGCCGACCCGCGGGGTCGACATCGGCACCATCGAAAGCATCCATACACAATTGCTGGCGCTGCGCGACTCGGGCGTGGCGATCTTGCTGGTGTCGGTCGAACTGGAAGAAGTGCGGGCGCTGGCCGACCGCATTCTGGTCATGTGCGGCGGACGCATCACCGGGGAACTGAAGATTGAAGAATTCGATACCACCCGCATTGGTTTGCTGATGGGGGGGATGCATAAATCATGAATAACGACTTGCCACGCTGGGCGACAGCCTTTGTCATGCCCGTTTTAAACTTGCTGTCGGCCTTGCTGGTCGCGGCGCTGGTGATCCACCTGCTGGGCGAAAGCCCGGTCGAATCGCTGTCGATCCTGGTCAATAGCGCGATCCTCAATCCGGAAGGCTTGAGTTACACGCTGTTCTACGCCAGCACCTTCATTTTCACCGGCCTGTCGGTATCGGTGGCGATGCATGCCGGCCTGTTCAACATCGGCAGCGAAGGCCAGATGTATTTCGGCGGCCTGGGCCTGACCTTGGCGATGCTGGCGTTCGACCCGACCTGGCCGGCCTGGGCGCTGATCCCGGCCGCGATGCTGGGCGCGGCGCTGTTCGGCGCGCTGTGGGGCTTCATTCCCGGCTACCTGCAAGCCAAACGCGGCAGCCACATCGTGGTCACCACCATCATGTTCAACTTCATCGCCGCCAGCCTGATGAACTTCGTGATCGTCAAATACCTGATCCCGGACGGCCAGCAAAACCCGGCCAGCCGCGTATTCGCGGCCAGCGGCGAAATGCCGCGCCTGAATACCTGGTTCCCGATCCTGGGCGACACGCCGCTGAACGTCGGCTTCCTGGTGGCCATCGGCGCGCTGGTGATTTACGGCGTGCTGGTGTCGCGTTCGGCGTGGGGCTACAAGCTGCGCGCCACCGGCCAGAACAAGGATGCGGCGCATTACGCCGGCATTTCGATCAGCAAGATGATCATCGTCGTGATGCTGATTTCCGGCGGCCTGGCCGGCCTGGCGTCGGTCAATTCCATCATGGGCTCGACCCATTACCTGAGCATGAACTTCCCGAGCGGCGCCGGTTTCATCGGCATCGCGATCGCGCTGATGGGCCGCAAGCATCCGCTCGGCATCTTCCTGTCGGCGGTGCTGTTCGGCGCGCTGATCCAGGGCGGCTTCGACTTGTCGCTGGAAAAACCGAATATTCCAGTTGAAACCTTCATCTTCATCCAGGGCTTGATCATCCTGTTCTGCGGTGCGATGGAAAACTTTTACGCACCGGCCATAACGGCCCTGCTGAAACGGCGCAAGGGATAACAGCATGACACTCGACGACTTTCATTTCGCCAGCATCCTGGTATCGACCGTGCGCAACGCGCCGGTACTGATTTTTGCCGCCATGGCCGGCCTGTTCGCCGAACGCAGCGGCGTCATCGACATCGGCCTGGAAGGCAAGATTTTGGCCAGCGCCTTCACCTCGGCGGCGGTGGCCTACAGCACCCAGAACCCTTGGTACGGCATGGCCGCCGGCATGCTGGTGTGCGTCTTGCTGGCCTTGCTGCAAGGTTATGTCAGCATCACCCAGAAGGGCAACCAATTGGTGGCCGGCATCGCCATCAACATCGCCATGAGCGGCCTGACCTTCGTGCTGGCGCAGTTTTTCTTCCAGCAAGGCGGTCGCACGCCGGACCTGGGCGATGCGCGCCTGTTCGACGTGGTCCTGCCAGGCGCCCACTACCTGCATGGCGTGCCGTTCCTCGGCTGGTTCTACGGTCATTTGATCGGCGGCCATTCGGTGCTGGTGTATCTCGCCTTCCTGCTGGTGCCGCTGGTGCACTGGCTGCTGTATCACAGCCGTTTCGGCTTGCGTCTGCGCGCCTGCGGCGAAAACCCGCATGCGGCCGATGCGGCCGGCATCAGCGTCGAACGCCAGCGCTATATCGCCATGCTGGTGGCTGGCGTGCTGTGCTCGTTCTCGGGCGCCTACCTGGCGATCGTGCAAAGCGGCTTTTTCTTGCGCGACATGTCGGCCGGCGCCGGTTACCTGGCGCTGACGGCAATGGTGTTCGGCAACTGGCGTCCCTTCCACACCTTCCTCGGCTGCCTGATGTTCGGTTTCTTCAGCGCGATCCAGATCCAGATCGAAGGCGTGGACTTGCCGGTCATCGGCCGCATTCCAGGTTCGCTGATCCAGATGGTGCCGTACGTGGTGACCGTGATCGTGCTGGCCGGCCTGATGGCCAAATCGGTGGCGCCGAAATCGCTCGGCACGCCATTCATCAAATCGCGCTGATTTGATGCCCACACCGGAGAGCCGCTGCGCTCTCCGGTGTACTTCGTATCCTTCCCCCTGCCGCCGAAGCAACGGCCTTACGGCCAAATCGCCTGCAACAACGCCGCCAGGTGGTAACCGCCCTTGATCAGCTGGCTCTTGGCCAGCGCCGAGCTGGGCTCCGGATAGTTGTCCGGCACTTGCAGCGCCCACACCGGATAACTGTCGCCCTTGCGGCTGGTTTGCAGCGTGGCCGGGCCCGCCGCCACATCGGCATACGCCAGCTTGGCCGCGGCCAGCGCATCGTCGGCCCACTGGTACGGCCAGGTCGCCGGATCGCCGCTATTGCCGGCCACCGCAGGTTTTCCGGCGATCACGATATCGGCGAACTGGTCCGGCGTGCGGGCGCCGATGCGGCGCATCGCATAATCGACCACCGTCGTATCCCAATAAGAATGGAAGGGTTTGGTGGCCGGTTTCGGAGCGGCCGAGACCGCCTTGACTTCGGCGCCCTCCCTGGCGGCTGCGGCCGGGATCAGCTTGCCGGATGAAACGCTCAGCCTGGCGTCGTCCAGCAGCAAATTATTGCCGCCGCGCGCATTGAAGATCACCACATCATCGATTTGCGCCTTGCTAAGCGGCACCACAAAGCGGCCATCCTTGCTGACATACGCCGCGCCGACATGCAGCGGCTGGTGGATGTCGCCAGTCATGTGGGTAATCAGAATCAAGGCCTGGCGCTTGCTGAAATGGTGCGGATTGCTGGCCGCCTCATCCTTACCTTGCAACACAGAAATGGCCTGCTTCAGCGTTTGCACGATATCGTCGGCGGCGCTGCCGGCGGCGCCGTCATGGTAATGCGTATCCTGGAACGGGATATCGGTGTAATGGTATTCGCCGTGCTGCGGATTGGCGACCACGTAGGCGATCATTTCGTCGGTTTGCGGGCCGCAATACGTGCCCTTGACGCAATCGGGCCAGTTGGCGATCTTCTCCAGGCTTTCACCCGGCAACAGCAAGGCCGCAACCTGCTTTTGAGCATTACTGCCCTTGATCAATTGATCGGCGATGGCAGCGACGACACGGTGGCCGTCATTGCCCCAAGCCATGACATTGCCGGCCGCAAAGGCACTGCCCAGTGCCAGCACGCATAATAATTTCTTCATGATATACCTTGTCATCGAATGGATTATTGCGGGCTGGCCTTGGCCGGTTTTGGATAATCCTTATTGATATCGAGCGGCTGGGCGTATGCCGAATCCCACGCTTGCTGATGCAGCGCGGCCAGGCGCTGCGCCATTTTTTCATTGCGCATCACCACTTCCAGGTTGCGCGACAAGTCGAAATAACCGCCCGACCAGTTGCTGGTGCCGACCCAGGCCAGCTTGCCGTCGATGCTCATGGTCTTGCTGTGGATCACGCGCGCGAACGGGATAAAACCGGTCGATGCGGTCGGGATCGTGACGATCCTGATTTCCACGTTCGGCAAGATCGCCAGGCTTTTCAGGTAAGCCAGCGCCGGCGCTTCGGTATTCCAGTTCGACACCATCAGCTTGATCCTGACGCCGCGGTTGGCCGCCGCGCGCAGCGCATTGTCGATCACAGCGTAGTATGGACGGGTGCGGTTCGGGCCGTAGGACAGCGGCGCATAGTCGAGCAACTGGATACGCACTTCATTCCTGGCTTCAGCCAGCAGGGCCGGCAAGCCGGTTTCGGAATCGCCGACGCCGGGCGGGTTGTAAGCGTTCGGGCTAGCCAGCAAGAAATCTTTTTGTGCATAGTCGGCGGCCACCACCTTGCCGTTCAACGGCGTCACGCGGGCGCCCTGGGCGCTGACGGCTTGCGCTTGCCAATCCTGGTCGAAGATCGCCTGCACCTGGCTGACCATGGCCGGCTCGGTAATTTTCAGGCCGGTTTCATGGATGTGCGAAAACGAGCGCCAGTCGAAATTCTGGCTGCCGACATAGGCCGCCTGGCCATCGACCACCAGGTATTTGGCGTGCACGATGCCATTGCCGGTCAGCTTGCTGTAATCGATGATGCGCAATTCGAGGTTCGGAATCGCCTTCAATTGGGCAATGGTCGGCGCTTCCGACAAGCCGACGCCTTTCTGGTCCAGCAAGAAACGGATCTTGACGCCGCGCTGGCCGGCCGCCGTCAGGCTGGCCAGCACCTGGTCGAAGGCGCTGCCCGGCTTGCCGACCACATAGAACTGGGCAATGACGATTTCTTTCTTGGCCGAATCGAACAACTCGCTCCATACGGCGACCGGGTTGCGCAAGTCGCTATTGCTCAAGGTAGTTTCCAGCGGTGCGGTTTGCACCAGTTCAAAACCCGGTATCGTGAAGTCGGCATGGGCGCTGCCGGCCAGGCCAAACAGCGTGGACAGTACAGCAGGAAGTAAAAAACGGCGCATGGTATTCCTTGTTCGGTGGGGGTGAATGAATGATTATGGGGCACGCTGGATGCGCCCGGCAGGCGTGGCCAGGCCGGCCGGTTTACCGCGACGCGCCTGGTCGGTCAGGTAATCGTTGAGCGCGTCGATATCGCGCACGCCGCTATCGAGCCGCGCCTTGCCTTCGGCAAAGATCGAAAATTTGTCGCCGCCTTCGGCCAAGAAGCTGTTGGCCACGACCCGGTAGCTTTGCCGGTCGTCCAGCGCAACACCATGCAACTTGATACTGTCCGGCAGCACGCGCGCGCCCAGCGGGCGCTGACTGTCCCAACGATAACTGAAACCGTCCGACACTTGCAGCAAGCCGCCGTCGGACGCCTCCGCATCTTGCCACTGCTGTTCCAGCAAGCGGCGAATTTGCGCGCCGCTCAAGTCCATCAACACCAGCGTGTTACCGAAGGGCAGCACCATCTGGGTCTGACCCAGGCTGGCCACCGAACCGGCACCCGCTTCCAGATTGGTGCGGATGCCGCCATTATTCATGAAAGCAATCTGGGCGCCGCTGGCCCGCGCACCGAACAAGGTGCTGTCGGCCACCACATCGCCCAGCGCCGACTCGCCGCTGCCGGCCGGGTCGTTGCTGACCGTGCTACTGGCGATGCGGGCCACCGGACGCGACAGCTCGGCCTTGCTGCGCTGTTTCACCGCCTGCAAGTAAGCACTGACGGCCGGGTCGGGCGCATACGCGCCCTGCTGCATCACCACATTGCTGGCGCTGACATCGCGCACGCGATTGCTGGCTGGATCTATACTGAGTTTAATGCGCGACAGCATGTGGCCACCCATCTCGGCTTGCGTCACCAGCTTGCCGCCGACGCGGCACAGATAACCCTGGTGGGAATGGCCGCTGATCACCAGCCGCACGGCGGGATCGATGCGCTGCGCCACGGCGACCACCGGACCGGTCAGATGGTTGCAATCGGTCTGGTCGACGGCATCGATGGTATTGCCCCCCTGATGCAGCAAGACGACGAACACACCGACGCCCTGGGCCCGCAATTCCGGCAGCACGCGGTTGATCGCGTCGGCTTCATCGATGAATTGCAAGCCGGCGATGCCGGAAGGAACCACCACCGAAGCCGTGTCCCGCAACACCGCGCCGATAAAAGCAACCTTGATGCCATGCGCCTGTTCGATGCGGTAAGCCGGCATGAAGGGTTTGCCGGTGCTGCTGTCGATCACGTTGGCGGCCAGGTAAGTGAATTGGGCACCGCGATAATCCGGGCGGTATTGGCAAGCCTTGTCGGGCCGTGGCGAGTCGCAGCCGCCGTTTTGCTGGCGCAGCAATTCCAGCCGGCCCTGGTCGAATTCATGGTTGCCGACCGAGCTGGCCTTCATGCCCAGCATATTCATGGCGACGATGCTCGGTTCGTCGGCCCACATCGACGACATGGCCGGACTGGCGCCGACCAGGTCGCCGTTACCGACAAAAATCAATTGCGGGTCTTCGCGGCGCCAGGCCGCCAACGCGCCGGACAGCGTATCGATGCCGCCGGCGCGCACCGTATCAGCTTTGCCGGCCGCGCTGGTGTAGCTGAAGGTGCTGCTGTCCAGGTTGCCGTGGAAATCATTCAAGGCGACCAGGTTGATTTCCAGCGGCGCGACCGGCGGCGACAAGGTGACGCAAGCAGACAAGGCCAGCAACGGCGCCAGCGCGGCCAGCGTTGTGAAACGCATGGGCAAACCAGGCAAGGTGGACGATAGGGAAAAGAATTTCATGAACGAGACACTCCGGTGCTGGACCAGGCCTGTTGAGGAGGCCATGCTTGAAAATACTGAACAATATACTCAAGCATGACTAATGGAAATATTGAATCGACAAATAAAAAACAGGCCCGCAGGCCTGTTAGGAATTTACTTCAAACACAAGCCCCGCAGCAGCGTAGCAAATGCTGCGGGGCTCATGTTGTTGCTTAGAAGTCGACTTGCAGGGTTGCCGATACCAGGCGTGGTGCGGCCAGGTTATAGAACACGGTCGAACCCTTGATCGCGCCATAGGTCAGCGCATTTTGCTGCTGGCCGGTCGGGTTGCGATACTGACGGCTCAACAGGTTGGAGATGTTGAAGGTCAGCTTGGGTGTCTTGAAAGCGCCCATGGTCGGGAATTGATAACCCGCATCCAGGTCCACCGTGGTGTAGCCAGGAACTTCTTCGTCGTTCATCAGCGTGGCTTGCTGCTTGCTGGTGTACTTGGCCTTGAGGCGGGTGTACCAGTCATTGGTTTCATACGACAGGCTCAAACCGGTTTTCCACTTTGGCGCCAAAGGATATTGGTTACCGGTGGTTGGCAGGTAGATGACCGCCTTGTTGGCATCAATGCCGGCAGCGATATCGTTCTTGATCTTGGTGCTCAGGTAACCGAGCGAACCATACACCGACCAGCCATTGATAGGTGTGTTGCCCAGCTCAAGTTCGAAACCCTTGTTTTGCACATTGCCCACGTTGGTGTAGGTGCTGGTCAAGGTGTTCGGATCGGTGGCGTTAGCCTGGCGATTCTTGAACTCGGTAAAGAACACGGTCGCGGACGTCGTGATCAGGTTGCTTTGATGGCGGTAACCCATATCCAGGTTCCACGCGGTTTCAGGCTTTACATCGCTGACCAGGGTCGCGGTGCCGTCCGGCGACACGACGATGTTCTTGCCGGTGGTGGCGAACACGAAGTTAGGCGGCGCGCGGAAGTTTTTCGCCAGGCTGGCAAACAATTGGTCATCGTTGGTGATACGGTAGCGCACACCGAACTGCGGCAACAGGTCCGAGTACGACTTCTCGTAGTGGTAGCCGATCGCCGAATTGGTGCCTTCGTTCGGATTGTTGGTGAAGTCGCGCTTGACGTGCGGGTTGCGCACGCCGACGTTGACCAGCAGTTTGTCATCCAGGAAGGATACGGTATCTTGCAAGAATGCCTGGTAAGCGGTGCTGATCGTCGCCCAGTCACGGGTTTGATATGGCGTGCCGTCCGGACGCAAAATGGCGCCATCGCGCTTCCAGATATCGGATGGATTGCCGTTGGCATCGACCAGCTGGATCGGACCGGTTTGCGTGTGGGTGGCGCGTTCATACCAGAAGCCCGCCAATACCTGGTGATTGGCGAAGTTATGCGACACCGACGTGGTGATGCCCGGACGCTGGGTGCGCGTCACGCTGCCTGCATACACGATCACCGAATCCTTGGTGTCGCCATCGCCGTTCAAGTCCACGCCGGCGTTCAGTTTGCCGGTAGCCGGATTCAGGAAACCGCTTTCGGAAACCAGGCGCTGCTGCGTGCCGCCGGTGCCGTAGCCATACCAGTAGTAAGGAGTAACCTTGATATCGGTATCTTCGCCGATGCGGAATTTCGCGGTCGCCGAGGCAATCACGTTTTCAAACGGATTCAGCGCCAGCTTGTAGTACGAATCGGCCGTCGCTTGCGAAGGATCGCTGACGCCGACACCAGGCGATGCCGGAGCGTGACCGATGAAGGTGGTCGAATAGTCGTAGTAATAGCCATTCTTTTTCAAGTCGGCCAGACTGAAAGTGCTGATATTGTTATTGACGGCTTTGTTATACAGAACCGTGCCGTGAATGTAGTTGAAGCGATCCCAGTCGTAGTTGAAGCCCAGATCGACGTGGTCGCGCACAGCCTTGCCGGCGCCCTTCCACTTGTCCGCATCAGCATGCGAGTACGACAGGAATACCTTGGCGCGGTCATTCGCAAAACGGCCGGTGTCGACGCGCAGATAAGTTTTACGCAAATTCAGCTGGCCCAAGGTCTGGGCAGCGCGGAAACGGAATTTATCTTCCGGATCGCAAGTGGTGATACCGAAGTTGCCGCCGGTCGCGCCGACTTGCGGCGAATCGACGTCGGTCGAACCCTGGGTCACGAATTCCGAGCAGGTGTTTTCCAGGTCAACATATTCTTGGGGATAAACCGCAAAGCTGCCCGAGTCGTTGACCGGCACGCCATTGATGGTCGCGCCGACTTGATCGCTGTTAAAACCGCGCAGTGTCAGGCCGCCGCCAAACAAACCGGTGCCGTCGTAGCTGTAGGTATTAACCGATGGCATCAACGTCAATGCATCGAATGCATTGCCGGTTGGACGCTGCTTGGCCAATTCCTCGGCTGTCACGGTGCTGCGCGCCTTAGGTACATCTTCCTGCACCATCAAGCCCATACCGACTTTTTTGCCGGTAATGGTGACCACGCCGGCCGCTGGCTTGGCATCCGTGTCGGGTGCCGCTTCGGCATGGGCGGCGCCGAGGCATACCATCTGGCATGCCAAGGCTACCAGGCTCAAGCGTAGCTTTGGATTTTTCTGAAAAACGGATTGCATCAAAACTCCCTATAGGACGTTATTGTGATTTCAACAATTAGGATGGGCGATACCTCAACCGAAACACCGCTACCTATGAAAAAACCAACTTATTTAAGTGGTAAATTTTTGTTTATAAACAAGCTGCTACAAGCTCACTCCAACCTCTCTTGGAAGTGAAGTAACAATATCAACCCGAAATTGTAACTAGCAAATATGTCGCCCCGATGACATGGCCCGGCGATTAATGACATACAACTTCGAGCTGCAAACATTCTGTTGGAAAAGTGAAACCAGTCAAAAAAGCAATAGAATTGCTGTTTTTTTGAGCATAAAAACCCACTATGCCTCAATGGGTAATTGATGACAAATTCGATTTTTCTTGTGGAATTATAGGTAAATCATATAAATAATACGATTCCCCAGCACTTTTCTTTCGATCTAGCATCTAACACGCCATAAGCGCGTGATTATAAATGAGCCCATGTAGCTTGAAATTGTTTCATAGGAAAACGATAGCAAGGGAATAAAGATATCTGTTTTTTGTAGTATAAAGACCACAAAACCGTCAGCAGACTGATGCGGTGAGGAACGCCTGGGTGGCTGCGGGACAGCAGCAGGATGATGTTGAATGACAACACGCGTGTGTGTTTGTCAGAATTTACTTTTGCGACATCAGAAATATTTTATTAATGACATGTCATCCATCACGGATCTGGCGCCACAGAGTTCGCCGCCAGATCCTTGACTTATATACCAGCGTTGCGTGACATCACTTTGGCAATGAAGTGGCAATCGCCGCCTCGAATTTGGCAAAGCGGCCGTCGAGCTGCTTGATCAAACGTTGTTTATCCGCATCGTTCAAGAAGGAATAACGCAGGCTGTTATAGGACAACTTCTTGATTTCCGCGTAATCGGTCTTGTAGCGGCTGGCAAACAAGACATACTCGCCGGACAGATTATTACGCGACACGCCCGCATCGTCGGTCGAAATGACAAACGGCACGCCATATTTGCGGTACAGCGTCACCGGATGGGCTTCGCCCTTGATGCCGAGGATGAATTCGTTGCTGCTCAAATTGACTTCCACCGGGATATCGCGTTCGCGCATTTCCTTCATGATCCCCAAGGCATTGCTTTCATGCGCGATATCCATGCCATGGCCGATGCGGTTGGCGCCAGCCACCTCGATCGCATCGCGGATGTGGAAGGTCAGGCCTTCCGGCGGCACCGTGCCCAGCGCCAGCTCGCCGGCGTGCAGCGCCAGCTTCACTGTCGGATACTTGCTTTTCAAGAACTTGAACATCTGCATGTGCATCTCGTAATCGCGCATCGAGACATTCACGCTTTCCTGGCCGACGATATTGACGCCGACAATTTGCGGGCTGAGGCTGGCCATCTTAAAACTGGACAACATCGACGCAAACACTTGCGACGGCGACAGGAAGCGCAGCACATACGCCTGGTAGCGCAGCGTGAAATCGGCGTCGTCGATACCGGCGCTGCTGGTTTTCACATGGTCCAGATAAGCCTGGATAGCTTGTTGGAAAGAAGCATCCTGTTCCAGCGCTGCGCTGAGCGCCGTCAGCGATGCATCGTTGACGCCGCTGGCCAGCGCCTGCTGGTCGAACGCGGCGTTCAGCGTAAATGGCGCCAGTTCAAACTGCGTTTCGATATAGCTCAGGTTTTCCTGGATCGCGCGCTGCTTCAGGCGCAACAAACCGTCATGCGCATTGGTCGATCCAACCGGACCGAAATAACCGAAGGTATCGAAAAACTGGCGGTCCGGCGGCGATTGCTGGGTGCTGTGGTTGTAGAAATCCTTGTCCGACCAGCGCTGCAACAGATTTGCCAGCAAGGTGTTGTCGTTCATCACGTCGGCGCCCGACACGCAGCCACGTTCGGCCGGCGCTTTGGCTTGCTCGGCAGCGATGACGTCCGGCTTGGTTTCAATCCGATAAGTGGCCTTGTTGACACAATAGTGTTCCTTGTCGACCCATTCCAGAAATTGCTCGGCATACAGGGCACCAACATAATGGTGATGCAAATCGCCGCCTTTCGGCATCATCGTGAAGAACATCGTCAGTTCGGCTTCCCTGGGCTTGGCCCCGCCGACCAGCTGCGCGAAATAGCGCTTGGTGATTTCTTCATTGCTGGCGGCACAGGCGCCGTGCGGCAAGGCGGCGGACATGGCCAGGGTCAGCATCAGGCTGGCGATTTTCTTTTGCATGAATGGTTCTCGGTTGATCAAACGTTATCGGTCAGGCAGCCTCGCGTACATGTACCCGTCGGCCGTTGGCATAAGTGGCGGCGACCGCGCGGTCGTCGCCCAGCAGCGCCAGCGCGAACAGCAATTCTTCCAGGCTGTCGCAACGTTGCGTGCGGCGCGCCAGCAACGGTGTCGCTTGCGGGTCGAGCACGATGAAGTCGGCTTCGGCGCCGACGACAAAATTGCCGATCGTGCCTTCCAACTGCATGCTGCGCGCCGCGCCCAGCGTCGCCAGGTAAAACATTCGCATTGCCGGCAAGTAACTGCCTTTCATGCGCGCTACTTTATAGGCTTCATTCATGGTTTGCAACATCGAGAACGAGGTGCCGGCGCCGACATCGGTCGCCAGCGACAGCAGCATCCGCGCCGCATCGGCCCGCTCGAAGTCGAACAAGCCGCTGCCGAGAAACAGATTGGAGGTCGGGCAAACCGCCGCCGCCGACCGGGTTTCCGCCATCCGCTCGCGGTCGCGCTGGTTGAGCCAGATGCAATGGCCGAACATCGCGCGCGGGCGCAGCATGCCGTACTGGTCGTACACGTCGAGGTAGCTGCGCGCATGCGGGAACAGCGATTGCACCCACTGGCATTCGGCCTCGTTTTCCGACACATGGGTTTGCAGATACGTGTCCGGATAGGCGCGCGCCAGTTCGCCGGCCAGGGCCAATTGCCGGTCGGTCGAGGTGGGCGCGAAGCGCGGCGTGATCGCGTACAGCGCGCGGCCGCGCTTGTGCCAGCGCTGGATCAAGGCTTCGCTGTCGCGTGCGCCGCTGTCGGCGGTATCGCGCAGGAAGTCCGGGCAATTACGGTCCATCATCACCTTGCCGGCCACCATGCGCAACTGGCGCGCCTCGCTGGCGGCAAAGAATGCATCCACCGATTCCGGATGCACGCTGCCATACACCATGGCCGTGGTGGTGCCGCAGCGCAGCAGTTCATCAAGGAAGAATTCGGCCACCTGGCGCGCATGCCGCGGATCGGAAAACTGGCGCTCGGTCGGGAAAGTATAGGTTTCCAGCCACGGCAGCAGCCCCGGCGCCGGCGACGCGATCATATCGGTTTGCGGGAAATGTACATGGGTATCGATGAAGCCCGGCATGATCACCTTGCCGCGGTAATCGTGCACGTTGGTTCCAGGCGGCAAGCTGCCGTGCAGCGCGGCGTAATCGCCGGCGGCGCGGATCTTGCCGTCTTCGACGATCAGCAAGCCATCTTCCAACCAGTCATGGGCTTGCTGCTCGCTGAAAGCCGGATCGGCGTGAAAGTGCAGCAAGCTGGCACGGTAAGCTTGCAGTGTTGCTGATGTCGACATGGGATACTTTCTGATTGTTCTCGAATACTCAAACGGGTGCAATGGCGCGCAGCCTGCTTCCGCCACCACCACCGGCAACCAGCCTCAGCGGGACGGCGCTGCTGGCTGCGGCCTGCTCTTCCCACACCATCAATAATTGACAGCACACCGAGGCGGCGATCACCGCTGGCGCCTTATTCGTAATGCCCGGCAAGCCGATCGGACACACCATCGCCGCGATGCGTTCGGCCGGCACCCCACGCGCCTGCAAGCGATGTTCAAATTGCTTGCGCTTGGTCATCGAACCGATCAAGCCGAACCAGCCGCTATCCGGCCGCGCCATGATGGCTTCGGTCAGCCGCTGGTCCAGCGCGTGGCTGTGGGTCATCACCAGGAAACTGCCGCCGGCGGGCGCCGCAGCGACCAGCATTTCCGGCGTATCCGACGCTACCACCCGTACATTGGCCGGTAAGGCGGCCGGGAACATGTCTTCGCGTTCATCGACCCACGTAATATTACAAGGCAAATTGGCCAGCGCGCGCACAATCGCGGTCCCGACATGACCTGCGCCAAACAAAGTCAGGTGAGCGCGCGGCGCAAGACAGGGATCGACCAGCCAGCGCCGGCCGGATGCGTCGCGCACCAGGTGGGTGCCGCGCTCGCGTGAAAAGGTCGCCGGCGCTGCGCCCGGCTTGCCGCAAATCAGCTGGCCGCCGGCGTCGAACAACACGGCCACCGCCGGTTCGTCGATCGCCGTCACGCGCCAGCTATCTTCGTGGCGGCGCTGCTGCAACGCGGCCAGTACCGCGCCCAGCGCCGCATCGCTGCGTTCGAACGCCAGGTAGACCACGCCGCCGCAGCATTGACCCAGGCTTGGACCCAGCGCGAAGCGTTCGATCCGCACCGGGCTGTTATCCACATCCGCATCCAGCAAGCCACGGGCGATCTCGATAGCGCGCATTTCCAGGTGGCCGCCGCCTATCGTGTCGTACAGGGCAGTATCGGTGACCAGCATCTTGGCGCCAGGTTCGCGCGGACCGGACCCTTCCACCATGGCCACCGTCACCAGCACCGCCGGTGTGGTGGGATCGCTGATCAGCCACTGATTCATCGCGCCGCCTTCAAGCCGTGGCCGCTTCGACAGCGGCGATGGCTTTGAGAATTTCTTCGCTGGTGGCCGGTGCATTCAGCGGCGGATTGATACGGTGGCCGGCCACGCTGGAGACCGCGTCGCGGATCGCGAAAAACACCGAGAACGGCAGCAGCAGCGGCGGTTCGCCAACCGCCTTGGAGCGGTGGATGCTGTCTTCGACGTTGCGGTTCTTAAACAGTTGCACGCGGAAATCTTCAGGACAATCGGAAATACCGGGAATCTTGTACGTCGATGGCGCATGGGTCATCAACTTGCCGCCGGCATTCCACCATAATTCCTCGGTGGTCAGCCAGCCCATGCCCTGGATAAACGCGCCTTCGACCTGGCCCACGTCGATCGCCGGGTTGAGCGACTGGCCGGCGTCGTACAAGGCATCGGCGCGCAACAGCTTCCATTCGCCGGTCAGCGTATCGACCACCACTTCCGAGACCGCCGCGCCATACGCGTAATACGAAAACGGATGGCCGGTCATGCTTTTGGCATCCCAATGCAAACCGGGCGTCGCATAAAAACCGTCCGACCACAGTTGCACCCGCGCCAGATAGGCTTTTTGCACCAGTTCCGGGAATGACACGGCATGGCCATTGACGTGGATGGTATTGTCGGCAAATACCACTGCCGATTCGTCGCCGCCATACAATTTGACGGCGTAAGCGGCCAGCCGTTCGCGGATCTGGCGCGCCGCGTCTTGCGCCGCCTTGCCATTCAAGTCGGCGCCGGTCGATGCGGCGGTGGCCGAGGTATTCGCGACCTTGCTGGTATCGGTGGCGGTGGCCCGCACATACGCCAGATCCAGCCCCAGTTCATGCGCGACCACTTGCATGACCTTGGTATTGATGCCCTGCCCCATTTCCGTGCCGCCATGATTGACCAGCACCGAACCGTCGACATACACATGCACCAGCGCGCCGGCCTGGTTCAAATGGGTGACGTTGAAGGCGATGCCGAACTTCAGCGGCGTCAGGGCCAGGCCTTTCTTGAGGATGGGGCTGCCATGATTGTAGGCGTCGATGTCGATCCGGCGCTGGCGGTAGGCGCTGCTTTCTTCCAGTTCGGCAACGAGGTCGTGGATCACGTTATCGACGATTTTCTGGCCGTACGGCGTGACGTTGCGGCCTTCTTCATCGTTGCGGCCGTAAAAATTGCGCTTGCGGATATCGACCGCATCGCGGCCCAGCGTGCGGGCGATTTCATCGATCACATACTCGATCGCGATCGCGCCTTGCGGACCGCCAAAACCGCGGAACGCCGTGTTCGACTGGGTATTGGTCTTGCCGCAAGCGGCGCGGATATCGACGTCCGACAAATAATAGGCGTTATCGAAATGGCACACGGCGCGGGTCGCGACCGGGCCGGACAAGTCGGCAGAATAACCTGCGCGCAAGGTCATATCGACCCGCGCCGCCAGGATCTTGCCGTCGTCGTCATAGCCGACTTCATATTCATAATAAAAACAGTGGCGCTTGCCGGTCACCAGCATGTCGTCGTCGCGGTCGGCGCGCAGCTTGACCGGTCGTTTCAGTGTTGCCGCGGCGATCGCGGACGCCGCCGCCCACAACGCCGATTGCGATTCCTTGCCGCCGAAACCGCCGCCCATGCGCCGGCATTCGACGGTGATATTGTGCGAATGCACGCCCAGCGCGTGCGCGACGACGTGTTGCATCTCGCTGGGGTGCTGGGTCGAACACAACACCAGCATGCCTGCTTTTTCCTTCGGAATCGCGTACGACACCTGGCCTTCCAGGTAAAACTGTTCCTGGCCGCCGACATACAGCTGGCCGCGCGCCACATGCGGCGCCTGCTGGAACTGGGCCTCGAAATCGCCGCGCTTGAGCTGCATCGGCGGCAACACATACGATTGCGCGGCCTTGGCCGCTTGCGGCGTCAGGATGGCCGGCAATTCGTCGTAAGTAATCACGGCGCGGCGCACTGCGCGACGTGCATGATCATGGCTGTCGGCAACAACAATGAACAGCGGCTGGCCGACATATTGCACCAGTTGCTCGGCCAAAATCGGATCGTCATGAATGATGGGCCCGCAATCGTTGGTGCCGGGAATATCGGCGGCGGTCAACACCGCCACCACGCCGGGCGCGCTGCGCACCGCCGTCAAATCCATGGCGCTGATGGTCGCATGGGCTTTTTGCGACAAACCCAGCGCCGCGTGCAAGGTGCCTTGCACTTCGGGAATATCGTCGGTGTAGCTGGCTTGACCCAGCACATGCAACTCGGCCGACTCATGTGCGCGCGCCACGCCGACGCCGCTCCATGCCGCTGTTTTGATGGCTGCTGTCACTTCCGCTGTGCCAGGATGGTTCATCGTATTCTCCTCAAGCACGGTTAGCGTAGGCGTTGACCGCGCTGCGCGGCAACGGTGCATCGGCCCGGGTTTCCAGCCAGAAGCGGCGCAGCAGGTTTTGCGCGGTTGTCATGCGGTAGGCGCTGGAGGCGCGCATGTCCGACAACGGCGCGTAATCCTGCGCCATCAAGGCCATTGCGGTTTTCAAGGCTTCCTCGCTCCAGCGCTGGCCAAGCAGCGACGCTTCCGCCCTGGCGGCGCGTTTCGGCGTCGCCGCCATACCGCCAAAGGCGATCCGCGCCTGCTGGATCAGGTCGCCGTCCAGCGTCAATGCAAACGCGGCGCAGACGGCCGAGATATCCTGGTCAAAACGTTTGGCCAGTTTATAGGTGCGGAATTTGATACCGGCTCGCGGCAACGGTACGCGCACGGCTTCGACAAATTCGCCCGCTTGCAAATCTTTCTTTTGATAATCGAGATAAAAATCTTCCAACGGCATCACGCGTTGGCCATGCTTGCCACGCAACACGATCTGCGTGCCCAGTACGATCAGCCACGGCATCGAATCGCCGATCGGCGAACCGTTGGCGACATTGCCGCCCAAGGTGCCGGCATTGCGCACCGGCAGCGACGCGAAGCGTTGCCACATTTCCGACAATTCATCCGGGTAATGGCTGCACAGCGCCTGGTACGCGTCGTTCAAGCTGACGCCGGCGCCGATTTCCAGCAAGCCATCCGCTTCCTTGACGGTTTTCAAGGCCCCAACCTGGCCGATATAAATGATGTCGCCAAGATCGCGCATTTGCTTGGTGACCCACAAGCCGACATCGGTCGAGCCGGCCAGCAGACAGGCCGCCGGTTTTTCGGCGCGCAATTGCACCAGTTCTTCCAGCGTGCGCGGCGCGTGGAATTGTTGTCCATTCGAACTGTAGGTAACCATGCTATCGCGCTGCAACGCGGTTAATTGCCGGGCCAGCGCAGCGCGGTCGAGTTCGACACGCGGCAATTCGCCCATGCGGTGCGCGGCGTCGATGATCGGCCGATAACCGGTGCAACGGCACAGATTGCCGGACAAGGCATCGTCGATATCGCAGCGCCGCGGCCTGGTATCGGGTTTTCCTTCCTGCTTCAGGTACATGCCCCACAGCGACATGGCAAAGCCCGGGGTACAGAAACCGCATTGGGAACCATGGCATTCGACCAGCGCCTGCTGCACCGGATGCAAGGCGCCATTATCCTGTTGCAAATCCTCGACCGTATACAACGCCTTGCCATCCAGTGTGGGCGTCAATTGGATGCAAGAATTAACCGCCTTCAATTCCACCTGACCAGCTTCGTTCAAGCTGCCCAGCACCACTGTGCAAGCCCCGCAATCGCCTTCGGCGCAACCTTCCTTGGTCCCTGTGCAATGCAAATCCTCACGCAAATGCTGTAAAACAGTTTGCGTAGTAGAAACATTGGCGACCTCTTGTACTGCGCCACGGAAAAAAAACGAATCGGTTCTGACATTGTTGCCTCGGTTTGATAACAGCTTGATCCCAGTATGCAGGTTACCACCCGGAGACGCGACAGCTATATCCATAATCTGATGTCGCTTATCAAGCAATCGCAATATCCTTATGCTGTGAACGGATGGGTCGCATGCCAATGCTCGGCGATATCGATGCGGCGCGTGATCCATACCTGCTCGTGCCCTTGCACATAATCGAGGAAACGCGCCAGCGCGGCGGCCCGCGCCGGACGGCCGATCAGGCGGCAATGCAAGCCGACCGACAACATCTTCGGCTGGTTCAAGCCATGCGGATCGCCTTCCGCGTACAACACGTCGAACGCGTCCTTCAAATAATCGAAAAACTGCGTGCCGGAGTTAAACCCCTGCATCGCGGCGAAGCGCATATCGTTGGTATCGAGCGTGTACGGCACCACCAGGTGCGGCTGGACTTGCGCCGCGCCGGCGGCATCGGTATAGGCGACCTTTTCCCAGAACGGCAAGTCGTCACCGTAATAATCGGAATCGTAGCGGAAGCCGCCATGCTCGACCACCAGCTTGCGCGTGTTCGGCGAATCGCGGCCGGTGTACCAGCCCTGCGGCAAGGCGCCGGTCAATTCCTGGATCATGCCGACCGCCTCGCGCATATGCTCGCGTTCGGTCGCTTCATCCATGTTTTGATAGGAAATCCAGCGCAAGCCATGGCAGGCGATTTCATGCCCCAGTTGCTGGAACGCGGCAACGGCTTCCGGATTGCGCTTCAGTGCCATCGATACGCCAAATACCGTCAGCGGCAGCTTGCGGTCTTCGAACATGCGCAGCAAGCGCCACAGGCCAGCGCGCGAACCGTATTCATAGATCGACTCCATGCTCAGGTGGCGCATCGGAAACGCCGCGGCGCCGATAATTTCCGACAAAAACGTTTCCGAGGCTGGGTCGCCATGCAAGACATTGTTTTCCGCGCCCTCTTCATAGTTCAATACGAACTGCAAGGCGATGCGGGCCCGGTTCGGCCATTGCGCGTGCGGCGGTGTCCGGCCGTAGCCGATCAGGTCGCGCGGATAATTGTCGTAAGTCGTCATGGCGGGTACTCGTCTATGTAAGGTATATGTCGAATGATATAGCCCGCTCACTACATCAGTATATGATTTGGCCGATAAGCAGATTCAACTTCGACATATAGGGGTAACAATGGGAAAACTGAGTACGCATGTGCTGGACATTGCACAAGGAAAACCGGGCGCCGGCGTCAAGGTGGCGCTGTTTTCGGTCACGCCGGAAGGGAAGACGCTGCTAAAGATGGATGTCACTAATACCGATGGCCGCTGCTCGACGCCGCTGCTGGAAGGCGAGACGATGACAGCCGGCCAGTATGAGCTGGTCTTCAATGCCGGCGATTATTTCGCCAGCCAGGGCATCGAGCTGCCGTCGCCGCGTTTTATCGACCTGGTCACGCTGGCGTTCGGTATTGCCCATTCCGATCAAAATTACCATGTGCCGCTGGTGGTGTCGCCGTGGTCGTATTCAACCTATCGCGGCAGTTGATTTTAAATAAGCATGCAAGATAAGCATTCCAGACAGGAGAGCGGCATGGCCTGCCTCCTGTCTGGACTTCCACCGTTTTAATGCACGGCAGCCTTGGCTTTCCAAGTCACACCCGGCCTTGCCACAGCATACATCTGCTTGCCGATCTCGTCGAACAGGCCCAAATCATCCTGGCCGACGGTATACAGGTCCAGGTGGTTGCGGCCAGCGAGATACGTGACCTTGGCGTCGCTGTCGAGCACCTTCCAACGCTGCTCGAAGCTGCGCACCGCGCCATCCAGGTAAAACGTATCTTCCGTTCCAACAATCATATGGAGTCGGCCTTTCAGCAAGGCATGCTGTTTCGGCCAACGCTGTTCCAGCAATTGCGCCAGATCGTAATGATCGCGCCAGTAGCGCGCCACTTGCGCATCGACGGCGCCGCTGGCACGGTCGAACAGAGGGCGCGGCCGACCATCCGCGCCGCGCGGCGAAAACACCCAGTCAAACGAAGCCAACTGCCCGCCATAGGTGCCGAGCACCGCTTCGATCTTGGCAGCTTGTTCCAGCGTGACAATCACCTTGCCATTAAAACGCGCCAGCGGCCATGGGCTGCCGTCAGGCTTATGATAGACGTTGGCGTTAGCGACATAAATATCGGACTGGATGAACTGGTGGAAATCGATCGAGTCCGGCGAGCTGGGCCAGGTTCCGCCAAACACTTGCGGGAAATTCAGCTGCAACTGCAGCGTCGCCCAGCCGCCGCTGGAATGACCGGTCAGCAGGCGGCCGGCAGGTTTTCCATCCATGCGGTACTTCCGTTCCAACGCAGGAATCAATTCCGTCGTCAAGGCGGTGCCCCACGGGCCGTTATTCAGCGAGTCGGCGAATTCATGCGTACCTTCAGGGGTACGCTGTTCCAACATCACCCATATCATCGGCGGCAATTGTCCGCTGTCCATGCGGGCACGGATTTGCGTCGCGGTTTGGGCGCTGAAGTCTTTCGGCACGCCAAAACCATGCGTCCAATACACGGTCGGATAACGCGCGTGCGAGTTTTTCTCATAATCGGGCGGCAACACAATCCATGATTTGAGAGCAACATCCTTACCCCAGAAATGGCTCAATAGCGTGCTCTTGAGATCGAAAGCTTGTGCCGCGCCCTCTTTGACGATCGGCGGGATGCCCATCACAGGAGTGCGACTGACAGTGCTCGCGGCACGATGGTCCAGCTTGATGGCCGGCACAGCCTGGTCTTGCGCCACCGTGATCACATCGCTTTCCCAGTCGCTGGCATCGCGGCCGTTACGATTATAGGTATGGTCCACGTCGAGCACCGCCTGTATTTCGCGCGCACATGCAGGCGCTTCATTAAACGGTTTCGGATAAGCGCCGCTATCAGCATGAAACTGCACAGTTGCGCCTGGCGCCACGCCCTGGATTTCCTGCGCCGCGATCCAGGTGCTCTCGGGCGCAAACAGATTCACTTCGACACTCTTGTCGCCAGTGCCGCACTTCATGAACAGCAGCAGACGTCCACTGACCGGTGCGGTCGCGGAGGAAGGCATGACAATTTGAAAGGTGCTGGGAGTTTGCGCAGAGGCAATTGGCGGAACAAGCAACACGGCCGCAGCGCATGCACTCAAGGAATAAATCGATTTAACAAGATTGGTAAGCACTCTAATGATTCCATAAATCAACTAAAGATGCCACTATTCAATACACGTCATTACAGAGTCAAGTGTAAATTCCATTACGCATCGCCCCGC
>NZ_HG322949.1:4806172-5054746 GCF_000723165.1 Janthinobacterium agaricidamnosum NBRC 102515 = DSM 9628
TTTTCTTTTCTACAGCATCGCCGTTTCGGGCGATCCCTTTTGCTTTGCAACGAGTGCGCTTCAGCGGGGAGGCAAACTATAGCAAAGCACATAGCGCACTGCAAGGATTTTTCTTGCAGCAGCTAAAATAGCGCTGCGCTATCGTATCGGCGAGATATACATCCCACCATCCGCTTACGCCGCTTTTTGTTGCGCCAACAATACGATTGCGCCGTCATCGTGTGCCATGCCGGCAGCATGCGCCTGCTGGCCGCCCTGAATAGCGGACTGCCATTGGCGCAGGCGGCGCTAAAAGCGGCCGCGACATGCCATAAAATCGGCTACGGCAGCACCCTGATCCTCGATTTTTAAACAGAAAGTCACGCCGCAATCGTTTGCCGCAAGGAATGAGCAACGTATAATGGAGAGGTTTTGGTGCCCGCGCGCATGTCCATGTGCGCAGTTAAACGGGAAACACAAAGCCGCTCCAGCGGTAAATGTGTGCTGCCCCCGCAACGGTAAGCAAGTGTCGCGATCCGCGACGAGCTGTCTATGAAAACCACTGTGCATCGCATGGGAAGGTGTGACAGTCAACTTGCCAGCCCGGATACCGGCCAGGACAGGTGGAAGTGTGCGAACGGGGATGTTCGCGATACGGACCGGCCCAACGGCTGTCTTCGATCGACGATTATCTATCCCGGCCCTTCTGTTCAATCTGGCCAACGGGGACGTTGGCTGGTTGCTTCTTACTCACTGAAAATTGCCATGAATTCTAATGTTTCCCGCCACGCGGCACTGACGTCGCTCGCGCTAGCCATCGCCGCGCCTGCCGCATTCGCTCAAACCACCGGCAACGTACCAGGCACCGTGATCGTCACGGCTACCCGCACGCCGCAAAAATCGAGCGAATTGCTGGCGGAGACAGAAGTCATCACCAGTGAAGAAATCGCGCGCTCGGGCGCCGGCTCGCTGACCGAACTGCTGCAAAAACAACGCGGCATCGAAGTGGCCCGCAACGGCGGCCCAGGCACCTCGTCGTCGGTGTTCATCCGCGGCGCCAACAGCAACCAGAACATCGTACTGGTCGACGGCGTGCGCATCGGCTCCTCGACCACCGGCGCCGCCAACTGGAGCCCGGTGCCACTGGCGAATATCGACCATATCGAAATCGTCTATGGCCCGCTGAGCACCATGTACGGTTCCGACGCGATCGGCGGCGTGATCCAGATCTTCACCAAAAAGGGCAGCGGCGCACCAGCAGTCGGCGCATCGCTCGGTTTCGGCAGCGACGCGACCCGCCAGTACGACGCCAGCGTTTCCGGCGCGACTGAAGGCTACAATAGCCTGAGTTACTCGCTGAACGTCAGCAAGGAAAAATCCGACGGCTTCTCGGCCACCAAACCGGGCAACTTCTCGTACAACCCGGACAAGGACGGCTACGACAAGAAAAGCGTCACCGGCCAACTGGGTTTCAAACTGGCCAAGGGCCACGACCTGGGCCTGACCATTTTCCAAAGCAAGCTGGATGCCCAATACGATAACGGCCTCGGCGACGACGCGCGCAGCAATCAAAAGCTGCAAAACGTCGGTTTCTACCTGAACGATCAATTCCTGCCGTTCTGGCACAGCAATGTGCAAGTTGCCGAAGCGCGCGACGAAGCCAACGACAACAGCATCAATGGCCCTGGCAGCACCAGCTTTTTGGGCACCAAGCAATCGACGTTCGACTGGCAAAATGATTTCGCGATCGGCCAGGACAACTTGCAATTGCTGGGCAGCTACCGCAAGGAAGACGTGACTTCGAGCGACGACTCCGTCTTGAACCGTGGCCGCAGCACCAAATCGCTGGCCGCGTCGTACACGCTGAAACGCGGCCAGCACCTGGTCAGCGCCAGCTTGCGCCGCGACTGGATCGCCAAGACCAACCTGGATAAGCAATCGGAAACCGACAAGCCGGCCACCGGCAGCATCGGTTACGGCTACCAGATCAGCAGCGCCTTGCGCGCCAATGCCAGCTTCGGCACCAGCTTCCGCCAGCCAACCTTCAATGAGTTGTACTACCCAGGCTACGGGATCGCGTCCAACCGCCCGGAAAAAGGCCGCAACTCGGAAGTCGGCCTGCGTTACGACGACGGCACATCGCAATTGAGCGCCGTGTATTACCACAACCGCATTACCGACTTGCTGGTCTACGCCAGCACTTGCCCGGTTGAAGTCAGCAGCCCCCCATACGGCTGCGCCTATAACGTCAACAACGCTTTGCTGGAAGGCGTCACGCTGTCGGCACGCCGCCAGTTCGGCGACTTTGGTTTCAGCGGCAATACCGACTTCCAGAACCCACGCGACCTGAGCACCGACAAATTGCTGGCGCGCCGCTCCAGGAAACACGCCAACGTCGCCGTCGACTACAGCCTCGGCGCGCTGAAGACCGGCGTCGAACTGCAATTGTCGGGCCAGCGTTTTGACGATGGCGCCAACAAGAACGCACTGGGCGGCTACGGCTTGCTGAACCTGTTCGCCACCTACCAGTTCGCACCCGACTGGTCGCTGCTGGCACGCTGGAACAACGCCACCGACAAGCAATACGAATTGGCGCGTAACTACAATACCGCCGGCGCCACATTCTTCCTGGGCCTGCGTTACGGCTTCAAGTAATTTGTTGTAATCTGCGGAGGACGGCCCAGGCCGCCTTCCGCGGACGCAGTTCCGCAGTCCCCGATTCCAAAGGCAGTGCATGCATCCTTTCTTTCGCAATATGCGACACCGCGCCAGCCTCATCCTGGCCATCCTGATCGCACTCGCCGCCGCCAGCCTGATTTTCTCCGGCATGACCGGCTCGGTTTCACTGCCGCTGTCCGACCTGCCTTCCGCCCTGCTCGACCTGATCCACGGCAAGACCGACACACTCGCTTCCAGCCTGCTCGAACTGCGCCTCGGCCGCGCGCTGACCGCCTTCGTCACCGGCGCGGCGCTGTCGCTGGCCGGCGTGATGATGCAGGCGCTGCTGCGCAATCCGCTGGCCGACCCCTACGTATTGGGCATCTCGGCCGGCGCCTCGGTCGGCGCGCTGGCCGCGCTGCTGTTCATGTGCGCGCTGTGGCTGGTCGATGCCGCCGCGTTCGCCGGCGCCGTCTCCATTTCAATGCTGCTGTACCTGTTCGCCCGGCGCGACCTGCGCGGCGGCGCGGCCGAAGGAAGCACCTCGCTCTTGCTGCTGACCGGCGTGATCCTGTCGTCGGCTTGCATGGCGGTAGTCACGCTGATGCTGTCGATCGCCCCAGAAAGCCGCTTGCGCAGCATGGTGTTCTGGATGATCGGCGACCTGTCCGGCGCGCCGCTGCGGCTGGCCCCATGGCTGGTGCTGGCCGGGGTGATGCTGTTCGCCTTGCGCAGCGCGCGCGCGCTGAACGTGATGGCGCTGCACGCCGAAGCCGCCGCCACGCTCGGCATCCGCGTCGGCCCGCTGCGCAAGGGCCTGTTTTTCTGTTCCGGCCTGCTGACCGCCAGCGCCGTCACCAGCGCCGGCAGCATCGGCTTTGTCGGCCTGATCGTGCCGCATGCGCTGCGTTTCGCCTGCGGCCCGGACCACCGTCTGCTGATCCCGGCGGCAGCGCTGGCCGGCGGCACCTTTCTGGTATTGACCGACACGCTGGCGCGCACCGTGCTGGCGCCGCTGCAATTGCCGGTCGGCGTGGTCACCGCGCTGATCGGCGCGCCGGTATTCCTGTTCCAACTTCACCGCCTGCGCCGCTCATGATCAGCACCCACAAACTCCGCCTGCAAGCGGGCTCGCGCATCCTGGTCGATGGCCTCAGCTGGAACATCCGCGTCGGCGAATGCTGGAGCATCATCGGCCGCAACGGCGCCGGCAAAAGCACGCTGCTGCGCACGCTGGCCGGCTTGCGCGAAGCGGACGACGGCAGCGTCGCGATCCTGAAACGCCGGCTGGCCGACTGGCCGCTGGACGAACTGGCGCGCCAGCGCGCCTACCTGGCGCAGTCGCGCAACGACGCGTTTTCGTATCGCGTCATCGAAACCGTGCTGGCCGCGCGCCACCCCTACCATGCCAACCGCTACTGGGAAGGCAACGACGATTTCCGCATCGCCCACGCGGCGCTGGCGGCGATGGAAGTGGCCGGACTGGCCGAGCGCGACGTGCGCACCCTGTCCGGAGGCGAACGCCAGCGGGTGGCGATCGCCGCGATGCTGGCGCAAGACACGCCGCTGCTGCTGCTGGACGAACCGGCCAACGCGCTCGACCTGGCGCACCAGGTCAGCGTGATGGGATTGCTGGCGCGCCTGTGCCGCGAACAAAACAAGACCGCCGTGATGGTCGGCCACGACCTGAACCTGGCGCACAGCGTATCGAGCCACGCGCTGCTGCTGATGGGCGACGGCCGCTGGCTGGCCGGCCCGGTCGAGGAGGTGATGCAGGCCGACATACTGAGCGACTACCTGGGCTACCCGATCGATATCATCCAGCACGGCACACGCAGTATTTTCATCCCCAAAGAGGCCATCGCATGAGCGGAAACACAAAACTGTGCTTGAGACTGTGCGTGACATTATCGCTGGCACTCTCGCTGCCAGCCCACGCGGAGATCACCGTGCGCGACGACGACGGCAATCCGGTGACGCTGCAAAAACCGGCGCAGCGCATCATTTCGCTGGCGCCGCACGTCACCGAACTGCTGTTCGCGGCCGGCGCGGGCAGCAAGATCGTCGGCGCCACCAGCTATAGCGACTTCCCGGAAGAGGCGAAAAAGATTCTGCAAATCGGCGACAACCGCCAGCTCGACATGGAACGCATCATCGCCATGAAACCCGATTTGATCGTGGTCTGGATGCATGGCAGCGCCGAGCGGCAAATCGAGATGCTGCGCCAGTTGAAGATACCGATGTTCCACAGCGAACCGCGCAAGCTGGCCGATATCGGCGACAGCGTGCTGCGCCTGGGCCAGCTGGCCGGCACCGAGAAGATCGCGCAGCCGGCCGCCGCCGCGCTGCAAAACCAGCTGGCCGCACTGAAGGCAAAGTATGCCGGCCGGCCGACGGTCGGCATGTTTTATCAGGTATGGGACAAGCCGCTGTACACGCTGAGCGGCGCGCACATCATCGGCGAAGCGATACGGCTGTGCGGCGGACGCAATATTTTCGACGGCATGAAAGTGGTGGCGCCGGTGGTGACGCCGGAAGGCGTGCTGCAGGAAGACCCGGAAGTATTGATCGGCACCAGCGAGAAAAGCGCCAGGGAAAAAGACGGCGGCCTGGCCATGTGGCGCCAGTATCCAGCGATGAAAGCGGTACGCAGCAATAATCTGTACAACCTCGACGGCAACCTGACCAACCGCGCCGGTCCGCGCATGATCGCCGGCGCCGCCGCCCTGTGCGAAGTCCTGGAAACGGCGCGCGCGCGTCGCAAAAACTAGCGCCAGGCTGAAACCGCATGAACTATCCCTTTTCCACGCTGATGGTGCAAGGCACCACGTCGGACGCCGGCAAGAGCACGGTGGTGGCCGCGCTGTGCCGCATCCTGAAGCGCCAGGGCGTGCGGGTGGTGCCGTTCAAGCCGCAAAACATGGCGCTCAACAGCGCGGTGACGGCCGATGGCGGAGAGATCGGCCGCGCGCAGGCGCTGCAGGCCATCGCCGCCGGCGTGGCGCCGCACACCGACATGAACCCGGTGCTATTAAAGCCGTCGTCCTGCACCGGCGCGCAAGTGATCATCCACGGCAAGGCGCAAGCCGACATGCAGGCGCGCGACTACCAGCAGTACAAGACGGTGGCGATGCAGGCAGTGCTGGAGTCGTACCGGCGCCTGGAGCGGCAATACGATGCCGTCATCGTCGAAGGCGCCGGCAGCCCGGCCGAAATCAATTTACGGGCGCGCGACATCGCCAACATGGGCTTTGCCGAAGCCGTCGACTGCCCGGTGATCCTGGTCGCCGACATCGACCGCGGTGGCGTGTTCGCCCACATCGTCGGCACGCTGGCCTGCCTGTCGGACAGCGAACGCCAGCGTATCATCGGCTTTGTCATCAACCGCTTTCGCGGCGATATTGCGCTGCTCGATCCGGGACTGGCATGGCTGGAACGGCAGACCGGCAAGCCGGTGCTGGCGGTGCTGCCCTACCTGCAAGGCCTGTTCCTCGACGCCGAAGACGCGGTCGCATCGCAACAGGCCGGACGCGGCGCCTTCCGCGTGATCGTGCCGCAACTGCCGCGCATCAGCAACCACACCGATTTCGACGCCTTGCGCGCCCATCCCGGCGTCGACCTGCAATTCATCGGCCCCGGCCGGACGATACCGCCGGCCGACCTGGTGATACTGCCCGGCAGTAAAAACACCCGCGGCGACCTGGCATGGCTGCGGGCCCAGGGCTGGCAAACGGCGCTGAACAAGCATCTGCGCTACGGCGGCAAGGTGATCGGCATTTGCGGCGGCTTCCAGATGCTGGGCAGCAGCGTGGCCGATCCGCACGGCGTCGAAGGCGCTGCTGGTGTCACGCCGGCTCTGGGTTTGCTCGATATGGCGACCGAACTGACGCGTGAAAAGCGGCTGTTACAAGTCAGCGGCCGCTGCGTCTTTGCCGATGCGACGGTGGCAGGGTATGAAATCCACATGGGCGTGTCGCACGGCGCGGCGCTGGCCCGGCCGGCCTTTTTGATCGATGGCCGGCCGGAGGGCGCGCGCTCGGACGATGAACACATCCTCGGCAGTTATCTGCACGGCATGTTCGACACGCCGTCGGCTTGCCAGGCCTTGCTGCGCTGGGCCGGCCTCGATAGCGATACCGCCATCGACACGGCGCAATTGCGCGAAGCCAGCCTGGAACGTATCGCCGACGCGGCCTTGCCGCTGTTCGATGCGCTGAATAAATTCAGCCATTAACACTCGGCGATCTTGCGCCCGGCCGGACCTGCCAGCGTGCGCAGACTGCGCTCGGTGGCGGCGCTGAACTGGCGGCTGTGCACCGTATCGACAAAACGCCAGTCGGCGCGCACTTCATCGCTGGTAACGGTGACGATCAGATAGCCGCGCTTGCTGGTTTGCGCGTAATACAGCGGCGCGATCATTTGTTCCATGATGCGCGCCACGTCCTGTGGCGCATGCTGCGGATAGGCGCTTTCCATGCCGGGCGACGAGACCGACGGGGTGGCGAATTCGACGCCGACCTGGTGCCCCGCATCGTCGCGCAAATCGCTGGCCCACGCATTGTGGCTGTCGCCGGCCAGCACCACCAGGTTCTTGCGCAAGCGCCGCATCAAGCCGAATACCCGTTCGCGCTCTTGCGGATAACCGTCCCACGAATCCATATAACAGGGCAAGCCGGGCGCCGCCAGGCAAGCCAGTTCCTGTTCGGTGAGGCTGTCGGGGGCGCGGCTTTTCAAGTCGACATACGCGCTGCGGCTGATCTGCCCCATCGCCACCGGCAGCGGCAACTCCATGCGCGCCATCAGCACCTGCTGGCCCAGCACCTGCCAGCGCGCGCCCGATGCCGCCACCTGGCGCTCCAGCCACGCCATCTGTTCGACACCCATCATCTGGCGCTGCGGCGCGTTCAGGTCGCTGCGAAACTTGGCTTCATCGAAGCGGCGGCTCGCATCATAGTAGGACGACAGCATCAATTGCTGGTCGCGGCCGATCAGCCGCGTATCGAGCATATGCAGCGACAGCAGCTTGCCGAAATCGAAGGAACGGTAGATCCGTTCCAGCCGCTCCGGCTCGGGCGCGCGCACCGGCATCCACTCGTGATACGCGCGCAGCGCCGCCTCCTTGCGTACCGAGAAGGGACCGTGGCGGGCCGGCCGGTGATCGACCGAACCCTCGCGCCACGCATCGTCGGCGAATTCATGGTCGTCCCATACCAGGATGAACGGCACGCTGGCGTGCAGCGCCTGCAAGTCCGGGTCGCCGCGGTACTGGGCGTAGCGGCGGCGGTAGTCGTCCAGCGCCAGCAGCACGTCGGGCGGATCGGACACGCGCCCCAGCGCCACCGCATCGGCGCTGGCGTAACCGGTCGCTTCGTATTCATAAATATAGTCACCGATATGCAGCGCCGCGTCGAACTGGTCTTGCCGGGCGGCGTCGGCGTAGACGTTGAAATAGCCGGCCGGATAATTCGAGCACGAGAACACCGCCAGCGTCACCTGCCTGACGTCGGCCTTCGGCAAGGTGCGCGTGCGGCCTTGCGCCGACTTGACGCCGGCGCAGCTGAAGCGGTAATAATAGACATGGCCCGGCAACAGCCCGGCCGCATCGACCTTGACGGTGTAATCCTGCCCTGCGCCGGTATTGACGATGCCGCCGCCGACCGGCTGGCGCATCGCCGGGTCGGCCGCCATGCTCCACTGCACCGCCAGCTCGCCGCCGTCATGACCGGCCGGCGGCGTGACGCGGGTCCACAGGATCACCCGGTCCTGCAGCGGGTCGCCGCTGGCCACGCCGTGCCGGAAGCTCGCGCCGGCATGCTCGCCGGCCAGCTCGGGCGCGGTGCTGCCGCAGCCTGCCAGGCCGGCGCCGCCCAGCAGCGCCGCCGAACCAAGCTGGCGCATGAAGCGCCGGCGCGGAATGGCGGGCGCATCGTCCGGCGCCGCCAATTGCTCGAAAATCGATTCCATATGATGTGCCGTCTTGTCCAGGGATGCGAATGTCAGCAACTTACGCTGTATTAATGACGGCACGATGACCAGAATGGCGTTGCGGAAAAAGAACGCCGATGACATCCACGCTACGTGGAAGACACATTTATGTAACAATCGAGGGTATGCCGCAAGCCCGGCCCCACTACACTCAGGCTCCGCTCCATGCCCAACCCGATGACCAGCTCCGCCACCAAGAGCTATTTGCCATGGGTGGTCGCGACCGCCCTGTTCATGGAGCAACTCGACTCCACCATCGTCAACACCGCCATTCCCGCCATGGCGGCCAGCCTGCAAGTGACGCCTTTGAGCTTGAAGGCGGTGGTCACCAGCTACATCCTGAGCCTGGCCGTATGCATCCCGATCAGCGGCTGGATGGCCGACCGTTTCGGCACGCGGCGCGTGTTTTCGGCGGCGGTGGCGATCTTCACCATTGCCTCGATCCTGTGCGGCCTGTCGGTCAATTCGCCGATGCTGGTCGCGGCGCGGCTGCTGCAAGGCGTCGGCGCGGCGATGATGATGCCGGTCGGACGGCTGACCATCATCCGCACCTTCCCCAAGTCGCAATTGCTGGCGGCGATGAACTTCGTGATCATCCCGGCGCTGATCGGTCCCTTGCTGGGGCCGACGGTGGGCGGCCTGATCGTGCACTGGCTGTCGTGGCGCGAAATTTTCTTCGTCAACGTGCCGGTCGGCCTGGTCGCGCTATTCCTCGCTTACCGCTACATGCCGGACTATTACGGCGACAAGCAGCGCCCGCTCGACCTGATCGGCCTGGTCCTGTTCGGCACCGGCATCGCGCTGCTGTCATGGCTGCTGGAAGTGTTCGGCGAACATAAGCTGGACCCGACCTCGGCCGCGGTGCTGCTGTTCATTTCGATCAGCCTGCTGGCCGCGTATGCGTGGCACGCCAGCGAAATGCTGCATCCGCTGCTGCGCCTGACGCTGTTCAAGATCCGCACCTTCCGGGTCTCGGTGGTCGGCGGTTTCGTGACCCGCCTCGGGGTCGGCGGCCTGCCCTTCCTGCTGCCGCTGCTGTACCAGCTTGGCCTGGGCTTGCCGGCCTGGCAATCGGGCTTGCTGATGATGCCGTCGGCGGCCGCCGCGATGTTCATGAAAGTGATTTCGGCGCGGGTGCTGGCGCGTTTCGGCTACCGCCAGGTGCTGATCGTCAATACGGTGCTGATCGGCGTGACGATCGCCATGTTTTCGCTGGTCGGCGCCAGTACGCCGCTGTATGCGATCGTGATGATCAGCCTGTGCCTGGGCTTTTTCAATTCGCTGCAATTTTCCAGCATGAACACCATCGCCTTCGCCGACATCGACAACGCCGACTCCAGCATGGCCAGTACCATCGCCAGCTCGATGCAGCAATTGTCGATGAGCTTCGGACTGGCCTTCGGCTCGCTGATCACCGGCTGGTTCCTCGGCGACATGCCGCAAAGCGACCGCCTGCAACTGGCCAGCGCGCTGCACCACGCCTTCCTGTGCCTGGCCGTGCTGACCATCCTGTCGTCGCTGACCTTCTGGACCTTGCGCCGCGGCGATGGCGAAAACATCAGCAAGGGCAGTTCGCAAGAACCCGACGAGGACGCCACGCAAGCCGAAGTGGTGGCGGTGGCCAACGTCAAGGTCGAAGGCAAGAAAGCGTAAGCGGGAGGCGAACCGGCTTGACGCGGCGCCAAGCCAGGCCGCGTCAAACTTGCACGCAGTCGGCACTTGCCTTAGAATTCACAGCTCTGGCGCTGGACTTATTTTTATGTCAATACAGGCCAGCCGCGCTGGACCGGCGCATTTTTTTTGCAAGGCCGGCCAGTTTTCCCACGTTGTTTTCTTGACGGTGACCCATTGGATACCGTGCCCATATGGGTGCAAATTCTTGCACTCGCACTCCTGATACTCTGCTCGGCCTTTTTCGCGATGGCCGAAACCGCCCTGATGGCGGCCAACCGCCACCGCCTGCGCCATATGGCCAAACGCGGCAGCCGGCGCGCCAGCACCACGCTGTGGCTGCTGGACCGCACCGACAAGCTGCTGTCGCTGATCCTGATCGCCAACACCATGATCAACGCCATGGCCACCGCGCTGGTGACGGTGATCGCGATCGGCGCCTTTGGCTACGACGAACAGGTGATCTTGCTGTCGACCGGCGGCGTGGCGTTCCTGCTGATCGTGTTCGCCGAAATTTCACCGAAGGTAATCGGCGCCACCTTCCCGGAACATATCGCGCTGCCGACCAGCATGATCCTGAAACCGCTGATGAGCGTGGCCAAGCCGCTGATCTGGTTCGTCAACCTGTTCGTCTACCTGGTGTTGCGGCTGTTCCGCATCAAGCAGGGCGGCAAGTTGCACGACACCCGGCTGTCGCCGGAGGAATTGCGTTCGATCGTGCTGGAAGGCGGCAACTTCATTCCGCAAAAACATAAAAGCATCTTGCTCAACCTGTTCGACCTGGAAACCATCTGCGTCGAAGACATCATGATTCCGCGCGCCCAGATCGAAGCGCTGAACCTGGCCAGCACGGTCGAGGAAATCACCCGGCAACTGACCACCTGCTATCACAATAAATTGCCGGTCTATCAAGGCGAGATCAACCAGATCGCCGGCATTTTGCATGTGCGCAAGGCGGTGGCCTTGTTGAACCAGGAAGAGGAATTGACAGTCGACCATTTCCGCGCCTTGCTCAGCGCACCGTATTTCATTCCGCCAGATACCGGTGTGTTTGCACAGTTGCAATATTTCCAGGAGAATCGCGAACGGCTCGGCATCATCGTCGATGAATACGGCGAAGTACAGGGCCTGGTGACGCTGGACGACATCATCGAGGAAATGATCGGCGAATTCACCACCTCGACGCCGGGCGCCGCGCGCGCCGACTCGTTCGGCTGGGATGCCAGCGGCGAATGCTTGCTGGAAGGCACCACGGCCTTACGCGACATCAACAAGCGCCTGGGACTGGACTTTTCGCTGGATGGTCCGAAGACCGTCAACGGCATGCTGCTGGAATTGTTGCAGGATATTCCGGAAGCGCCGGTCAGCGTCAAGATCGGCCATTGCATCATCGAAGTGGTGCAAGTGCAAAACCAGGCGATCAAGATGGTCAAGATCAAAAAACCGCTGCAAACGGTGATGGCATTAGAGGATTGACAAGTTGGGCGCGCGAAAGCGCAAGATGCCGGCGGTTATCGTGTTTTATAGAGGCTGACAGCATGACAAACGCTTTACAAACAAGGTGCTCGTAGGCATGATCTAGCGAATCAGCGGACCGGGCATTACTCTCTGTCCTGTCATTTGCCGGCCGCTATAAACAGCGTAGTTTGATGAACAACGTTCCTATGGCAGCAGTCTCTCCTATCGTCGCTCAAGCTTCCGGCACGGCCATGCCTGGCCTGGCGCGAGCATTGCTGCAAGCCGGGCATTTGAATGCCGCGGTGGCCGATACGCTGCACAAAAAATCATTACAAGAAAAGCAATCCTTCATCGATGTGCTGCTGTCCAGCGGCGCCATCGACGCGGCCGGGCTGGCGCTGTTTTGCTCGGAAACCTTTGCCTACCCGCTACTCGATTTACGCACCCTGAGCCTGGATGCGCTGCCGCAAAAAAGCATCGACAACCGCTTGATGCAAAGCCAGCGCGTGATTCCGCTGACACGGCGCGGCAACAAGATGTCGGTGGCGATTTCCGATCCGACCAATACCCAGGCGCTGGACCAGATCAAGTTCCAGACCGAAGCGTCGGTGGAACCGGTGATCGTGCAGCATGACGTGCTGCTGCAAGTGCTGGCCAGCCTGAATAAAAGCAGCGAGCAAATCATCAGCGACCTGGGCGGCGATCACCAGGAAATCCAGTTCGCCGAAGAAGAAACCGCCGCGCCCGATCCTTCCGCCAATGAAGTCGAAGATGCGCCCATCGTGCGCTTCCTCAACAAGATCTTGATGGATGCGGTCAACCTGGGCGCGTCGGATATCCATTTTGAACCGTTCGAGAAATATTTCCGGATACGCTTGCGGGTCGATGGCGTGTTGCTCGATCACGCGCAGCCGCCGGTATCGATCCGGGAAAAACTCGTGTCGCGCATCAAGGTGCTGGCGCGGCTGGATATTTCCGAAAAGCGCATCCCGCAAGACGGCCGCATGCGGCTGATCCTGTCGCCGGTGCGCACCATCGATTTCCGGGTCAGCACGCTGCCGACGCTGTTCGGCGAAAAAACCGTGATGCGGATACTCGACGCCACCCAGGCCCAGATGGGCATCGACGCGCTCGGTTACGAGCCGGACCAGAAAGCGCTGCTGCTCGATGCAATTACCCGTCCCTACGGCATGGTGCTGGTGACCGGGCCGACCGGTTCCGGCAAGACCGTGTCGCTGTACACTTGCCTGAACGTGATCAACAAGCCCGGCATCAATATTTCAACGGCGGAAGATCCAGCCGAGATCAATATGCCGGGCGTCAACCAGGTCAACGTCAATGAACGGGCCGGCCTGACCTTCCCGGTGGCGTTGAAATCGTTCCTGCGGCAAGATCCGGACGTCATCATGGTCGGCGAGATCCGCGACCTGGAAACCGCCGACATCGCCATCAAGGCGGCGCAAACCGGCCACATGGTGTTTTCCACCTTGCATACCAACGATGCCCCGTCGACGCTGACGCGCTTGATGAATATGGGCGTGGCGCCGTTCAATATCGCCTCGTCGGTGATCCTGATCACGGCGCAGCGCCTGACCCGCCGCCTGTGTTCCTGCAAGCAGCCGGTCGAGATGATCGATGAACTGCTGCTGAAAGCCGGTTTCCTGCCGGAAGAACTCGATGGCAGCTGGAAACCGCATGGCCCGGTCGGCTGCGAACGCTGCAACGGCACCGGCTACAAGGGCCGGGTCGGGATTTACCAGATCATGCCGATCACCGAAGCGATCGAGAAAATCATCCTGGCGCACGGCAACTCGCTGGAAATTGCCCGCCAGGCCGAATCGGAAGGCGTGGTGTCGCTGCGCCGGGCCGGCTTGAGCAAGGTGCGGCAAGGATTGACCAGCCTCGAAGAAGTGTTAGGCTGTACTAACGAATAACAGTCATCAAAAAAGAATGGAATAAGGCGGAGCATGGCCACATTGGGCAAAACGGCGCGGGACAGCCAGGTCAAGGAACTCATCTTTGCCTGGGAAGGCAAGGACAAGACCGGCAAAACCGTGCGCGGAGAAATGCGCGCCGGCGGCGAGGCCGTGGTCAACGTCACCTTGCGCCGGCAAGGCATCATGGTGACCAAGGTCAAGAAAAAGGCTTACCGCAGCGGCAAGAAAATCACCGACAAGGATATCTCGCTGTTCACCCGCCAGCTGGCCACGATGATGCGCGCCGGCGTGCCGCTGCTGCAATCGTTCGACATCGTCGGCAAGGGCCATGCCAATCCGTCGGTGTCGAAGCTGGTGATGGACTTGCGCGCCGACATAGAAACCGGCACCAGCCTGAACCAGGCTTTCCGCAAATACCCGCTGTATTTCGACCCGCTGTTTTGTAACCTGGTCGGCGCCGGCGAACAGGCCGGCATCCTGGAAGACTTGCTGACCCGGCTCGCGGTCTACAAGGAAAAGACGCTGGCCATCAAGGGCAAGATCAAGTCGGCGCTGACCTATCCGCTGGCGATCCTGGCGGTGGCCTTCATCGTCACGGCGGTGATCATGATCTGGGTGGTGCCGGCGTTCAAGGAAGTATTCAAGAGTTTTGGCGCGGCCTTGCCGGCGCCGACACTGTTCGTCATGGCGCTGTCGGAATTTTTCGTCAATTGGTGGTACCTGATCTTCGGCGGCCTGTTCGCGGTGATCTACTTCTTTTTCCAGGCCTGGCGCCGCTCGCCGAAGATGCAGCGCTTCATGGACGTGGCCATGCTGAAAGTGCCGGTATTCGGCGCCGTGATACGCAAGGCGACCATCGCGCGCTGGACCCGCACGCTGGCGACCATGTTCGCGGCCGGCGTGCCGCTGGTCGAATCGCTGGACTCGGTCGGCGGCGCGGCCGGCAACGCGGTCTACCTGGACGCCACCCGGCGCATCCAGAATGAAGTCAGCACCGGCACCAGCCTGACGGTGGCGATGCAAAATGCCGACGTGTTCCCCAACCTGGTCACGCAAATGGTGGCGATCGGCGAAGAGTCCGGCTCGCTCGACGCGATGCTGGGCAAGGTCGCCGATTTTTACGAGGAAGAAGTCGACGAGGCGGTGGCCGCGCTGGCGTCGCTGATGGAACCGATGATCATGGTGATCCTGGGGGTGCTGATCGGCGGCCTGGTGATTGCCATGTATTTGCCGATCTTCAAGCTGGGTTCGGTGGTGTAAAGCAATGCTGCAGGTTTTCAACATACCTTGCAGCGCCTCGCTCCGCAGACTAGCCCGAAAGCGGTTTTTCTCCCGCGCGCGCTGGTACATCCCTTTTCCCACATAAGCCATTCCGTCCCCCCATATCACGGTGCAGGGCGGCGCCAGGACAAGCGACCTGGACGCGCTGCCGGCCGGACTGCCGCCTGGATGACGGGATGGTGGAATTGTGGCTGACATTCCCTGAATTTATTTAATCGATGAAACTTTTTCGACCAAGCATCCACTGATGAAAGGCGATTGATCATATGAACTTCGCTGCAGTCGTTGATTATCGTGGCTGATGAATCATTGCTGTTACAGCAGCACGATATGACGCAATCCCTTGTGTTTTTAATATTTCATTCAACTTACTTTTGGAGCTAATGATGAGTCACGCAATTTCGCCTAGTGAAATGGGCCACGTTTTTTCTGCTATGGAAGCAATGTCAAAAGCGGGCGTCAGCAAAGACGATCAGAAAA
Organism: Janthinobacterium agaricidamnosum NBRC 102515 = DSM 9628; assembly: GCF_000723165.1. Lineage (NCBI taxonomy): Bacteria > Pseudomonadati > Pseudomonadota > Betaproteobacteria > Burkholderiales > Oxalobacteraceae > Janthinobacterium > Janthinobacterium agaricidamnosum. Next base: position 4,821,622 of record NZ_HG322949.1, read on the forward strand.
AGCTTCTCGCGGAAGCGCGCGCCCAAGGTGTCGATCCCGAGAAAATTGGCGCTGACCTGCACGCAGGCAAGACCGTTTCACAACTCGAACACGGTCGCATCTAAATATCATTGTTGGCGCTGGCGCCGGATTGACCCGCGTCGCTGGAATGAGGTGTACTGCCCATAGCGGACACTCTTGTTTCAAGCCGCCCGCGCTGTTTGCTGAATGTTCCAGCAAACAGCGCGGGTGGAACATCGCCGAAGCGCGCGTGGCGCCACTGGCGATTGTAGAACCTGTCGATGGAGTCCTGTAGTGCGGCACTCGCATCGGCATGCTGCACCCTCTCATTTTCAGGCCGCCGTTTGCGATACGGCTGTTGGTCGTTCATCGGCGATGGCGCTGGTCTGAAGCCGTGTCTGCGCTTCAATTTTAAATCCCGGATACAAAATAGACGCTAAAAGCTCCCCATTGGCCCTCGGCAATGTTTTAATATGGGCGAGTTCTCATGTTCGCCATCAAGGGCACCTCGAAAAACCGTCGCAGGCAAGCGCAATTCCGGGTCGAGTCGCGCAGCTGTACCGAGCTACAGCGAGCAACACAGGCCCGGAAGTGCGCTGCGCAGCAGGTTTTTCGAAGTGCCCTTGAGCGGGCATGGCATTGCCACTCTCACTCATGCCGACGCGGAAATAAAATACGATGCTGCAAGATACCCTGTTATTTGCCGAACCGGCCAACCTGCTGGTCAGCCTGGTCGCCGGCCTGTTCGGCTTGTTGATCGGTAGTTTCCTCAACGTCGTGATTTACCGCATCCCGAAGATGATGCAGCGCGAATCGGATAATTACGTGGCCGCCGAAAGCGGCCACGCGCTGCCGCACACCGACCGCTTCAACCTGATGGTGCCGCGCTCGTGCTGTCCGCATTGCGACCACCAGATCAGCGCGCTGGAAAACATTCCGCTAGTCAGCTACCTGGTCCTCGGCGGCAAATGCAGCGCCTGCAAGGCGCCGATCTCGATCCGCTATCCGCTGGTCGAATTGCTGACCGGCGTGCTGTCGGCGGTGCTGATCTGGCATTTCGGCAGCGGCTGGGCCGGCCTGTCGACGCTGCTGTTCCTGTATGCGCTGCTGGCGATGACCTTCATCGACGCCGACACCCAGTTGTTGCCGGACGACTTGACCTTGCCGCTGCTGTGGGCCGGCTTGCTGATCAATATCCACGCTACTTTCGTGCCGCTGCAAGATGCCGTGATCGGCGCCGCGGCCGGTTATCTGGCGCTGTGGGCCGTGTATTGGGCCTTCAAACTGGCGACAGGAAAAGAGGGAATGGGATATGGTGACTTCAAGTTGCTGGCCGCGCTGGGCGCCTGGCTGGGCTGGGCCATGCTGCCCACCATCATCCTGTTGTCATCGGTGGTCGGCGCGCTGGTCGGCATTACATTGATCGTGTTCACCAAGCGCGGCCGTGACAAGCCGATTCCATTCGGCCCCTACCTGGCCGCGGCTGGCTTGATCGCGCTGCTATACGGCACGCCGCTGTCGCACCTGACCCTCAGCCTTCTCGGCTGATGCCCGGCTGATACGATGGCGCATGCGCCAAGGAGTGACATGGAAGCACAAACAGCGCCGTTTTTCAGCATCGGACTGACTGGCGGCATAGGCTGCGGCAAGACCACGGTGGCCGACCTGTTCGCCGCGCGCGGCGCCAGCGTCATCGATACCGACCAGATCGCACACCGTTTGACGGCGGCCGGCGGCGCCGCGATGCCGGCCTTGCTGGAGCAGTTCGGCCCCGGCGTGGCCGATGCCGGCGGCGCGATGGACCGGGCCAAGATGCGCGCGCTGGTATTTTCCGACCCGCAAGCCAAGGCCAGGCTGGAAGCGATCTTGCATCCGCGCATACGCAGCGCCACCGTGCAGGCGGCAGCCGAAGCGACCGGCAGTTATGTGATCTTCGCGGTGCCGCTGCTGGTCGAATCGGGCGGCTGGAAACAGCGGGTGAACCGGGTGCTGGTCATCGATTGTCCGGAAAGCCTGCAAATTTCGCGCGTCATGGCCCGTAACGGCTTGCCGGAAGCGCAGGTCAAGTCCATCATGGCGACACAGGCGACGCGCCAGGTGCGGCTGGCGGCGGCCGACGATATCATCGCCAATGATGGGGAAATCGCCGCTTTGCTGCCCCAAATCGAGCGCTTGCATGCTTTATATCTGGATTTTTCGCTAAGAATGGCGGCAATCCCGTCGCAACGTTTGTAATTTGTCGGCGCTTGGTTCAGAATCACGGAATTGTTTGCCGGTCCATATTTAAAGGGATGTTATTTTGATTGTCTACGAATACCCTTTCAACGAACGCATACGGACCTTGTTGCGTCTGGAAGACCTGTACGACAAATTCAAGTTCTTTGTGCACCAAGAACACCCGATGCAGCACCACGTCGCCCTGGCCACCATTTTCGACATGCTTGAAGTGGCCGGCCGCGCCGACTTGAAGTCGGATTTGCTGCAAGAACTGGAACGCCAGCGCCAAAGCCTGCTCGGCTACCGCTCCAACCCGAACGTCCAGGCCGACATGCTCGACTCCGTGCTGGGCGAACTGGACACCGTCAGCAGCGCGCTGGTCGCGGCGCAAGGCAAGACCGGCCAGAATATCCGCGACAATGAATGGCTGATGAGCATACGCGGCCGCACCATCATCCCGGGCGGCGCCTGCGAATTCGACTTGCCCTCGTATTTTGCATGGCAAAAACGCAGTACCGAACAGCGTTTTTCCGATATCAGCGCCTGGTTCGCGCCGCTGGCGCCGCTGTTCGATGCGCTGGCGCTGGTGCTGCGCCTGCTGCGCGATTCCGGCGGCCCGGTCAAATTGATCGCCAACGCCGGCAGCTACCAGCAAATGTTGCAAGGCAAGGTTTACCAGATGCTGCGCTTGAGCGTGGATGAACATGCCGGCGCGATCCCGGAGATTTCCGCCAACAAATACATGCTGTGGGTACGCTTTACCACCCAGGGCGGCGACTTGAAACCGAAGCCGCTGGAAGAGGATGTGCCATTCGAGCTGACGCTCTGTAATTTTTAAGTAGTGAGTATCATGACTGTCGTTAACTGCCCTACCTGCTCGGCCAAAGTCGAGTGGACTGAAAAAAATAAATTCCGCCCATTTTGCTCGGAACGCTGCAAACAGATCGACCTGGGCGCCTGGGCCGAGGAAAAATACACGATACCGGCCGCCGATCCACTTGATGATCCATTGGATCAGGATGGTTTGAAGGAATAGCAGCCTGGCCGGAATACGTGCTGCGCACTCATCCGGTCTGCCCGACCTGCTCGACCTCCCCGAAACTTGCATGCCGCGCTGCGGCATGCACAGCCATCACGCCGCCTCGCGCCGCACCTCATCGAGCCACTCCAGCAACGGGATCGTGGCCGGCAGCAAAGGCTCGACGCCTACCGTCCCCTGCCACGCGAACGCCTGCCCTTCCAGGCTTTGCGGCTCGCCGCGCCATTCCCGGCTGATGTAGAAATGCAGCCGCACGTGGGCGTGCGGGTAGATATATTCAACGCCGCACCACGCTTCGGCGCTGTCGATGTGCAAACCCAGCTCTTCGACGAATTCGCGCTTCAGCGCATCGATGATCGCTTCGCCCGGTTCCACTTTGCCGCCCGGGAATTCCCAATAACCGTCGTAGGGCTTGCCGGCCGGACGCTGGCCCAGCAGCACGTCGCCGTTCGGTTTCATCAAAATGCCGACCGCGACGTCGACCGGTGTTGTCTTAACTTGGCTCATGCGGCAGCTTTCCGGCGTAATCCTTGGCGAATTGCCACGCCACCCGGCCTGAACGCGAACCGCGCTGCAAGGCCCAGCGCAGGGCGTCGCCGCGCGCGCTGTCGATTTGCTGCGCATCGCAGCCGAACGAGGCCAGCCAATGGCCGACGATGTCGAGGTAATCGTCCTGCTTGAACGGGTAGAACGACAGCCACAAACCGAAGCGTTCGGACAGCGAGATTTTCTCTTCCACCGTTTCGCCCGGATGCAGGTCGCCGTCGTCGTCGGTCTTGTAGCTGCTGTTGTCGGACATCCGTTCCGGCATCAGGTGGCGCCGGTTCGAGGTCGCGTAGATCAGCACATTGTCCGATTGCGCGGCAATGCTGCCGTCCAGCGCCACTTTCAGCGCCTTGTAGCCGCTCTCGCCTTCTTCGAACGACAAGTCGTCGCAGAAAATGATGAAGCGCTCGGGCCGGCCGGCGACCAGGTCGACGATGTCGGGCAAATCGGCCAGGTCGGCCTTGTCGACTTCGATCAGGCGCAAGCCGTCATTGGCGAACTGGTTCAGACAGGCCTTGATCAGCGACGACTTGCCGGTGCCGCGCGCGCCGGTCAGCAGCACGTTGTTGGCTGGCCGGCGCTGCACGAACTGGCGCGTGTTTTGCTCGATCTGCAGCTTTTGCGTGGCGATATTCTGCAAGTCCGACAGCGCGATGCCGGACACATGCTTCACCGGCTGCAGATAACTGGCGCCGCCGTTGCGGCGGCGCCAGCGGAAAGCGAAACCCAGCTTCCAGTCCGGCTCGCGCGGCGCTTGCGGCAAGATCGCTTCGACCCGCGCCAGCAACGCCTCGGCGCGCACCAGGAATTGATCGAGTGAACTCATGAGCGGTAATCGGCGTTGATGCTGACGTAATCGTGCGACAGGTCGCAGGTCCACAAGGTGGCGCTCGCGTCGCCGCGGGCCAGCTTGACGCGGATCGTGATTTCGCTTTGCTGCATCACGCGCTGGCCATCCTGCTCCTGGTAGTCCGGGTTGCGGCCGCCATTCTTGGCGACCCATACATCGTCCAGGTACAGGTTCAGCTGGCCGACGTCGAGGTCGTCCACGCCGGCATAGCCGATCGCCGCCAGGATGCGGCCCAGGTTAGGGTCGGAGGCGAAGAAAGCGGTTTTCACCAGCGGCGAATGGGCGATCGAATAGGCGATCTTGCGGCACTCTTCGATATTCTTGCCGTCTTCGACGGTGACGGTCATGAACTTGGTCGCGCCTTCGCCGTCGCGCACGATGGCTTGCGCCAGGAAGGTCGACAATTCGGTGACGGCGGTCGCCAGCGCCGCGTATTCCGGCGAGTCGATGCTATCGACGCGCAAGGTGCCGGCGCCGGTGGCGATCAGCATGAAGGAATCGTTGGTCGACGTGTCGCCGTCGATGGTGATGCAGTTGAACGACTTGTCGGCGGCCTGCTTCACCAGGTGGTCCAGCACCGGCTGCGCCACGCTGGCATCGAACGCCAAAAAGCCCAGCATGGTCGCCATGTTCGGCTTGATCATGCCGGCGCCCTTGCTGATGCCGGTCAGGGTCACCGTGTGGCCAAGGATGTCGACCGTGCGCGAGCCGGCTTTGGGCTGGGTGTCTGTGGTCATGATGGCTTCGGCGGCCGAGAACCAGTTGTCGGCGGTCAGCGCGGCGACCGCTTGCGGCAAGCCCGCCACCAGGCGCTGCACCGGCAGCGGCTCCAGGATCACGCCGGTCGAAAACGGCAGGATCTGTTCCGGCGCGCAATCGAGCAATGCGGCCAGCGCAGCGCACGAGGCGTGCGCATCGGCCAGGCCGGATGCGCCGGTGCCGGCATTGGCGTTGCCGGTATTGACCAGCAGCGCGCGAATCGGCGCGGCGCCGGCGGTCACGCCGGCCAGGTTGGCTTTCGCCACTTGCACCGGCGCGGCGCAAAAACGGTTCAGCGTGAATACGCCCGATACCGACGCCGTCGGCGCCAGTTTCAAGACCAGCAAATCCTTGCGGTTCGGTTTCTTGATACCGGCTTCGGCGACGCCGATGTCGATGCCGGCGACGGCTTTCAAGTCAGCGGCGACGGGTTTGGGGGAATTGACGGCCATATGAGTTCTTTAGCGTGGAAAGTGGTGGAAATGGAGCCGCTATTGTAATCCCATAATTGCCGCGTGCGCGGCGTCAATATGGCCGCGCGCTTTTGATCGGCGAAAAAAAAGCGGAGCACCGAAGTTCCCCGCTTTTTGGCGCCTCAAACTAGCCGGCTTAGGCCAGCTTGCCGTGGCATTGCTTGAATTTCTTGCCGCTGCCGCAAGGACATGGATCGTTGCGGCCGACCTTGATGCCGCCCATCGTCAATCCATCGCTGTCGTCCGGGCTGGCGGTCGGCGCCAGCAATTCCTCGGGCGCCGCGTCCGGATTGAAATCGGCGTGCTGGTAATGCACGTTTTCGACGTGCGATTGCTGCATCGCCGCTTCCGCCGCGTCGATTTCCTCGCGCGACTGGATGCGCACCGTCATGACCAGCTTGACCACTTCATTCTTGATCATGTCGAGCATCTGGCCGAACAGTTCAAACGCTTCGCGCTTGTATTCCTGTTTCGGGTTCTTTTGCGCGTAACCGCGCAAATGGATGCCCTGGCGCAGGTGGTCCAGCGCCGCCAGATGTTCGCGCCAGTGGTTGTCGACGCCGGTCAGCATGACGTTGCGCTCGAAACCGCCGAACGATTCCTTGCCGACGATCGCGATCTTGGCCTGGTACACCGCATCGGCGGCGCCGATCACGCGCTCGAGCAATTCGTCGTCGGTCAGGTTCGGCTCGGCTTCCAGCGCCGCTTGCAATGGCAGCTCGATTTGCCATTCGGACGCCAGCGTCGCTTCCAGCGCCTTGACGTCCCACTGTTCCTCGACCGACTCTTCCGGCACATAGGTGCGCACCAGGTCGGTGAACACGCCATGGCGCAGCGATGCAACCAGTTCCGAAATATCGGTCGCTTCGAGCAGCTCGTTGCGCTGCTGGTAAATCACCTTGCGCTGGTCGTTGGCGACGTCGTCGTATTCCAGCAATTGCTTGCGGATGTCGAAGTTGCGCGCTTCCACCTTGCGCTGCGCCGATTCGATCGAACGCGACACGATGCCGGCCTCGATCGGCTCGCCTTCCGGCATTTTCAGGCGGTCCATGATGGCGCGCACGCGGTCGCCGGCGAAGATGCGCAGCAGCGCGTCGTCCAGCGACAGGTAGAAGCGGGACGAACCCGGATCGCCCTGGCGGCCGGCACGGCCGCGCAACTGGTTGTCGACCCGGCGCGATTCGTGGCGTTCGGTGCCGATGATATGCAGGCCGCCGGCGTTGACCACATGGTCGTGCAGCGATTGCCATTCATCGCGCAGCGTCTTGGCTTGCGCCGCCTTGTCGGCGTCCGCGATGTCCGGATTGGCTTCGATGAACTTGATCTGGTTTTCGACGTTGCCGCCCAAAACGATGTCGGTACCGCGGCCGGCCATGTTGGTGGCGATGGTGATCGCTTTCGGGCGGCCGGCCTGGGCGATGATTTCCGCCTCGCGCGCATGCTGTTTGGCGTTCAGCACGTTATGCGGCAATTTCGCTTTGGTCAGGATGCCGGACAACAGTTCCGAATTCTCGATCGAAGTGGTGCCGACCAGCACCGGCTGGCCCCGTTCGTAGCAATCGCGGATGTCGATCAGCATCGCATTGTATTTTTCTTCCGACGACTTGTAGACCTGATCCTGACGGTCCTTGCGCTGCAATGGACGGTTTTGCGGGATCACGACGGTTTCCAGGCCATAGATTTCCTGGAATTCGTACGCTTCGGTATCGGCCGTGCCGGTCATGCCGGCCAGCTTGCTGTACATGCGGAAGTAGTTCTGGAAGGTGATCGAGGCCAGCGTCTGGTTCTCGTTCTGGATCTTGACGCCTTCTTTCGCTTCGACGGCCTGGTGCAAGCCATCCGACCAGCGGCGACCGGTCATCAGACGGCCGGTGAATTCGTCGACGATCACCACTTCATTGTTTTGCACCACGTAGTGCTGGTCCTTGAAGTACAGCGCGTGGGCGCGCAAGGCCGCATACAGGTGGTGCACCAGCGTGATGTTGGCCGAGTCGTACAACGAGGCGCCTTCCGGCAGCAAACCCATTTCGGTCATGATCGCCTCGGCGCGCTCGTGGCCGACTTCGGTCAGCAGCACCTGATGCGCTTTTTCATCCTTGGTGTAATCGCCGGGCACCTCGACCTTGCCCTTGCCATCCGGCGTTTCCTCGCCGATTTGCAGCGTCAGACGGCCAGGCACGGCATTGATCTTGTGATACAGGTCGGTATGGTTTTCAGCCTGGCCGGAAATGATCAGCGGAGTACGCGCTTCATCGATCAGGATCGAGTCGACTTCATCGACGATGCCGAAATTGAGCGCGCGCTGGACCCGGTCGCGCGCTTCGAACACCATATTGTCGCGCAGGTAGTCGAAGCCGAATTCATTGTTGGTGCCGTAGGTGATGTCCGACGCGTAGGCGACTTGCTTGGCGTCGTGCTCCATCTGCGACAGGTTGACGCCGGTCGACAGGCCCAGCCAGCCATACAGGCGGCCCATGGTGTCGGCATCACGCTGCGCCAGGTAATCGTTGACGGTAACGATATGCACGCCCTTGCCCGACAAGGCGTTCAGATAGGCCGGCAGGGTCGCCATCAGGGTCTTGCCCTCGCCGGTGCCCATTTCCGCGATCTTACCGTAGTGCAAAACCATGCCACCGATCAATTGCACGTCGAAGTGGCGCATGCGCATCACGCGCTTGCTGGCCTCGCGGCACACGGCGAACGCTTCCGGCAACAAGGCATCCAGCGTCTCGCCATTGGCGAGGCGTTCCTTGAAGGCAGGCGTCTTCGCTTGCAGCTCGGCATCCGACAGCTTTTCGATGACCGGCTCGAGCGCATTGATCTCGCGTACCGTTTTTTGGTATTGCTTGAGCAGCCGCTGGTTGCGGCTACCGAAAATCTGGGTCAGTAATGACATGCTTGAATTCTTGAAAAAACGCCGTTAAAAAAAGCTCGCTTGGTGACAACTAGGCAAAAATCGCGTTACCGCACGGAGTTCGAGTATGGCAAAAGACGATGATTTTATCATGCGACGCAGCCAAGATTGGGATATTGGCCTATATAACAATAGGGCGATGATAAACAATGTCGGCCAATTCCGGAAATTTATTCACTTCCGGCCGCCGCGCCGGCATGCCCCGCTCGCCAGCCGGCGGGCAACTGTGATATGTTGCGCGCTATGCGATCCCCCACTTTTTTCCAGGCGCCGCGCCGCAAGTTCAACCAGCCCGTCAGCGGCGCCACCGACTTTTTGCGCAGCAACGCCACCATGGCGTCGCTGCTGCCGACCGTCGCCCGGCTGGCGTCGCTGCAAAAAGATTGCGCACAAGCGTTGCCGGCCATGTTCAGCCAGTGCGACATCCTGCAATTCGAGGGCGGACACCTGGTGCTGGCGACGCCGAACGCGGCGGTGGCGGCCAAATTGAAGCAGCAATTACCGAAATTGCAAGCCGAGCTGGAAAAACGCGGCTGGCAGATTTTCGCCATCAAGCTGAAAGTGCAAGTGATTAAAAGCATCGCGCCGGTGGTCTATACCCGGGCGCTGGTGTTGCCGGAAAAGGCGATGTCGGCGCTGGATGAATTGAGCAATACCTTGCCGGCGTCGAAACAGAACCAGGACTTGATCGCGGCGCTACGGGCGCTGGTGCAGCGCCACCGCGATCCATCAGACTAACGTCAAGTTAGCGACCACTCGCGTTCCATCTGCCTCAGATACGATTGCGGCGCCGCCTCATTGGTATCGAACGACACGACTTCATAGGCGTCCGGCTGTTGCAGCAAGGCCAGCAGCAGCTGGTTATTCAGCGCGTGGCCGGATTTATGCGCCGTGTAGCTGGCCAGCAAGGGATGGCCGATCAGGTACAAGTCGCCGATCGCGTCGAGTATCTTGTGGCGCACGAATTCATCTTCATAGCGCAGGCCGTCCGAATTGAGGATACGGTATTCATCCATGACGATGGCGTTTTCCAGCGAACCGCCACGCGCCAGTCCCATGCCGCGCAAGCTTTCGACGTCCTGCATGAAACCGAAGGTGCGCGCGCGCGCCACATCGTGCACATACGACACGTCGCCGAAATCGACTGTCGCGCGCTGCGTCGTGCCATCGACCGCCGGATGGTTAAATTCAATGAAAAAGTCCAGCTTAAAACCTTCGTGCGGACTCAGACAGGCCCATTTTTCGGCGTCGCCTTTGCCGTGGCGCACTTCCACCGGCTTGATCACACGGATGAATTTTTTCGCCGCCGCCTGCTCTTCGACGCCCGATTGTTGCAACAGGAACACAAAAGAAGACGCGGAACCGTCCATGATCGGAATTTCCTCGGCGCTGACGTCGATATACATATTGTCGATGCCGAGGCCGGCCGCGGCCGACATCAAGTGCTCGACCGTCGACACCCGCGCGCCATCCTTGATCAGCACCGAGGCCATGCGCGTATCGCCGACCGCCATCGCGCTGGCGGGAAATTCCACCACCGGCGTCAAGTCGACGCGACGGAACACGATGCCGGTATCGATCGCCGCCGGCCGCAAGGTCAGTTCGACCTTGGTGCCCGAGTGCAAACCGACGCCGACTGTACGGACCAATTGTTTGATAGTGCGTTGTTTTAACATCCGTCGATTATATCAATTTGGCGTTTTCTCGTTGCGGCCCAGAATTTTCTACGCCAGAAAAACCACAATCACGGATGTTCGCTGTCGATATGCACCGCCTCGCGCCGCACCAGGTAGATGCCGCTGGCAATGATAATCCCCGCGCCGAGCAAGGTATATTCATCCGGCAAGGTGCGCCATAGCAACCAATCCAGGCCCATGCCCCAGGCCAATGCCGAATATTCGAACGGCGCCACGCTTGACGCCTTGCCCGTGCGAAACGCCTCGGTAATCGCCAATTGCCCCAGGAAACCGCTGACCGACAAGCCAAGCAGCAACCAGACATCCTGACGGCGGATGGCCACCCACTCGTGCGCCGACAGCAGCACGCCACCGATCGCCATCATCACCATCAGCCAAAACACCATGCTTTCGCTGGCGTCGCTGCGGCTCAGCACCCGGCCGGTGATCGCCGACACCGCATAACAGGACGCCGCGGCCAGCACCGCCAGTCCGCCCAGCGAGAAAAACTGTGCGCCGCTGGGGCGCAGCACCACCAGCACGCCGCCCATCCCGACCGCGATCGCGCACCAGCGCTGCACATCGACTTTTTCTTTTAAAATAAATACCGACAGCGCCGTGATCAGCATCGGCGCGATGAAAAACAGCGCATACGCCTCGGCCAGCGACAGCAGCCGCAAACCGTAGGCGAACAGCGTGATCATCGCGATGCCGAGCCCGCCGCGCAGGAAATGCAGCGGCCAGCGCACCTTCAGCACATGTGTAAACGCACCCCGGTACAGCAGGTACAGGCACACCAGCGGCAGCGACGACAGCGCGCGCAAGGCAGTCACCTGCATCGCCGGATAGTTGGCCGACAGCAGCTTCATGGCTGTGTCCATCAAGGAAAACATGGCGGCGGCGATCAGCATCGCATAGATGCTGCGCAGGTTTTGCGAACGAGAACTCATAACGGCCCATAAAATGCATCCGCTTGCCGAGGAGCAACTCCATCGAGCAAGCTGTCAATGATCAGGAAACAACGGCCAAACGCGCATGTTCCCCCTGGGCCGGGGTGTTGAACATTACTGCTGGGTACACGTTTCTGTGCCGAAACCACCTCCCTTGTATTCAGGTTGATAATAATAACTGGTAAACACCCATTTGTTCGCCTTGTTCTTCGACATGGTGCCGACACTGGTGCCATAGTCCTTGCCGCTGGTATCCAGGTTGGCAAAAGATACGGCCACTTGCTTGCCCTTAGCTATCGCACTGCCTTTGTACGACGCATAGTCAGGCACCTCCATCGTCAACGTGTAAGCGCCGCGGTCGCCGCTACTTTGCGCGGCGGCCAGCGCAACCTTCAAGGTGACGCCGAATGCGCCATCGCGGTTATCGTTGCCGGCGCAATCGTAGGTCCCACTAAAATTATTTCCCGTAAATGCAGGCTGGGCATATGCGCTACAGGACAGCACAGCCAAAGCGCACATCAGAATACGTTTCATCACATCTCCTAAAAATTAAATAGTGTTACAGCCGCCGATTGCCTCGATATACATTCCAAAGCGACAAGACGCGGTTAACATAACACAAAATAGTTTTCATAGGAAACAATTTACATTCCGCATACAAAGATGGCGCCCATCGCTACGCCAAAGGCAACAGCATCACCAATTTCAATTCATGGCGCCGCGCCAGGTGCAGCGTCACCTGGTTAAAACTGACGGCGCCCGACAGCGGATGCTGGAAACAGCGTACTCCGCCATCGCGCCCCAGTACTTGCTGCGTTTCCCAGCACTGGCGAAACTCGGCGCTGGCTTGTATCAATTCGTCGATCAGGGCGGACAGCGGCGGCTGGTCGGCATGCCGGCCGGCATCGGCGCGAAATTCCGCCACCAGCCGCCGCGCCCGTTCCGGCCAGTCGGCAATCAATGAACGCGCACTCGCTGCGCGGAACATGAAACGCAGCTGGTTCGGCGCAGCGCCGCCCTGCTCGCGATCGAGCCAGCCGGTGAACAAGCGTGCGGCGTCGCGGTTCCAGGCCACCGCATCCCACCCGCGGTCCAGGATATACGCCGGCGCGGCGATCGCCTCGACAATCGCGGCCAGCCCGTCGTCGCCCGCTTCGCCGCTCGCGCCCTGGTTCGGGTCGAGCTTGTCGGCCACCGCAAACAGATAGGCGCGTTCCGCCGCGCTCAGTTGCAGCACTTGCGCCAGCCGGGCCAGCATCGCGGCCGACGCCGACACCGGACGGCCCTGCTCCAGCCAGGTCAGCCAGGTTGGGCTGACGCCGCACAATTGCGCCAGCTCTTCGCGCCGCAAGCCCGGCGTGCGGCGCCGGCCGCCACCGGACAGGCCGGCCTTGGCCGGCGTGACCGCTTCGCGCCGGGCACGGATGAATTCGCCTAATTTATTCGACATGGTGACGCGGGATATAGAGCATGGGAATATTTCATGGTAGTACTTATACCAGTATAAGTACTTGTCTTGTTACAGGATAAAAACCGTCTTATTCTGCATCAACCCTATCTTTGATGGAGAAAAACATGCAACAGCAAGATGTCATCGCCCAACAATTCGGCACCAGCGCCAGCGCTTATCTGAGCAGCGCGGTGCACGCGCAAGGCGCCGACCTGGTGCTGATGCAGGAAGCGGCGCGCCGCCTCGGCAAACCGAATGTGCTCGATCTCGGCTGCGGCGCCGGCCACGCCAGTTTCGCCGTGGCGCCGGTGGCACGATCGGTCACCGCGTTCGACTTGTCGCGCCAGATGCTCGATGTGGTGCAGCACGCCAGCGGGCAGCGTGGCCTCGACAATATCGCCACGCAACAGGGCGATGTGACCGCGCTGCCATTCGGCGACGCCAGCTTCGATATGGTGGTGACGCGTTTTTCAGCCCATCACTGGTTCGACGCGGCGGCCGCGCTGCGCGAGGCCTGGCGCGTGCTGCGCCCGCAAGGCAGGCTGCTGATCGTCGACATCGTGGCGCCAAAAAACGCGTTGTACGACAGCACGCTGCAAGCGGTGGAATTGCTGCGCGACGCTTCCCACGTGCGCGATTACCGCAGCTGCGAATGGGGCGCCAAGCTGGAGACGGCCGGTTTCACGCACCAGTTGCGCAGCCAGTGGAAGCTGCAAATGACATTCGGCGACTGGGTGACGCGGATGCGCACGCCGGCGCCGCGGGTACAGGCAGTGCGCGACCTGTTCGATACGGCGCCGCAGGAAGCGCGCGATTATTTTGCGCTGCAAGACGATTATTCGTTCACCATCGACGCGGCGCTGTTTGAAGCGGTGAAACCGGCGCGGCAATAAGCATGAGCAATGAGTAATGAGCAACGGCGCCGCATGGCGCCGTTGCTCAGGATTGCTGAAAAGGCTTATCGATGGATAGGAACTTCCTTGCAAATCCGATAAAACCGGATCGGACCAACTTTAAGCTTTTCCACAGGCTGGGAACTTGGGCCGAACAGCAATATCTGGTACTGACCAAGCTGGGCCTCTCCATTCCAGCGGGTGCCATCGCCGAACGGTCCGTAATTGTATGCCTTGAATGTTTCTCCGGTACATGCGGACATTTCCGCACGATAACGCGCTCGGCCGGAGCGGTCAGTGGTGGCCACATATTGTTGCCGGGTTTCTCCATCATATTTATTGCGATCCAGGACAAACAGCACAGCCTGTCCTTCGACTGGATTACCCTCGGTATCGCTGACTTTGACGCTCAAATCGAGGTAATGGGCCGCCTCCACTCCATAGCCGTCGAATTTCGGATACCAATGCGTCAAGTTTTCACTATTATAACTATCATAATCGGCAATAAAGAAATCCGGCGTTTTGACGTGCACGGTATAAGGCTGTACGGCGGGCGCCGCTGGATTGACGCCGCTGACGCGCACGATCACGCCATAGACGCCATTCGCATCGGCACGCGGAATACCGTTGAGCGTCAGGGTCCTGCCCGATTCGACCGCGGCCAGCGGTCTTTCATCTGCCCACGCATAACTGCCATCCGTATTTTTCCGTCCCAGCCGGATGCCTGCCGATTGCTGCGCGGTAAAGTTAATGGTGATGTCAGCCGAACTTTGGTTGCGCTTGAGCGGGAAAAAATAATAATCCTGGTCCGTGCCCGGCACATCGATATTCGCGTTCACCGTCTGGTTAATCGGCGCCAACGCCGGCTTGCTGATTTTATCGTTGACTTCAAACGCATCGAAGCCCTGGCTCGACCACGCGCCGAACTGGTAAGCCTGGCCGCCGGGACCATTCGCGGCTTGCACCACCAGTACCAGCCGCGCCGACTGGCTGATGCTTTGCATCAGCAGCGGATTGTTCGGGCTGGCATCGAAGTCCAGTTCCACATCGCGGATCTGACCGGTGGCCGGATCGACTTCAAACAGATAGCCAACCGCATTGATGCCATCCGGCAACAACGCCTTGCTGTCGATCTTGGTTTTATCGTTGACCACGAATTGGTAGCACTTCAAGCCGCCGGCGGCCGGCGTGCTGTCGGTGTACACAAAGCCGGGCTGGATTTCGGGACAGCCGGCGATCGGCGCGGGAATCGCATCGCCGGCGGCCAGCATACGCATGGCGCCCGGCACCGCCGCGCGCCGCGCCGGATCTTCGCGATGCAGTTTTAATTGCACGGCCAGCGCGGCATTTGGTTCAGCCTGGATGCTGCGCGCCGCACTGCCCTGGCCAAAAACGGCCGGCGTCGCGGCCCGTACAACGGGCGGGTTATTCAATGCGGTCGCCAGCAAGATCGGCTTGGCGCTATCCGGGTCGGCGCTATTCTGGCTGGCCGCCTGCGCGATGATATTCGACGATGCCAATATTTTTGAGCCGCTATCGGCCGGTCCGGAGGCATCTCCGCCGCCGCAAGCCGCCAATAATGCACTGAGGCAGGCGCTTAAAACAAGACTGCTTTTTCTCATGACTACCAGTTCTCCCTTTTATTAAAAATCCAGATAAAACATATTTATTTTAATATTTAAAATAAAATATCAAATGAATATTATTGTATTTTTATAAAAATGTAAACGAATAGCCAATTGAAAAATTATGAAATTTCCTCTTTAGTATATTTATTTCAATCCAATGAATATGATTTTAATACAATGAGGATGCATAATGAGCAATTAATCGAAATAAAATGCACGTCAAAAAATCGGCCATAAAAAAATGGCGCACGCGGCGCCATTTTTTATTGCAGCGAAACAGCTTACGCCAATTGGCCCAGCAGGGTTTCCGCGTTCGATACTTCGAATTTGCCGCCTTGTTCGATATTGAGCTGGGTGACCACGCCGTTGTCGACCAGCAGCGAATAGCGCTGCGAACGGGTGCCCATGCCAAACTTGCTGAAGTCGGCATCCAGGCCCAGTGCCTTGCTGTAAGCGGCATTGCCGTCAGCCATCATGCGCACGAAACCGACCGCTTTTTGATCGCGGCCCCAGGCGCCCATGACGAATGCGTCATTGACCGAGATGCACCAGATTTCATCGACGCCCTTGGCTTTCAGGTCGGCGGCGTGCTGGACGTAGCCCGGCACGTGCTGTGCGGAGCAAGTCGGGGTGTACGCGCCTGGCAAGCCGAAGATGGCGATCTTCTTGCCTTTGACCAGTTCTTCCACCTTGAAGGTGTTCGGTCCCAGCGCGCAGCCTTCGGTTTCGGTTTCGATGAATTCGGACAGGGTGCCTTCTGGCAGGATGTCGCCGATTTTGATGGTCATATTGACTCCTTATATTGGATGCTTGCTAAATTGGACAGGCCAAAAAGAAGCCGCGCCAGGCGCGGCTACTCCAGGCACTGGCCAACAGTATGCCTGACTTGGATGCTTTATGCAGCAAGCGCCCCGTGCCGGATGGCCGGGGCGCCGTGCCTCAAGCGGCTTGCTTAATCCGCCTGCTTGCGCAGGAAAGCCGGAATGTCGTAGGTTTCCATGCCGTTCTTTTCCATTGCGCGCACTTGCTCGGAAGCCGATTCGCGGCGCCATACCGCCGGCGCCTTCATGCCGTCGAACGCTTGCGCCGGCACCGCCATGCCGACCGACGTCGCGGCGGCCGCACCGCCCATCGACGCCGCTGGATTCAGCGGGCTGTTGTGGGTGCCGGTGCGCAGCATTTGCTGCGGTACCAGCTGGATGTTTTTCTTGGCGCGGCCCAGGCCGGTGGCCACCACGGTGACGCGGATATCGTCGCCCATCGCATCGTCGTAGGCGATACCTTGCGCGATCGATGCATCCGGCGCCGCGAACGCACGCACGGCGGCCATGACTTCCTTGATCTCTTTACCTTTCAGGCCACGGCTGGCGGTGACGTTGACCAGCACGCCGCGCGCGCCGGACAGGTCGATGCCGTCCAGCAGCGGCGAGGCGACCGCCTGCTCCGCCGCGATGCGCGCGCGGTCGACGCCGGACGCGGTGGCGGTGCCCATCATGGCCTTGCCCTGCTCGCCCATGATGGTTTTCACGTCGTTGAAGTCGACGTTGATATGGCCCGGCACGTTGATGATCTCGGCGATCCCGGCCACCGCATTGTTGAGCACATCGTCGGCGTGCTGCATCCACTCCAGCATGCTTTCATCTTCGTAGATCTCTTCCAGTTTTTCATTCAGGATGATGATCAGCGAATCGACGTGCAGCGACAGCTGCTCCAGGCCTTCGTCGGCGATATCCATGCACTTCTGGCCTTCGTACGAAAACGGCTTGGACACCACCGCCACCGTCAGCGCGCCCAGTTGCTTGGCCACTTCCGCGACGATAGGCGCGGCGCCGGTGCCGGTGCCGCCGCCCATGCCGGCCGCGATGAACACCATGTGCGCGCCGCGCAACGCGTCTTCGATGCGCGCGCGCGAATCTTCCGCCAGTTGGCGGCCGACTTCCGGCTTCATCCCGGCGCCCAGGCCGGTGTCGCCGATCTGGATGATATTGTCCGCCTTGGACGCCGACAGCGCCTGCGCATCGGTGTTGGCGGCGATGAATTCAACGCCGGACATGCCTTTGTTGATCATGTGCTGCACTGCATTGCCACCCGCGCCGCCGACTCCGACGACCTTGATGACGGTACCTACGGCTGCGTTATCGACCATATCGAACTCCATGATGTGCTCCTTCAGAATGCGGTTTCCAAGCGCCAGGCCTCATATTCGTAGGAGAGCTGGAGATTGAAAACTGCGGTTAAATTTAAATAAATAGTGTGTACCTGCGCTGTAACCGAAAACCGTGCAACCTGAACCATGCAACCAAACCGTGCTTAAAAATTCCCCAGGAACCATTCCTTCATGCGCTGCCAGACCGCCTTCACCGAGCCGTCCTGCCGCGTCACGATGTGGCCGCGCAGGTACTGCTTTTTCGCTTCCAGCAGCAAGCCGAGCACTGTCGCGTAGCGCGGACTGCGCACCACGTCGGCCAGCTGGCCGCGGTAATCCGGCGTGCCCAGGCGCGCCGGCTTCAGGAAAATGTCTTCCGCCATTTCGACCATGCCCGGCATGATCGTGGTGCCGCCGGTCAGCACGATGCCCGACGACAGCACCCCTTCGTAGCCCGATTCGCGCACCACCTGGTGCACCATCGCGAACAATTCCTCGACGCGCGGCTCGATCACCGCCGCCAGCGCCTGGCGCGACAGGTTGCGCGGGCCACGGTCGCCCAGGCCCGGCACTTCCAGCGTCTCGCCCGGATCGGCCAGCACCTGCTTGGCGACGCCGTAGCGGATCTTGATTTCTTCCGCTTCCGAGGTCGGCGTGCGCAGCGCCATCGCGATGTCGTTGGTGATCTGGTCGCCGGCGATCGGGATCACCGCCGTGTGGCGGATCGCACCGTCGGAAAACACCGCCACGTCGGTGGTGCCGCCGCCGATGTCGATCAGCACCACGCCCAGTTCCTTCTCATCGGCCGTCAATACCGAGTCGGCCGAGGCCATCGGCTGCAGGATCAGGTCGGACACTTCCAGGCCGCAGCGGCGCACGCACTTGACGATGTTCTGCACCGCCGACACCGCGCCGGTGACGATGTGCACCTTCACCTCCAGCCGGATGCCGCTCATGCCGATCGGCTCGCGCACGTCTTCCTGGCTGTCGACGATGAATTCCTGCGGCACCGTGTGCAGCAATTGCTGGTCGGTCGGGATGTTGACCGCCTTCGCCGTCTCGATCACGCGCGCCACGTCGGTGGCGGTTACTTCCTTGTCCTTGATGGCCACCATGCCGCTCGAATTGAAGCTGCGGATATGGCTGCCGGCGATGCCCGCATACACATTGCGGATCTTGCAGTCGGCCATCAGCTCGGCCTCTTCCAGCGCGCGCTGGATCGACTCGACGGTGGCCTCGATATTGACCACCACACCCTTCTTCAATCCCTTCGATTCGTGCTGGCCCAGCCCGATCACTTCGTGGCGCCCGTCGGACATCACCTCGGCGACCACCGCCACCACTTTGGAGGTGCCGATGTCGAGTCCGACGATCAGGTTTTTCGCGTCTTTTGTCATGTCTGTCGCCTACTGTATGTTCTTGATGATTGGCTTTAAATTATTCGGTTTTTTCTTCAGCGCTGCCGACTTCTTGCCTTCCGCCGGAATCACCAGCCCGGCGGAACTGAGCGCCAGGCCATTTTGGTACCGCATATCGATGGTGTCGATATTGTCCAGCCGGCTCGCCAGCTGCGGATAAATCCCCACCAGCCGGTCGACCCGTTCCTTCAGGGTGCTGCGGGTCTGCTCGCGCCCCAGCGCCACGCTCATGCCGTTGTCCAGCTTGACCGTCCACGCATAACGGCTCGACAGCGACAGCGATTCCGGCACCAGCTTGATCGGCGCAAACCACTTGCGCAACAGCGCGAAGGTCGCCAGCACGTCTTTCTCGCTGCCGTCCGGCCCGAAAAACTCGGGCAGCACATGGTCGTCTTCCGCCTCGGCCAGGTTGGCGGTGAACACATCGCCCTTGACCGACAGCAGCCGGCCATCCTCGCCCCAGGTGCCGAGCGCCTCGTGTTCGTCCAGCGTGACGATCAGCTGGTTCGGCCACTCGCGGCGCACGGTGGCGCGGCGCACCCAGGGCACCGATTCAAACGCCTGCCGCACGCTGTCCAGGTTGGCGGTGAAAAAATTTCCCTTGATGCGGCCCAGCGTGGCGCTGCGCAGCGTCAGGTGATTCACGTGGCGCAAGCCGGACGACTGCATGCTCTCGACGCGTATCATCCGCAAGGTAAACATCGGCCGCTGCGCCAGCCACCAGACGCCGGCCGCCACGCACACGAGCATCACCAAGGCCAGCAAGGCGTTGGCGGTCGCGTTCAAGGTTTTAGCGTCTTGCCACATGGTTTACCGTCCCTGCCCTTGCTGCTTCGGTCCCGACATTTTCAAGCGCGCCGTGCCGACGATTTCCAGGCACAGGTCTTCATAGCTGATACCCACCGCGCGCGCCGCCATCGGCACCAGCGAATGGCCGGTCATGCCCGGCGAGGTATTCACTTCCAGCAAAAACGGCCGGTTATCGCTGCTCCGCAGCAGCACGTCGACCCGGCCCCAGCCCTCGCAACCGAGGCTGCGGTACGCTTCCAGAGCGATGCGCTGCATTTCGTCAGTGGTCGCCTGGTCCAGCACCGCCGGGCAGAAATACTGCGTATCGTCGGTAAAGTACTTGTTCTGGTAATCGTAATTGCCTTGCGGCGCGACGATTTCCACCACCGGCAAGGCGCGCGCACCGGCGCCGTGGCCCAGCACCGCCACGGTGAACTCGCGGCCGGTGACGAATTCCTCGGCCAGCACCGAATCGTCGAGACCCGCGGCGATATCGTAGGCCGCCTGGAACGCCGACGCTTCGCTGACCTTGGTGATGCCGATGGTCGAGCCTTCGTGCGGCGGCTTGACGATCAGCGGCAAGCCCAATTCGGCCGCGACCTGGTTCAAGTCGGACTGGTCGTCCAGCACCGCGTACTTCGGCGTCGGCAAGCCGTGCATCAGCCAGATCAGCTTGGTGTAAATCTTGTCCATGCCGACCGAGCACGCCATCACGCCGCTGCCGGTGTACGGGATGCCCAACTGTTCCAGCGCGCCCTGCAGGCTGCCGTCTTCGCCGAAGCGGCCGTGCAGCGCGATGAACACGCGGTCGAATTTTTCCGCCGCCAGTTCGGCCAGGCTGCGCACGCCCGGATCGAAGGCGTGCGCATCGACGCCGTGGCTTAACAGGGCATTGAGTACGCCATTGCCGGACATCAGCGACACTTCGCGCTCCGCGGAACGGCCGCCGAACAGCACGCCGACCTTGCCCAATGCTTTAACGTCGATAACTGAGGTTTGGTTCACGTCAGGCCTTGATAAATGTTGTAGGTTGATTTTTCAGCAGCGCCGGAACGCCGCTGATCGAGCCGGCGCCCATCGTGACGACCACGTCGCCGTCGCGCGCCACGCTGATGATGGTGTCGCGCATGTCGCTCATTTTTTCGACGAAGATCGGTTCGATCTTGCCCCGTGCGCGCAGCGCATGCGCCAGTGCGCGGCCGTCGGCGGCGACGATCGGCGCCTCGCCGGCGGCGTACACTTCGGCCAGCAGCAGCACGTCGACCGTGCCGAGCACCTTGACGAAGTCTTCGAACAGGTCGCGGGTGCGGGTATAGCGGTGCGGCTGGAACGCCAGCACCAGCCGGCGGCCCGGGTACGCGGCGCGTGCGGCGGCCATCGTCACTTCGGTTTCCACCGGGTGGTGGCCGAAATCGTCGACCAGCGCGAAGCTGCCGCCGCCGGCCAGGGCGATTTCGCCGTAGCGGGTAAAACGGCGGCCGACGCCGGCGAATTCCGCCAGGCCCTGCTGGGTGGCGCTGTCGCCGATGCCGATTTCGCGCGCGATGGCGATCGCCGAGCAGGCGTTCTGCACGTTATGCATGCCAGGCTGGTTCAGCACCACGTCGAGCGCCGGATAACCTTCCTGCAGCACCGTGAAATGCATTTCCAGGCCAACCGCGCGGGCGTTCACGGCGCGCACTTCGGCGTCCTCGGCAAAACCGTAGGTGGTCACCGGCTTGGTCACGAACGGGATGATGGCGCGCACGTGCGGATCGTCGATGCACAGCATCGCGCGGCCATAGAACGGCAGCCGGTGCGTGAATTGCACGAAAGCCTGCTTCAGCTTTTCAAAGTCGTGCTCGTAGGTTTCCATGTGATCGGCGTCGATATTGGTGATCACTTCGATCATCGGCGCCAGGTTCAGGAACGACGCATCCGACTCGTCGGCCTCGGCCACCAGGTAGTCGCCGGAACCCAGTTTCGCATTCGCGCCGGCGCTGGTCAGGCGGCCGCCGATGACGAAGGTCGGGTCCAGGCCGCCCTGCGCCAGCACCGACGCGACCAGGCTGGTGGTGGTGGTCTTGCCGTGCGTGCCGGCGATCGCGATGCCGCGCTTCAGGCGCATCAGTTCACCCAGCATCACGGCGCGCGGCACCAGCGGAATCTTGCGGCTGCGCGCAGCCTGCACTTCCGGGTTGTCTTGCGGCACCGCGCCGGAAGTGACCACCGCGTCGGCGTCGCCGATATGGGCCGCGTCGTGGCCCAGCATGACTTTGGCGCCCAGGCTTTCCAGCCGCTGGGTCGCGGCATTGCTGCCCAGGTCGGAGCCGGACACGGTATAGCCCAGGTTGACCAGCACCTCGGCGATGCCGCTCATGCCGCTGCCGCCGATGCCGACGAAATGGATGTTTTGTACTTTATGTTTCACGTATGCAGTCTCTGTTTCAATCTCAATATAGGGTCAAGCCGATTTTTCGGGTCAAGCAAAATTTGTCAGGCTAATTGTTCCAGTACCGCCGCGATCGCGTCGTTCGCGTCGCGCTTGCCGACGCCAAGCGCCGCCAGCGCCATCGCCTGGCATGCCTCGCGGCTCAAGCCCTGCAGCAGCGCCGCCAGCGACGCCGCCGTCATCTCGGTCTGCGGCAAGTGAATCGCCGCCGCTTGCTGCTCCATCCATTGCGCATTGTTGCGCTGATGGCTGGTGGTCGACGCCACCAGCGGCACCAGCACGCTGGCCACGCCGGCGGCGGTCAATTCCGAAACCGTGATCGCGCCGGCGCGGCAAATCACCAGGTCCGCCTCGGCATACGCGTGCGCCATGTCGTCGATGAAATCGACCACGTTCGCGTCCACGCCAGCCTGCGCGTACGAAGCGCGCAACGCGTCGATATTCTTCTTGCCCGACTGGTGCGTCACCAGCGGACGCCGTTGCTGCGGGATCAGCGCCAGCGCCGGCGGCAAGCTGTCGTTGAGCGCCCTGGCGCCCAGGCTGCCGCCCACCACCAAGATGCGCAACGGTCCATCGCGGCCCTCGAAGCGGCTTTGCGGCCCCGCCATGTCGAGGATTTCGCGGCGCACCGGATTGCCGGTGACGACCGCCTTGGCCGCCGCATTGCCGAAATCGGCCGGGAAACCGAAGCACACCTTTTGCGCCACCGGCGTCAAGGTCTTGTTCGACAACAGCAGCGCCGCATCGGCGTTGACCAGCACCAGCGGCAGACCGCGCAAACGCGCCATCAAGCCGCCCGGCACCGTCACATAACCGCCCATGCCCAGCACCACGTCCGGCTTGCGCTTGCCGATGAAACGCAGGCAGGCGAAAAAACTGGCGACCAGCTTGAAAGCGCCGCTGACCGTATGGGCCAGGCCCTTGCCGCGCATGCCGGAAAATTCGACCGCGTCCATTTCGATGCCATGCTTCGGCACCAGCTCCTGTTCCATGCCGTGCGAGGTGCCCAGCCAGCTGACTTGCCAGCCGCGCGCGCGCATGGTTTGCCCGATCGCCAGGCCGGGAAAAATATGGCCGCCGGTACCGGCCGCCATGATCATCAATCGTTTTTGCTTTACTGAAGTCATAACCTGCCACCACGCATCAAGACCCGGTTCTCGTAGTCGATCCGGAGCAGGATCGCGAGTCCGACGCAATTAATCAATACTCCGGTGCCGCCATAACTCATCAGCGGCAAGGTCAGGCCCTTGGTCGGCAGCAAACCGAGGTTGACGCCCATGTTGATGAAGGTTTGCACCCCGATCCAGATGGCGATGCCTTTCGCGGTCAGGCCGGCGAAGGTCTGGTCGATGGCGATCGCCTGGCGGCCGATGTCGAAGGCGCGCTTGATAATCCAGTAAAACATCGCGATCACCACCAGCACCCCCGCCAGTCCCAGCTCTTCGCCTATCACCGCCAGCAAGAAGTCGGTATGCGCTTCCGGCAGATAGTGCAGTTTCTCGACGCTGCCGCCGAGGCCGACGCCGAAAAATTCGCCGCGTCCGAAGGCGATCAGCGAATGCGTCAACTGGTACGCCTTGTTCAGCGCATTGTCTTCCTGCCACGGGTCCAGATACGCGAAAAACCGCTCGCGGCGGAACTTCGACAAGGCGATGATGGCGATGAAAATCGCCGCCAGCATGGCGCCGATGCCGCCGAACCAGATCGCATTGACGCCGCCCAGGAACAGGATGCCCATCGCGATGCAGACGATCACGCCGAACGCGCCCAGGTCAGGCTCCATCAGCAGCAGCAAGCCGACGAAGCTGACCGCCAGCGCCATCGGCATGAAACCCTTGGTCAGCTTGTGCATGAATTCCTGCTTGCGCACCGTGTAATCGGCAGCGTACAGCACGATCACGACCTTCATGATTTCGGAGGGCTGCACGTTGAACAGGCGCAGCTTCAGCCAGCGCTTGCCGCCGTTCACCGACAGGCCGATGCCGGGCACGAACACCAGCGTCAGCAAGATCAGCGTGCCGATAAACAGATACGGCGCCCAGCGCTGCCAGCTGGCCACCGGCACCCGGAACACCAGCGCGCCGACTACGATCGACACCGCGATAAAGGCCGCCTGGCGCACCAGGAAATAGCTGTTGCTATAGGCCGAAAACTTCGGCGAATCGACCAGCGCGATCGACGCCGAATACACCATCACCATGCCGAACAACATCAGCAACACCACCACCCACACCAGCGGCTGGTCGTATTCCATCATCTTCGACGGCCGCGCATTGCTATCCATCGGCTTGGAGGCCGACCCGGCAAAGAGGCGGAATGGCAGTTGCAAGGCCATCAGATATCCTGTCCCTGTTCCAGTGCGATGTCGCGTACCGCGTCGACGAACACTTGCGCGCGGTGGCCGTAATTGTTGAACATGTCGAGGCTGGCGCAAGCGGGCGACAGCAGCACCGCGTCGCCGGCCTGCGCCAGTTGACTCGCCTGTTGCACCGCTTGCGGCAAGGTCGCGCAATCGACCAGGTCGACGCCGGACGGTTCCAGCGCGGCCCGCAAGGCCGGCGCGTCGCGGCCGATCAGCAGCACCGCGCGCACATAGCGCGACACCGGCTCGGCCAGCGGCGAAAAATCCTGGCCCTTGCCGTCGCCGCCGGCGATCAGCACCAGACGCTGGCCGGCGCCGCCGAACGCCTTGCCGAGGCCGAACAGCGCGGCCACGGTGGCGCCGACATTGGTGCCCTTGCTATCGTCGTAGTATTCGACGCCGCTGATCGCCGTGATCAATTCGACCCGGTGCGGCTCGCCCTGGTATTCGCGCAGGCCGTGCAGCAGCGGCGCGAACGGCAAATCGATCGCGCGGCACAGCGCCAGCGCCGCCAGCGCGTTGGCCGCATTGTGCTGGCCGCGGATTTTCAGCGCGTCGGCCGGCATCAGTTTCTTGGCCGTGGTGGCGACCGGTTCCGGCGCCGGATCGTTCTTGCGGCGTTTTTTCTCGATCACTTCCTCACTCGGCACGGCGGTCGCCAGCCAGAAAATGCCGCGCTCGTTTTGCAGGCCGAAACTGTCGACGCCGGTGGGCTCCCCGGTGCCGAAGGTGATCGCGGCGGCCAGCGGATCGGCCATGCGCATCACGTGGGCATCGTCGCGGTTCAGCACGCGCACCGTGTCGCGGCCGAAAATACGCGCCTTGTCAGCCGCATACGCTTGCATGTCGCCATGCCAGTCGAGGTGGTCCTGGCTCAGGTTCAGCACGGTGGCCGCGTCGGCTTGCAGGCTGAACGTGGTATGCAGCTGGAAGCTGGACAATTCCAGCACCCAGGCCTGCGGCAGCGGGTGCGCGTCGGACGCCTGATCCAGCACGTCGCGCAGCACGTCCAGCGCGGCCGGGCTGATATTGCCGGCCACCCGCACCGACAGGCCGGCGCGCTGGCACAGCAGGCCGACCAGGCTGGTCACCGTGGTCTTGCCGTTGGTGCCGGTGATGGCGATGACTTTCGGCTGGTAGCCACGGTCTTCCTTCAAGGCGGCCAGCGCCTGGGCGAACAATTCGATTTCGCCCCACAGCGGGATGTCTTTATCGGCGGCGGCCGGAATGATCTCGGCCAGTTCGCGGTTCGGCGCCAGGCCGGGGCTGACGGCGATGATGTCGACGCCGTCGACCAGGCCGGCGTGGAACGGCCCGGCGACGTAGCCGGCGTCCGGCAGCGCGGCGCGCAGGTCGGCCAGCCGCTGCGGCGCCTCGCGCGTATCGGCCACGCGCACCGACGCGCCGCCGCGGGCCAGCCACAGCGCCATCGCCAGCCCGGATTCACCGAGCCCCAGCACCAGTACTTGTTTGCCGGCGTAATTCATTAGCGTAACTTCAACGTGGTTAAACCAAGCAAGACCAGCATCATCGTGATGATCCAGAAACGCACCACGACCTGGGTTTCGCGCCAGCCCTTTTGCTCGAAATGGTGGTGCAGCGGCGCCATCAGGAATACCCGGCGGCCGACGCCATAGCGTTTTTTGGTGTACTTGAACCACACCACCTGGATGATCACCGACAGCGTTTCGACGACAAAGATGCCGCCCATGATGAACAGCACGATTTCCTGGCGCACGATGACGGCGATGGTGCCCAGCGCGCCGCCCAGCGCCAGCGCGCCGACGTCGCCCATGAACACTTGCGCGGGATGGGTGTTATACCAGAGGAAGGCCAGTCCCGCGCCCGCCATCGCGCCGCAAAAGATGATCAATTCGCCGGCGCCCGGGATATGCGGGATGAACAGGTATTTCGAATAACTGGCGCTGCCGGTCAGGTAGGCGAACAAGCCCAGCGCGGTGCCGACCATCACGGTCGGCATGATCGCCAGGCCGTCCAGGCCATCGGTGAAATTGACCGCGTTGCTGGTGCCGACGATGACGCAATAGGTCAGCGCGATGAAACCCCAGACGCCCAGCGGATAGCTGATGGTCTTGAAGAACGGCACGATCAAGTCGGCTTTCGGCGGCAAGTCCATCGAAAAGCCCGATTGCACCCAGGAGTAGATCAATTGCCACACCTGGCCGGCGTCCGGTTCCGACACCGACACCGAAAACGCCAGGTAAAACGCGGCCACCAGGCCGATCAGCGATTGCCAGAAATATTTTTCGCGCGAGCGCATGCCGTTCGGGTCTTGCCGCACCACCTTGCGGTAATCGTCGACCCAGCCGACCGCGCCAAAGCCCAGCGTGACCACCAGCACCGGCCAGATGAAGCGGTTCGACAAGTCGGTCCACAGCAGCGTCGACACGCCGATCGCCAGCAGGATCAGCACGCCGCCCATGGTCGGCGTGCCGTGTTTTTTCAGATGGGTTTGCGGACCGTCGGTGCGCACCGCCTGGCCGACCTTCATGCGGGTCAGCATGCGGATCACGGCGGGACCGGCGAACAGGCCGATCATCACCGCCGTCAACGTCGCGAACACCGCGCGGAAGGTGATGAAATTGAAGACCCGCAGCGGGCCGAGGTCTTCCTGGAAATAGTGGGCGAGCCAGAGCAGCATGATTAGTGAGCTTCCTTGTTATTATTGCTATGAGATCCAATCAAATGCTGCACGGCCCGTTCCATTTTCATGAAGCGGGAGCCCTTGATCAATACCGTTGTTTCCGGATGGCCGGCAAGATGCGCATCGAGCGCCGCCAGCAAACCGTCGAACTGTTCAAAATATTCCACGTTGACGCCATGCACATGGCGCGCCAGCTCGCCGGTGACGAGCACATGCTCGATCCCCTTGGCGGCCGCATACGCGCCGATCTCTTCGTGGAATTGCCTGCCTTGGGTGCCGACTTCGCCCATGTCGCCCAATGCCAGAATGCGCGGCGCGCCGGCTTGCGCCAGCACGTCGATCGCGGCGCGCACCGAATCGGGATTCGCGTTATAGCTGTCGTCGATGACGGTGGCGCCGTTCGGCGCGCGCTTGTGCTGCAGGCGGCCCGCCACCGGCGCGAACGCTTCCAGGCCGCGCTTGATGGCGCCGGCCTCGACCCCGGCGGCCCAGGTGCAGGCCACCGCCGCCAGCGCATTCAACACATTGTGCCGGCCGGCCGCCGCCAGCGCGACGAAAAACTGCACCAGCTGGCCATCCGGCTGGCGCACGCTGACGAACAGGTCGCTGCCGAAATCCTCGGCCGGCCGGTGGCTGCAGCTGACCGTGGCGTCCTTGGTCAGGCCGAACGTCAGCACGCGGCGCGCGCCGGACAATTCGGTCCACAGCGGGGTAAATTCGTCGCCGTGCGGGAACACCGCGACGCCGTCGGCCGGCAAGCGCTGCAGCACCGCGCCGTTCTCCAGCGCCACGGCTTCCACCGTATGCATGAATTCCTGGTGTTCGCGCTGGGCGTTGTTGACCAGCGCCACAGTCGGTTCGGCGATCGCGCTCAGGCGGGCGATTTCGCCGGGATGGTTCATGCCCAGTTCGACCACCGCGGCGCTGTGCGCCACGTCGAGCCGGAACAGCGTCAGCGGCACGCCGATTTCATTGTTCAAGTTGCCGCGCGTGGCCAGCCGGCCCTCTTCGCTGTAGGCGGCGGCCAGCACCGAGGCGATCATTTCCTTGACCGTGGTCTTGCCATTGCTGCCGGTGACGCCGATCACCGGCAGGTCGAACTGGCGGCGCCAGTAATTGCCGATGCGGCCCAGCGCGGCCAGGGTGTCGGGCACGATAATCGCCGGCAGCGGGAAACCTTCAGGCACTTGCTCGGCCACCACCGCCACCGCGCCGGCCTGGACCACCTGGTCGAGGAAGGCGTGGGCGTCGAAGGTCTCGCCGCGCAGCGCGACGAACAGCGCGCCGGCCGGCACGTTGCGGCTGTCGGTCGACACGCCCTTAACCAGCAGGTCGCCGGCGGCGTTGTCGGACAAGGCGGCGCCGGGGATCGCCGACGTCAATTGTGCCAGTGTGGTGCGCATCAATTGGTCCTCATCATGGTCAAACGGGCCGACAGCGCCAGCTGGGCGTGGTCGGTATCCGAAAACGGCAATTTCTTGCCCTTGATTTCCTGGTACGGTTCATGGCCTTTGCCGGCCAATAAAATCACGTCGGCCTTGGCCGCGTGCTTGATGGCCAGCAAAATGGCGGCGGCGCGGTCTTCCACCGTCTGCAGCGCCGAGCCGGGATGTTGTTGATTCATGCCTGCGACGATTTGTTCAATGATGGTATGCGGATCTTCGCCGCGCGGATTGTCGCTGGTGACCAGCACATGGTCGGCCATTTGGGCGATCGCGCCCATTTGCGGACGCTTGCCCGGATCGCGGTCGCCGCCGCAGCCGAACACGCACCACAGCTGGCCGCCGCGCTCCTGCGCCACCGCACGCAAGGCGGCCAGGGTTTTTTCCAGCGCATCCGGGGTATGCGCATAGTCGATGACGACCATAGGCGCATCCTGGCCGCCGACTTGCTGCATGCGTCCCGGCGCCGCTTGCAGCGCTTCGATCGCTTCGATCGCGGCGCGCAGGCCAACGCCCTTGGCCAGCAGCGCGCCCATCACCGCCAGCGCATTGCTGATATTGAAGTGACCGACCAGCTGGGTCTTGACCAGCGCCAGGCCGAACGGCGACTCGAGGTGGAATTCGGTGCCGGCGTGACGGCTGCGGAACTGGCTGGCGCGCAGCATGGCGACGCCGTCCAGCCCAGGCAAGGCCGCACTGTCCTGCAGCGTGTAGCCGACCAGCGGCAACTTGCCGGGCAGCCTGCCGCGCAGATGCCCGGCCAGCCGCAAGCCCATCGCGTCGTCCAGGTTCAGCACCGCGCTTTGCAGGCCGGGCCAGTCGAACAATTTGGTCTTGGCCTGTTCATAGGCCGCCAGGTCGCCGTGGTAATCGAGGTGGTCGCGGGTCAGGTTGGTGAACAGCGCGACGTCGAAATGCATGCCGGCCGCGCGCTGCTGGTCGAGGCCGATCGACGATACTTCGATCGCCAGCGCCTCGGCGCCGCGCTCGCGCATCTCGGCCAGCTTGCGCGCCAACAGCACCGCGTCCGGCGTGGTGTAGCCGGTGACGTCGAATTCGACGTCGCCGCGGGCCCGGCTCAGGCCGACGCCCAGCGTGCCGATCACGGCGGTCGACGCGCCGAGGCGCGACAGCGCCTGGCCCAGCCACACCGCGCAGGAAGTCTTGCCGTTGGTGCCGGTCACGCCGACGCTGAACATGGCGCGGTCCGGCTGCCGGTAAAAGGCGTGCGCCAGCGGGCCGGCCTGGCGTTTCAGCCCGGCCACGGCCAGGTGCGGCAGCTGCCACTGTTCATTCCAGGCAAAGTCCGCGCCGTCGTAGACGATCGCGGCGGCGCCCTGGGCGATCGCGGCGGCGATAAACGCGCGGCCGTCGCCGACATCGCCGGGATAGGCAAAAAACACGTCGCCGCGCTGGATGCGGCGCGAGTCCGACGCCAGCTGGCCGGCCGGCGCCACGGCGCTGATCCAGGCACTGATTTCTGTTAGGGTCATGGGGGTTATCGCAGTTGACATTACATCGCCTCCGGACCGTTGCTCGGCGGCGCCACGATTTCGGTCACCGAAGAATCCGGCGGCACGTTCATCGCGCGCAGCGCATTGGTGGCGATCGCGGCGAACGCCGGCGCGGCCACCTGACCGCCATAGTGGGCGGGACCGGTAGGTTCATCGATCATCACGGCAATGATGAAACGCGGCGCCGACATCGGCGCCATGCCGACGAAGGAGCCGATGTATTTGCGCGGCATCGCGTACTTGCCGTTTTCAACCTTGTAGGCGGTGCCGGTCTTGCCGCCGACGCGGTAGCCTGCCACCTGGGCCCGTTTGGCCGAGCCGTGCGCGCCGGACACCACCAGCTCCAGCATGTCGCGCATTTCGGCGGCGGTTTCCGGCTTGATGATTTGCTGGCCGACCGGCAGTTCGTTCACTTTCTGGAACGACAGCGGTATCGTGTCGCCGCTGCGGGCGAACATCATGTAGGCGCGCGCCAGCTGGATCAGCGACACCGAGATGCCGTTACCGTAGCTCATCGTGGCCTGCTCCACCGGACGCCACGATTTATACGGCCGCACGCGGCCCGCCACGGCGCCCGGAAAGCCCCATTTCGGCTGCTGGCCGAAGCCGACCTTGGTAAACATTTCCCACATATCCTGCGCCGGCATGCTCAGCGCGATCTTCGACGAACCGATATTGGACGACATTTCAATCACTTGCGACACGCTGATGACGCCATGCGCCGAGGTGTCGGAAATGGTGCGGTCGGCGATCGTGAAACGGCCCGGCCCGGTATCGATCAGCGTGGCCGGCCTGACCTTGCCCTTGTCGAGCGCCAGCGAAACGGTGAACGGCTTCAGCGTCGACCCCGGCTCGAAGGTGTCGGTCATCACGCGGTTGCGCAACTGCTGGCCGGTCAGCGTACGACGGTCGTTCGGGTCGTAGCTGGGATAATTGGCCAGCGCCAGCACTTCGCCGGTGTGCACGTCGAGCACCACCGCGCCGCCGGCCTTGGCGTTGAATTTCTCGACCGCTTCCTTCAGCTGGGTAAACGCGATGTACTGGATCTTGCTGTCGACCGACAGCGTCAAGTCCTTGCCGTCGTGCGGTTCGTGGATGAAGCCGATGTCCTCGACGATGTGGCCGAGGCGGTCCTTGATCACGCGGCGGCTGCCGGTGGCGCCGGCCAGCGTTTTTTGCTGCGCCAGTTCCATGCTCTCCTGGCCGATGTCTTCCACGTTGGTGAAGCCGACCAGATGCGTCATGACTTCGCCTTGCGGGTAAAACCGCTTGTATTCCTTGCGCGCGTCAATGCCGTCGATCTTCAGCGCGGCGATCTTGTCGGCGGTTTCCATCTCTACCTGGCGCTTCAGGTAGACGAAGCTGCGGTCGGAATCGAGTTTTTTGCGCAATTCGGCTTCGCTCATGTCCAGCAAGCCGGCCAGCGCGGTGATTTTTTCAGGCGGCGCCTGCAGCACATCGTCGGGAATCGCCCAGATCGCCTTGACCGGCACCGACGACGCCAGCACCTGGCCATTGCGGTCGGTGATCTTGCCGCGCGTGGCCGGCAATTCCAGCGTCCGCTCATAGCGGCTGGCGCCCTGCTTTTGCAGGAACTGGTTCGACACGCCCTGCAGCCACAGCGCGCGCGCGCCGAGCGCGCCAAACGCGGCGAACAGCACGAACAGCACCACGCGCGAACGCCATACCGGCAGGCGCACCGCCAATACCGGATTCTTCGAGAAGGGCACGCCCTTCGAGGCCGCTACACGTGCGCCGTCGCGGCTGCCGCCGAGCTTCATGGCTGGCCCTCCGTCAGGTACTGGGTGCGCGCGGCGGTCAGCGGCGTCATGTTCAGGTCGCGCCGCGCGATCGCTTCGATGCGCTCATGCTTGCCCAGCGTCGACTGGTCGAGCTGCAGCTGGGCCCAGTCGATGTCGAGCTGGCGCGACAACGCTTGCGCGCGTTCCAGGTCGATCAGCAAATGGCGCGCCTGGTATTGGGCGTTGACCAGCGATAGCGCGCAGCCGACCAGCAAGGCCGCCAGCACGGTATTGAGCTTGCCGCTCATACGACGCCACCCTGGCCGGCCGGCAGCGGCAAACGCTGCGCCACCCGCATCACCGCCGAGCGGGAACGCGGATTGGCGTCGATTTCGGCATCGGACGGCTTCATCTTCGCAATCAGCTTCATTTCCGGCTGCGGCAAATCGACGGCGCGGATCGGCAGGCGCCGGTCCGGCTGCTCGACATTCGCCTTGGAAGCGAAAAAGCGCTTGACCATCCGGTCTTCCAGCGAATGGAAGCTGATCACCGCCATGCGCGCGCCCGGCGCCAGGCAGTCATACGCCTGGCTCAGCCCAATCTCGAGATCTTCCAGCTCCTTGTTAATGAAAATCCGGATTGCCTGAAAGGTGCGGGTTGCGGGGTCCTTACCCTTCTCACGGGTCTTGACGGCGCCTGCCACGATAGCGGCAAGCTGTCGTGTGCTTGAAATTGGCTGGACTGCCCGGCCAGCAACAATCGCCTTTGCAATCTGAAAAGCAAACCGTTCTTCCCCATAATCGCGTATTACCTTTTCCAGTGTCTGTTCGGTTTCCACAGCCAGCCACTCGGCCGCCGAGACGCCGCGCGTGGTATCCATGCGCATGTCGAGCGGGCCGTCGTTACGGAAACTGAAACCACGCGCCGCGTCGTCCACCTGCGGCGAAGAGATGCCCAGGTCCAGCAGGATGCCGTCGACCTGGGAAATACCGCACGCCGCCAGGCTGGCCGACATGGTGGCGAAGCTGTCATGCACGATGGTGAAGCGCGGATCCTTGATTTGTTCGGCGGTGGCGATGGCCTGCAAGTCCTTGTCGAAGGCGACCAGGCGCGCCTGCGCGCCCAGCCGCGACAGGATCAGGCGGCTGTGGCCGCCGCGTCCGAAAGTGCCGTCGACGTAGATGCCGTTGGCGCGTGCGCCGGCCAGGTCGAGCGCGTCGACCGCCTCGTCCAGCAGCACCGTACGATGCTGAAATTCCGGCACCGGTAATATTGTCATCACGGAGCCTTAAAAAGAAAAATTGGATAACACATCGGGAGTGCCCGCCTCGATTGCTTGCTGCTCTTTTTCGGCAAGCTTGGCGGCGTCCCAGATTTCAAAATGGCTGCCCATGCCGATCATCATCACCTCGCGCGCCAGACCGGCGGCGTTGCGCAATTCGGGGGAGATCAGCACCCGGCCGGCCGAGTCGAGTTCGACATCGACGGCGTTGCCGAGAAAGATACGCTGCCAGGCGCGGGCCGACATCGGCCATGCGGCGATTTGCTGGCGGTGGCTTTCCCATACCGGGCGCGGAAAAAACAGCAGGCAGCCGTCGGGATGCTTGGTCAGGGTCAAGCGGCCTTCGCATTGAATCGACAGCGCGTCACGGTGCTTGGCGGGGATGGACATCCTGCCTTTGGCATCGAGATTGATTGCGGACGCGCCTTGAAACACGAATGAC
This sequence comes from Janthinobacterium agaricidamnosum NBRC 102515 = DSM 9628, assembly GCF_000723165.1. Classification (NCBI taxonomy): domain Bacteria; kingdom Pseudomonadati; phylum Pseudomonadota; class Betaproteobacteria; order Burkholderiales; family Oxalobacteraceae; genus Janthinobacterium; species Janthinobacterium agaricidamnosum. Next base: position 4,855,250 of record NZ_HG322949.1, read on the forward strand.
CTTTGATTTTGGATTATTTTGGCGCGGTGAGCGCGACGCTGAAACAGGGAAAAATTCCCACAAAAACACACTTTTCCACACAGTTGCCCACTTTAGAGGAAGCAAAGATAGTGGTCAAGCGGTTTCCGATTGGAAAAAAAGGAATTTTATTAATGAAATTAAGGACTTAGCGGATATCTTTGAAGAAGCCTCGTATGAAAATATATCGAGAAATTAGATACTTATGAAAGATAGTGAATGTTGTACCTCATCTGCACACATGTGTTTGCCTACCGTAAACATCCAAAAACGCAAAATTTTTAAATTGAAACAAATACATATAGTTGATAGATGACAACAAATCATGCCTCTCTCTGCGGCCCAACTTCATGCGTGATAAATGTTTTAAATTTAATCATTCAAGCCCGGCGTTTTTTCGGCAATCCGGCCATTCGCAAGGCTTGGCGACAGCCGCCAGGAGCAATACCGACACATGGAAATAGATTTATTTTAAATAACTTTTTAATCCAATTTTCCCGGAAATTTGTATAGACAACTTTTTGCAAAAATGAAGATTTTAAATATAAAAAAAGCCCCGCTGCGGGGGCTGGTTTGATACCAACGGTGATGCGTTCGGCCGCTTTCGGCGGCTGAAACAGCATCACGGCGTGATATTACGGCCGGAAAACGGCCATCGACGGGCCGCCAATCATCGATATTGGCGCGCCGGGGAATTCAAGTGAAGCAGGCCGATAGGCCGGATTTTGTTACGGCGCAAGCTCTTGCGAACCCGCGCTATGACAGCCATTCCTCTAGGCGCCTGATTACTCAGGCGCTCAAGCTTTCTACCCGCACGCTCCGCGAGCAGCATCATCGCGTGCCTATTTGAAATTGCACCAGGTGGAGGTTACCGCGTTTCACCGTAACTGAATACGCTCGTCTCTGTGGCCCTATTCCTCGCCTTATACCTTGGGCTTGCGCTTGCGGCTTTCAGCGGACGGCCGTTAACCGTCACCCCGCTCTATGGAGTCCGGACCTTCCTCCCGCCGGCGCATTGCTGCGCCAGCCAGCGACTGTCTGGCCTGCTTCACCCGCATTGTACCGCGCCGCGGCACCATTCTGCAAAGACCAGGCGCGACGGGGGTGCATGACACTGGCACCGGACGCGATTGAATGTGAAATTTGGTGTCGCCATTTCAAAAGCCCGGCAAAACCGGCTCACATAGAATGGCAGCAGCCGACGTCCATATGGATCAGCCATAGCGGCGCCGATTCCCCACTGCGATCCTTTTAAAAGAACCGACCATGACACAACCTTCCCGTACCGGCGGCCAGATCCTGGTCGACGCCCTGCAAGTCCACGGCGTCGACACCGCTTTTGGCGTACCTGGCGAAAGCTATCTCGACGTGCTCGACGCGCTGCATGATTCCGGCATCCGCTTCATCATCAACCGCCAGGAAGGCGGCGCCGCGTTCATGGCGGAAGCCTATGGCAAGCTGACCGGCAAGCCAGGCATCTGCTTCGTCACGCGCGGCCCGGGCGCCACCAACGCGTCGATCGGCGTGCATACGGCTTACCAGGATTCGACGCCGATGATCTTGTTCATCGGCCAGGTCGGCAACGATTTCATGGACCGCGAAGCCTTCCAGGAAGTCGATTACCGGCGCATGTATGGCCAAATGGCCAAATGGGTCACGCAAATCGACCGCGCCGAGCGGATTCCCGAATACCTGGCGCGCGCCTTCCAGGTCGCCACCAGCGGCCGCCCCGGCCCGGTGGTGCTGGCCTTGCCGGAAGACATGCTCATCACGCTGGCCAGCGTGGCCGACACCCGCCCTTACCAGCCGGTGCAGGCGTCGCCGTCGGCGGCCCAGATCGGACAATTGCGCGCCATGCTGGCGACAGCGAAAAATCCGCTGGTCCTGTTGGGCGGCACGGTCTGGACCGAGCGCGCCTGCGCCGACCTGCAACGCTTCGCCGAAGCCAACGCCTTGCCGGTGGCATGCGCCTTCCGCTTCCAGGACTTGCTCGACAATGCGCACCCGAACTATGTCGGCGACGTCGGCATCGGCATCAACCCGACACTGGCGGCACGTATCAGGAATGCCGACCTGATCCTGGCGATCGGGCCGCGCCTCGGCGAAATGACCACCAGCGGCTACACGCTGATCGCCGCACCGGTGCCGCAGCAGCGGCTGGTGCATTTCCATGCCGACGCGGAAGAACTGGGCAGCGTGTACCAGGCTGAACTGATGATCAACAGCGGCATGCCGCAAGCGGCCGCGATGCTGGCCGCGATGGAACCGGTGGATGCGGGCGCATGGCGCCATACGGTGGCCGAAGCGCGGGCCGAGCTGGCCGCGTGGCAACAGCAGCCGCCGGTATTCCACGATGGCGCCGCGCCGCTGAATTTGTGGCAAGTGGTGCAAGACATCATGGCGCAAGCGCCGCGCGACACCATCATCACCAATGGCGCCGGCAATTACGCGTCGTGGGCGCACCGCTTTTACCGTTATGGCGGCATGCGCACCCAGCTGGCGCCCACCAATGGCGCGATGGGGTATGGACTGCCGGCCGGCGTGGCGGCCAAGATCGCGGCGCCCGAGCGCACCGTGATCACCTTTGCCGGCGATGGCGAATACATGATGAACGGCCAGGAATTGGCGACCGCGGTGCAATACCGCGCGGGGCTGGTGGTGATCGTGTTCAATAACCAGATGTACGGCACCATCCGCATGCACCAGGAACGCGATTATCCGGGCCGCGTCTCCGGCACCACGCTGCACAACCCCGATTTCGCGGCGCTGGCGCAAGCGTATGGCGGCCACGGCGAAGTGATCGATACTACCGAGCAATTCGCAGCGGCACTGGCCCGCGCGCTGGCCTTTGCCAACGAAAAACAATTGCCGGCCCTGATAGAGCTGCGCTACGACGGCAACCTGATCACGCCGAATACCACGCTGGACAGCATCCGCCGCAATGCGGAGGCGGCGCTGGCCGCCCGCTAAACTGTTGCTGCAAGAGAGGAAAGATCCCGGAGTGGCATATCCGGGCTTTTTTTAAGCCTCGGGCAACTCCTTCGGCGCCGGGCAAGGCTTGCAATTCTTGAGCTTGGCGCCAAAATCCTTCACCAGCGACAACTTCATCGGCATCGATGCATCGCCGCCGCAATACGCGCCTTCCAGCGTCAGGCTCTGGCCATCGCGGGCAAACTTGCCGACGATCTTGCGCTCTTCCTCGTCGGCGCCCTGCACCGTGAAATCGAACACGCCCGTGGCCTGGTCCAGGTTGACGTCGCTGGCCACTACCGGCCAGCTCAGCGCACCTGCGGTAAACTCATAGATGACCGTGTCGGCCTCGGCAAAACGGTGCAGCGTAATGCGCTGGCCGCCGATGTCGCCGCTGTCGCTTTGCAGGCACAGGTCGGAATACACCGCCACGCCATAACGCGCCAAGCCTCGCGACGCGCTCTGCTGCCTGGCCTCGGCCTTGGCCTTGGCCTTGGCGGCCACGGCCGCTCCCGCCAGGCCGCCCAAGCCCAGCACTACCGCGCCGGCCAGGGCCAGGCGGACGATACGACGATTTTTATTCATATGGTTACTTTCGCTTTGGTGGTGGCACATTTTAACCGCTGCCCGGCAAATGCAAAAACGCGCCGCCAGGCCTGAGCCTGACAGCGCGTTTTTTACACCCGCATCCGCAAACGGATGCTAGGCGTTTAATGCATTTTCGGTGAACCGAAAATTAGAACGAGTGACGAACACCAACGTTGAATGCCTTATCGCCGGTACCGACTTCGCTGTTGCCACCAACGGTGTAACCAGCGCCGTTTTTGTTTTTGATCTTGGCGTACGAAGCGTAGGTGCTGGTACGTTTCGACAGAGCGTAGGAGTAACCCAGTGCCCATTGATCAGCGTCAGCGTTAGCAACGCCTTTATCGTTGGTTTTGATGTACGAAGCCATCACGGTGCCAGCTGGACCAACTGGGATCGTTGCGCCGACCAGCAGGTTGGTGCTGTCGGTGCTAGGAGCCACGGTAGCGTAGCCGTATGGATTCTGGATCGATGCATCCAGATGACCAGGGGTACCAGCAGCAAAGTTGGTGTTGCTCAGGCCCGAATTGTAGGTGGCGCTGTTGATACCTTTGTTGGTGCCGTATGCCAGGTAAGCTTTAACAACGGTGAAGTCGTAGTTAGCGGCAGCCAACCAGTTACGGGCGCTGCTGCGCGAAACGCCAGCAGCGGTCGCGGTAGCAACACTGTCGTTGTTGGTGTTGTTGTACACCAGACGTGCATTCAAAGGACCGTTAGCGTAGCCGAACGATGCGCCGATTTGACGGGCAGCTTTGTTCGAATCAGCTTGTTCGCCGAAGGTGTAAGCCAGGTCGCCGCTGAAGCCGCTGAAATCCGGGGTCGCGTACAACACGGTGTTGCTGGTGCGGGTGTTCGCTGGGAACAAGTTCTTAGCGGAACCAGCGTAGCCCACTGCGAATGGATCAGCGATTTTCGACAGGGTGTTGTAGTACGGGGTGTATTGACGACCCAGGGTCACGGTACCGGCATCTTTGCTGCCCAGACCGACGTACGATTGACGATTGAACAGGGTGCCAGCTTTGTCTTGGGCGCCGGTGTCAACGCTGAAACCGCTTTCCAGAACGAACAGTGCCGACAGGCCGCTGCCCAGATCTTCAACGCCTTTGAAACCCAGGCGGGAAGCCGAAGCATTGCCGCTGCTGATTTTGTTAACTGTGCCTTGAGCACCGCCACGCTCGCTGACGAACGATGCGTCAACGGTACCGTAGATGGTGACGCTCGATTGAGCGTGAGCGATGCCGGTCGAAGCGGCAGCCAGAACTGCGAGGGAGATCAGAGTTTTTTTCATTGCTGTTTCCTTTATTTTTGAAGCAAAAAATTAATACGGCCTATGCATCTCGTGCGGCGCTTCAAGAGCGCTTTTTATGGGTGAGGGCAAGGTCTCCACCTGCCACGCTGCTGCTCCGGTCAGGGGAACAAGCTCACATTCGTCGCGGCGCGTTTTGCGCTGGTTTTATCGGATCGGCGCACATCTTGCACCAGATCGGTGCGCAAGGCACCGGAGGCGGCACTATACTGACCGAGCCACATTTCATCAAGTTCCAGCCTGTGACTGCCGGTATTAAAAAATGGACCCAACCACCTCCGATAAAACCGTCAATACCGCGACCCCACTGTAGCGCCGCGCCTTTCCGGCCGATGCAATGGCTGATTGACTGTCGCTATGGTAACGCATGCCTCTACGTCATCCGTTGTAATTCCACAACAGTATCAAACACTTGACAGAATATCAACCTGCTCCAGCCATCATTTCGATCGACGATTTACTCGACGAAGCGGACAATTAACCGGGCGATAATGCATAAACGGGACGAAGCATACACCGCATCGGCAATCTTTGCTGCGCGCCCCTTTTTGGTGATCCCACCATGGCCCAGTTTGCCATAGGGAAAACCGCTCTGCTACAGAGGGGGAACAGGGAGTTGTAAGCACGCCACAAAATGGTGCAGATAGTGCTTTAAGGCAAAGCGAAATTTCTTGCCGATATCTCTACTTCTTGTATTTCTGATGATGGATTATGTTGCCACATCAACCATACTGATGCGTATAACACATGCGATTCCTCTCATCAATTGAAACAATTCCTTACAATCTTCATACACGTTTTTCGTTGTTTTTCCGCACCAAAAGCACGGTTTTAGGTGTTTCAAACGATTTAAGCTTGCTTTAAGAATTATTTTCAGCGTTTCTTAATATTGCTTTTAAAAACGGCGCACCATTTTAGTGCGACGATTTTCGATGGCATGGAACACCTCAACCAGTCGCCGCCCTTTTCAGCAAGCGCATCAAGCCGCCCAGCAACGGCAGCTTTTCATACAATTCCTCGGCGGCGTCCCAGTAATCGCGGTGCATGGCGACCAGGCCGGCCTCGAAACGGAGATGAGTGGCGCCGCGCACGCATTGCTCTTCGCGCACAAAGCGCTTCATGCGGAAACGAAATTCCCAGGTCAGGAAAGCATCGTCGCCTTGCAGTACGCTGCTCAGCACGACAAAGCGCGGCTGATGCACCTGCACAAACATATGTTCGAAGATGCGCACAATAGCGGCATGGCCGCCGACCTCGTTAAACGGGTCCTTGAAACTGGCGCCGGGAGCGTAAATGGCCGTCACGTCCGGTACCGACTCCGGCGTCAGGGCTTGATAAAAATGCACCAGCCGGGCCAGTGCGGCCTGATTATCGATCACATTCGTCGTATTGCCCATCATGTCGTTCATAAGCCTGTCACCTTGCGCACCAGCCAGAAATACAGACGGTAAGGCAAAAGCCTGGCCAGCCGCAAGGAATTGGTGAACCGTCGGGGAAAGTGGATGTGGAAAGCGCCGCGCTCGATGCCGTGTAGCAATTGCTGTGCGGCGGCTTCGGCCGTCATCAGTGCCGGCATCTTGAAATCGTTGCCGGCAGTCAAAGGCGTCGCGACAAAACCGGGATTGATTTGATATACCGCAATCCCACGCGGGTGCAGGTCAAAATACAGCGATTCCGTTAAATTGATCAGCGCGGCCTTGGTCGGGCCATACACCAGCGCCTTCGGCAAGCCGCCATAACCGACCGCCGATGCGACAATGCCGAGGCCGCCGCTGCACTGCGCCAGCAGCACCGGCAATACCAGGTCCAGGCAATTGAAGACGCCGCGCAGGTTCAAATCGATCATGCGGTTGGTGGCGGCCAGGTCGAAACTGTCGGCGCGCATCTCGTTATAGCCGCCGGCGACCACCAGCACCAGGTCGATGCGCGGCCAGCTGGCCAGCAAGCTGTCGCGCGCTGTTTCCACGCTGCCATGGTCGGTGATATCCAAAGGCAAGGCCAGCGCCAGCGGCTGGTCGACACACGCTTGCCGCAACGCCGCCTGATTGCGTGCCGATAAGGCCACATGCGCGCCTTGCTCCAGCAGCAAGACGGCCGTGGCGGCGCCGATGCCACTGGACGCGCCGATCAGCCACACATATTTTCCGGCCCAGCCATCGATGCGCGGGTTCATGGCGTACCACGCTTATTGAATGACAAGGTCACCGCGCCCAGGTTAATCCCGAACTTGCTCATCACGGCGCGGTTCAGCATCACCTTATCGTCGATCAAGAACATCCAATCCTCGAAGGTCACGTCATAGACCTTGCCGTCGACCGGCAGCGCCAGCACATAATTCCAGCGCAAGGCGTTCCCCGCGACGATGCCGAGCGCCTCGCCGACCACATCGGGCGCGCTGCCGATAAAGCGGCCGGGGCCGGTCTTGCGCAAAGTCCACACGCGTTTTTGCCTGCTGCCGTCCGAATAGGTGAACTCTTCATCCAGCGTGCCGGTATCGCCGTCCCAATGGCAGCGTAACACCACGGTAAAGCGCTTGATGACGGTGCCGGAACGGTCCTGGAACATGCCGTGCGCATCCAGCGTGCCATTGAAATAATGCTGCACGTCGAGTTGCGGCGTTTCGGCGGCATACCATTCGGGCGGCTTCGGCGTCGAACAGGCGGCCAGGCTGATAAGTATGGCGGCGCAGCAAAGGCTGCGCCATGGTTTGCATAAGACAACCCGCATGATGGCCTCCCTTAGTTAGTTGCTTCGAATTATTTTTTCATCAGCAATCTCGCAGCGGCGCGCGCCACAAGATCCACGCGGCCAGTAACTTCAATGCGCAGGGCAACAAGGCATACGCCGCCGACAGCGCGACCTGGCCGCTGTCACGGCCGGGGACATAACCCAGCCAGGCCAGCAGGGGCAGCGCAATGCCGGCCGCCAGCGCCAGGCTCATTTGCACGCCCCAGTTCCACCAGCCGAAATAAGCCGCTGCGCGCGGTCCGCCATCGCCATCGGCGGCGATCAGACCGGCCAGCAACGCGGGCGGCAAGGCCAGGTCGGCGCCCAGCGTCAAGCCGGACAACAGGCAAATGGCCCCAAAACCGAGCGCCGCGCCGGCGCCCAGTGCGTAAGCCCACACAAATATCAGCGCCGACAGCAACATCGCGGCCAGCCACGCGCGCGCTTCGCCAAAACGGCGCGCCATGACCACCCACAGCGGCATCGACATGGCGGCGGCGCTGAAATAGAGGATCAGGAACAGGCCGGCGTCATGGCCGAGCCGCAAACGGTCTTCGACAAAGAACAGGAATAGCGTGGCCGGTATCGCCGCCGCCACGCCATTGACCAGCAGCACGCCGAACAGCGCGCGGAAGCGCCGGTTGTGAAACGGCGCCAGCACATCGTCCAGCCTCAGCAATGGCCGCGCGGCAACAGTGGCGAGCGGACGCGGCGCCCGCGACAGCAGCAAGGCGCCTGAACATAACAAGGCGCTGCCAAATACCAGCGACAACACGTCGTAGCCGAGGCTGCCGGTCAACGCCGCCGCCAGCAACACGCCCAGCAAGCCGCAACCCTCGCGGACGGCGGTCACGCGCGAACGCTGGGCGATGTCGCCGCTCAAGGCTGCGCCCCAACTTTGATGGGCAATCGTGGCCAATCCAAAACCGCCATACACCAGCAGCAGCGAAAGCAGGAACCAGGCCATGCTTGCCAGCCATGCCAGCGGCGGCGGGTGGAACAGCGCGCCAAAGCCCAGCAACAGCAACGGCATCGACACCATCACATACAGGGAATCAGGACGCTGGCCGCGCGCCATCCACCAGCCCAGCGCCGGGTCGATACAGGCGGCCAGCAGGCGCGCGGCCAGCAACACGGCGCCGATGGCGGCCAGTCCGAGGCCGCTGTTCGCGGCATAAAATTGCGGTACATACACATAGATCGGCAACGCGACCATCGCCAGCGGCAAGCCGAAACAGCCGTAGGCCAGCAGCGCCCGGAACGATAGCCCGGCCATGCTGCTCACGGCCGCGGCGCCGCGTCCAGCAGCAAGGCGCTGCGCAACTTGGGCGCGGTGCTGTGCGGCGCCAGCCAGATCGCAAAAAATGCCCGGGCGAAGGCCGGGTCCGGCACGTCCGCCAATCGCGCGCCATCCAGATAAAAACGGGCGCCGCCGCCCGCCAATTGCACACCGGCAATATTCTGGCCTTCTGTCACATCGGGAAAGATGCGTTGCATGCTGGCCAGCCATTGCTGGCGCTGGGCCTCGCTGCCGGCGCCGATCTTTTTCATTTGATCGTAGCTTGCCTCGGCAATTTTCTGGCCATTCAGCGCACGCGCATAGCGCAAGTCGAGCACGAACGGCGCCGCATCCGGCGCGGCATCGCGGTAGCCTTGCGGGCCGACCCACAGTTGCGCCTGATAAATGGTCAAGCCTAACCACGTAAAACTGCCCTGCCCCGCCAGTCGCGCCTGCGGCACTTCCTGCTCGACATAGGCTGGCGCCGCGCCCGCCAGCGCGGGCATGGCCAGCAAGGTACGTAACAGCAGGCCACACATGCCTTGCCGCAGTCGGGACAAAATGGTCGGCGCCATCGCGGCCTCAGCTTTTGATCAGCGTAAATTGCATCACATCGGTATTGCCGGCCATGAAGGCAGCTTCGCAATACGCCAGGTAAAACTCCCAGGTCAGCAAGAAGCGGCCGTCGAAGCCCTGTTGTTCCAGGGCCAGCCGCTGCACACCAAACGTGACACGCCATTGGCGCAGCGTTTCCGCGTAATCGAGACCGAAACAGAATTCATCGGCCACGATCAAACCATGTTCAGTGGCGCAGCGGCGGAATGCCGATGGCGATGGCAGCATGCCACCCGGAAAGATGTATTGCTGGATGAAATCGGTACTCTTGCTATACCGGTCAAACAAGGCATCGTCGATGACAATCGTCTGGATGCAGGCCCGGCCGCCCGGCTTCAGGTTGCGCGCGACGCAGGCAAAATAGCTGGGCCAGTAACTCTGGCCGACCGCCTCGAACATTTCAATCGACGCGATGGCGTCGTACTGGCCGGCGCTGTCGCGGTAATCGCACAGTTGCAAATCGGCGTGATCGGCCAGGCCGGCGTCGGCCAAACGTTGCCGCGCATATCCGAGTTGCTCGGTAGACAGCGTCAATCCCGTCACATGGGCGCCCTGGTCGCGCGCGGCGGTTTCGGCAAAGCCGCCCCAGCCGCAACCGATTTCCAGTACCCTGGCGCCATCGGCGATCCGCAGCTGGGCCAGGATGCGGCGGTATTTCGCCAGTTGCCCCTGCTCCAGGTCTTGCCCAGCGCCGCCGGCGCTGAACAAGGCGCTGGAATAGGTCATCGACGGATCCAGCCACAACTGGTAAAAGGCATTGCCGATATCGTAGTGGGCGTGGATATTCTTTTTGCTGCCGGCACGCGAATTGCGGTTGAGCAAATGCTTGAGCCGGTACACCAGACGCCCCCACCAGCTGCCATAAATCAGCGCTTCGATTTCCGAACGGTTGCGTATCAGCAATTCTATCAAGCCTGGCAGATTATCGGTTTTCCAGTCGCCGGTGATAAAGGTTTCGGCAAAGCCGATATCGCCCGAGCGCAGCACCGCGCCGCACAGATTCCAGTTGATCAGGTCGAGCACGATGGGCTGCGAATTGTCGCCGTAGTGCATGATGGTGCCGTCCGGCATGATCAGGCGCAAGGCGCCATGTTTCAGCCCCGGCAGCATATTCAAGATCAAACGGGCCGGCGCCGGCAGCCGCGCGCTATCGTAGGAAAAACCGCCACTGCTGCGCGCCAACGGCAGCAGCGTCGACTGGCTGGACAGGGATTTGACATTCATCGGGACACCTCTTGTTGGGGCGGAACGGGTTTGCTAAAGAACGGCACGCGGCGCAGCCACAGGCGCAACGCTTGCCAATGAATCTTGAAGACCACGCCGAAGCTCATCAAAGGATGCGCCAGGAAGGCACCGGCCAGCGCCAGGTCGCTGATGGCATGGGCCTGGCCGGACAAGCTGGTTTTTAACAGCGGTCCACGGGCGTCGTCGTAATCGATACACGCCAGATGGCGCTCCTGTGCACGCTGGCTGCGCAGGAAGCGGAAGCGGTAAGCGCCTTCGACGCGGCAAAACGGCGACACATGGAATATTTTCTTGGCGCTCAGTTCGCTGCCATAAGGAATCGCGGCGCCGGTTTCCAGCAAATACATATGCCGTTCGCCAAAGGTATTGCGCACGTCGCACAACACGGCCCGCAAACTGCCGTCGCGCCGATGGCAAAACCAGAAACTGATTGGATTAAAGACATAACCCAGCACGCGCGGCATGGTTTGCAGCCAGATTTCGCCATCGGCATCGAGCACCCCATGTTGCCGCAGCAAGCCATCGATCCAGGCCAGCAGCGGCTGCTGGCCGTCGCCATGGTCGCTGTCGCGGAACGACAGCAGATTCCAGCGGTTGCGCGACAGCAGGCGCGACGTAAAACCGGCATCGCCCATGCTGCGCAGCGGCAAGCGCAAATAATAGATACCGTAGCTGAAAGCGTGGCGGCGCGGCTGCAGCCGCGTATGGCGCACCTGCCCCAGGCACAGTTGCGGCGTATTCAGTGCAGACAAGAAGGGTTCAGGCCGCATGGCTCAGCGCGGCCAGGCCGTTCAACGCGGCAGCCACGGCCAGGCCGGACTTCAAGCCGTCTTCATGGAAACCGTAACCGGTCCAGGCGCCGGCGAACCAGGTGTGTTGCCGGCCCTGCAAGGTGGCCAGCTGGCCTTGGGCGGCGATGGCCGGGCCATCGAACACGGGGTGAGCGTATGAAAATTCGTCGATGACACGGGCCGGGTCCGGTTCATCGATCGGATTCAGCGATACGATCACCGGCGTGCTGAACGGTACCGGCTGCAACATATTAATCAGGTAATGCACGCACACTTGCGGCGTGACGCCATTGACGGACGGACCGCCCTGGTAATTCCAGGCCGACCACGCCTTGCGGCTGGCCGGCAGGCATGTCGCGTCGCTGTGCAGCACGGCACGGTTTTGCTGGTAGCGCACGGCCGACAATACCGCCCGCTCATCGTCGCGCACATCGGCCAGCAGGGCCAGCGACTGGTCGCTATGGCTGGCCATCACCACATGGTCGACATGCTCGATGCCGGCCGCCGTTTCCAATTGGATCATGCGCGCCCCGCCGTGGCTGTGGCGGCGCACCGACAGCACCGGGCAATGCAGGCGCTGCTGCGGTATGCCGGCCAGCAATTTCTGGACGTACTGGCGCGAGCCGCCGCGCACCGTGCGCCACTGCGGCCGGTCATTGACTTGCAGCAAGCCGTGGTTATGGCAAAAGCGGAGGAAGGTCGTGATCGGAAAGGCCAGCATTTGATCCGATGGGCAAGACCAGATGCAGGCCGCCATCGGTAATAAATACCAGTGGCGGAATTGCTGCCCATACGCATGGGCATCGAGGAAGTCACCCAGCGATGTCTGCGGCATGTCCCCGCTGACAGCCAGGGCACTGGCCTGGCGGTTGAAGCGCATGATGTCGGACAACATCCGCAAGAATTGCGGACTGAGCAGGTTACGGCGCTGCGCGAACACCGTGTCCAGGTTGGCGCCGGCCCATTCCAGCGTGCGTCCGCCCAGCGGCATCTTGACCGAGAACGACATGTCGCTGTCGGCCGTTTCCACCTGCAAGCGCTCGAACAGCTCGACCAGGTTCGGGTAGGTGGCGTGATTGAATACTAAAAAACCGGTATCGACGCCATGCGTCACGCCATCAAGGCTGACATCGACGGTATGGCTGTGGCCGCCGAAATAATCGCCAGCCTCGAACAAGGTCACGTCCTGTCCGGCCTGGGCCAGCTGGTAGGCGCATGACAAGCCTGAAATTCCCGCACCTACGACTGCTATCTTCATGAGACCGCCGAAAAAGTTGTTTTCAGGACAAATATTGCCTAAGGAATAGTCAAACAATTATTGATTCATGTCAATTTGCTGAAACCACTCCTGTGCAGAACTTATACGCAGGCAATACCCGAAACGGATTCAACTGTTTTTCACATCGGCATTACGACTGGCAAAGCGGTAGTCATGCCGATCGCTGATGCAGCGCCAGCCCGCACAATGTTGCCATTCAAGCAGGGATAGCTGAAGCGGCCGGCGCGCTCTGGTAAAATAGCCACCATCTGATCCCTCGTGTCCGGTGTTACCGGGCATATGCTTGAAGCGCCCTCAACCACACATCCATGTTTAGTTTCTTCAAGAAAAAAACTGCCGCTCCTGCCGTTGCGCCGCAACCCGCCGAAACCATCGCGCCGCTGGCACCTCCCCCCACCCCGGTTTCCGCCCCGCCGGCGACGCCAGCAATCCCTGCAGTCGCTCATACGCCGCTCGCCAGCGACGGCGAAAAGAAACAATCGTGGATGTCGCGCCTGAAGGCCGGTTTGTCGAAAACCTCATCGACGCTGAGCGTGCTGTTTGTCGGCGCCAAGATCGACGACGACTTGTATGACGAGCTGGAAGCGGCGCTGCTGATGGCCGACGCCGGCATGGACGCCACCGATTACCTGCTGACGGCGCTCAAGAAAAAGGTCAAGGAAGACAAATTGCTCGATGCCGACGCCGTCAAGGCCGCGCTGAAAGTCTTGCTGATCGATTTGCTGACCCCGCTTCAGCGGCCGTTCGAGCTGGGGCGCCACAAACCGCTGGTGATGATGATTTCCGGCGTCAACGGCGCAGGCAAGACCACCACCATCGGCAAATTGGCGAAACACTTGCAAACCCACAATCAATCGGTGTTGCTGGCCGCCGGCGACACCTTCCGCGCCGCCGCCCGCGAGCAATTGATGGTCTGGGGCGAACGCAACAACATCACCGTCATTTCGCAGGAGTCCGGCGATCCGGCCGCCGTCGCATACGACTCGGTGCAATCGGCCAAGGCGCGCGGCATCGATGTGGTGATGGTCGACACGGCCGGCCGCTTGCCGACCCAGTTGCACCTGATGGAAGAATTGAAAAAGATTAAACGCGTGATCGGCAAGGGCCTGGAAGGCGCGCCGCATGAAACCTTGTTGGTGATCGACGGCAATACCGGCCAGAACGCGCTGGCCCAGGTCAAGGCTTTCGACGACGCGCTGACCTTGAGCGGCCTGGTGATCACCAAGCTGGACGGCACCGCCAAGGGCGGTGTGCTGGCGGCAATCGCCCGCGTGCGGCCAGTGCCGGTGTATTTCATCGGCATCGGTGAAAAGATTGAGGACTTGCAGCCGTTCGTGGCTGCCGAATTTGTCGAAGCGCTGCTCGGATAAGGCCACCATGATCGAATTTCAGCACGTCTCCAAGCAATATTCCTCCGATGCGGTAGCGCTGCGCGACATTTCCCTGACCATCGCCAAGGGCGAGCTGGTATTTTTGGCCGGCCCGTCCGGCGCCGGCAAATCGACCTTGTTGAAAATGATCGCCGCGATGGAACGGCCGACTTCCGGCAGCCTGATCGTCAACGGGCAAGACATCGGCAAGATCAAGCCGGCCGGCGTGCCTTTCCTGCGCCGCAACATGGGTTTGATTTTCCAGCAACAGCGTTTATTGACCGACCGCTCGATCCTGGCCAACGTCATGCTGCCGCTGCTGGTAGTCGGCGCGCACAAGGCGCAAGCCGAGCAACGCGCCCGCGCCGCACTCGACAAAGTGGGCTTGCTGGAACGCGCACTGTCGCGTCCGCTGGCCTTGTCCGGCGGCGAGCAGCAGCGCGTGGCGATTGCGCGCGCCATCGTCAACCGTCCGCAAATCATCCTGGCCGACGAACCGACCGCCAGCCTGGACCGCGAAAGCGCCGACAAGGTGCTCGATGCGTTGAAGGCGTTCCACTCGGTCGGCGTGACCTGCCTGATTTCGACCCACGATGAACACATACTGCAAGGCGCGACACGCGTCTTGCACTTGAAACAAGGCCAACTGGTGACGGGAGAAACAGCATGATCGGCTGGCTCAGGCAACATCGTTTTGCGCTCGGCTCGGCGCTGATTCATTTGCGCAAGTCGCCAGGCGGCTTCATCCTGAACATTTTCGTGGTTGCCATCGCATTGGCGCTGCCGTTCGCCGGCTTGACGCTGCTCAACAATGTGCGGCCGATGTCGGAGCAATTGTCGGTCGATCCGGAAGTAAGTGTCTTCCTCAAAATCAACTTGCCGCGCGAACAAGCCGTCGGCATGCAAGCGCAACTGAAAACGATCGTGCACGACAACAAGGCCAAGATCGTCTTCATCCCGCGCGAACAGGCGCTCGATGCGCTGAAAAGCAAGAATGGCCTGGCCGACGTGCTGACCACGCTGGGCGACAATCCTTTACCCGACAGCTATGTCTTGAAACTGGATGCATTCAAGAATGCGGCCGAAGCGGCGGACATCGATATCATCGCCGAACAATTGCGCGCCTTGCCGGGCGTGGAATCGGTGCAAGTCGATTCCGCCTGGGTCAAGCGGCTGGCGGCCTTGCTGGGCATCTTGCGGCTGTTGTTGCTGTTGCTCGCAATCACCTTGGGCGCGGCGGTAATCGCGGTGGTATTCAACACCATCCGCCTGCAAGTGATGACGCAGCGCGATGAAATCAGCGTGTCGAAATTGATCGGCGCGACCGACACCTTCATCCACCGGCCGTTTTATTACACCGGCGCCTTGCTGGGGCTGTGCGCCGGCGGCGTGGCGCTGGGCGCGGTGGCGCTGGCGCTGCGGCCGCTGAATACTGCGATTGCCGAGTTCGCCCGGCTGTACGCGTCGGAATTCCAGCTGGTGCCGCTGGCGCCATTGCCGATGGCCGGCTTGCTGGCGCTGAGCGCCGGGCTCGGCTTGATTGGCGCCGTCTTGTATGTACAGCGCCACCTGGCGCGCCTGAATTAAACGCGCCAGGCAAAACGCCGATGGCGGTGTTGCATTGCCTTGCCCTGAGCGTTTTGCCAGACGCTCAGGAACGTCTCCCGATCTGGACGCGGCCCTTGGCCGTGTCTTGCATTACTTAAGTTACCCTTCAGTAAACTCCCCTAGACTTTGTTCGTCACAGTACAGAAGAATCACGACAAGCTGGACCACCCTGAACTTTCAAGACGTTAAAACCACTCTTGTTTGATCCAGCTCAAAAGTTATTCAAATATCTAGCTGAACCTGATTTTGGTCTAAGCCATTGAGTATGATTATCCCATAGTATTTAAGCTATCGGAGCCATTGAATCAGGCGATTGGCACTCTCCATCAGAGAGTGCTAATATATGGTTCATTGATGCAGAATATGCAATCAGGCAACAAAGTACCAGATGCTGCCTGGAGTGCCTGAGAACATTCCAGGGTCAGGCGATGCAACGATGCCATGGGAATTTTGTCAGACACGCTTCTGCCCGCAACAAGATAGACACGGTAACAAACCGTAACAGTCCGTGTTCCTGGCTGGCCTGCATGGCACATTGGAACAAAAGCAAGACTATTAAGCGAGGAATAAACATGACTATGATGTCCGCACCGTCCGCATTGGTTCCGACCAAAAGTAATGCGCTGGGCTTGGGATTCACCGGCAACCTGGGGAATCTCGACGCCTATATCTCGGCTGTGAATCGTTTACCTATGCTGACCCATGACGAAGAAGTTTCCCTGGCGACTCGCCTGCGTGAAAAGAACGACCTGGCCGCCGCGCAAGAACTGGTGCTGTCGCACTTGCGCCTGGTGGTGTCGATCGCCCGCGGTTACCTCGGTTATGGCTTGCCACACGCCGACCTGATCCAGGAAGGCAATATCGGCTTGATGAAAGCCGTGAAACGTTTCGATCCTGACCAAGGCGTGCGCCTGGTATCGTACGCGATGCACTGGGTCAAGGCCGAGATGCATGAATACATCTTGAAGAACTGGCGCCTGGTCAAAGTAGCGACCACCAAGGCACAGCGCAAGCTGTTCTTCAACCTGCGCAGCCACAAGCAAGGCCTGGACGCGATGACGCCAACCCAGATCGATGCGCTGGCCAAGTTGCTGGACGTTAAGCGCGAAGAAGTGATCGAGATGGAAACCCGTTTGAGCGGCCGCGACATTGCACTGGAATCGCCGACCGACGATGAAGACGACAAGTTTTCGCCGATCGCCTACCTGTCGTCGGAACAAAGCGAGCCGACCAAGGTATTGGAAGCGGAACAAGTGACGCGTTTGCAATCGGAAGGCCTGGAAACGGCGCTGGGCAAACTCGATGTGCGTTCGCGCCGCATCGTCGAAGCCCGCTGGCTGGCCAACGACGACGGCTCCGGCGCCACCTTGCACACGCTGGCCAACGAGTTCGGCGTCTCGGCCGAGCGCATCCGCCAGATTGAAACGGCGGCGCTGAAAAAAATGAAGGGTGCGCTGGCTGCCTATATTTAATTGGCCGGCCGCACCATCGAATAGCGGCGGCCCGTCTTGGCCGCCCGCTGCAACACCCTCCTGCATACGCTGTCACGGGATGTCTGCGACATCCCCCGTGACCGATCAGCGCTGCTCGGCTTGCTGAACGCTTTCCCTGCTCGGCAACAGCTTCTTATACCTCGATGCGCGATTTCGATACGCGCACGTTTCGCCCCTTGCGCTCCGCTGCGCAGCCGGGCTTGGCTTCGCTCGCGCTACCGGCTCACGGCGGGACTGACTCCCGCAACAGCAGGCCGACCCGCGCATACATAGCAAGACTTTATTTGGAACAATTACTCCACCTCCACCACTGATGGATACGCCTCACCAGCCCTTCCCCCAACCTTGCCAGGAGTTTGCATGTCTATCTCTTCCATCTCGACCTTCACCGCCGCAGTCCCCGGCCCAGCAGCTCACTCAAGCGGTGCGGCTGCAGCAGCCGCCGCGGCGCCGCCTTCCGGCTCATCGGATATTAAAGATCCTTTGCAAGAATTAAGCTCGAAATTGGAAATGTTTTTAAAAATAAACAAAAAGAAGCATGAAGCGCAGGCGGATCCCGGCGCCACGACTCCGCCGTATAACCCGTGGCAAGTCTGATGGCCCACGCGGGATTTAGCTGATCGTCACTTCTTGCGCTGCATTCAACTTGCAGCCGCAAGAATCGGCCTTGGATACACCAATATCAAGAATTTTCCGGGAACAATCAGTCCCATCGCACCACTCATGGAACAGCCTCAAGATCAAAGCCCTTCCCCTCTTTCAAGGAGTTACCATGCTTCCCTCTTCCTACGCCACTCCCACCGCAGCATTCCCGGACCCTGCTACCGCAGGCACGCCTTCCGACTCATCGCCATCGGATATCAGCAATCTTAAGCAAGAATTGGACTTGATATTAGGAATGCTTTCACAATTAATTCAAACACAACAGTTGCAGGCGCAGTTCTCAAGCTCCACGACGTCGAACGATCCCTGGTCGCTGATCTGATGGCTGGCGCGCGATTTGACGACACCATTCTCGCATGTACGTGGTTCGCCATATTGTCTCCGCGCCGGGACTTGCCCTCGCAAGAACAGGTCCACGCTGAGCGCACAGCCGCTCAGTTCATGCGGACCGGGCGGCTGATGCCGTCACCGTGACGGGCAAACGATCAGGCGGCCAGGCCCTTGGTCAATACGTCGGCGACGACTTCATTCAATTCGGCACCGCGCTCCTTTGCCAGCGTTTGTAATTGCAACACCAGGTCGCCATTCAATTTGACGGCGAACGGTACCAGGCCCAGCGCCTGGTCGCGCTTGCGCTGTTCGCGACGGTCGATAACGACCGCTTCCTTACCGAATGCGCCGGTGCCAGGGACATGCATCTTGCCCATCAATTTTTTGGCATCGCTTTTCGCCAGGTCGGTTTTTTTCATGATTTCTGTCCTGAATATTTCAAAGCAGCCATTTTACGCAGTATCGGCAACAACCACGTCTTTTGTTTGCGCGCCACCGACAGCGTCAATTTGATATCCTTGCCGCACTGACCTGATGTTCACCGATGAAGGAAGCACATGAACACCTGCCGCAACATCACCTTCACGCTGCTGGCCAGCCTGGGTTTGCTCAGCGCTTGTGGAGCGGCAACGACCAACAGCAGCAGCGAGACTGCCGCGCCAACGGCGCGCGGCGGCACCTATGTGCTGACGGTCGGCCAAAGCGTCGCGCTCGCCTCCGGCGAGACCTTGAAACTGGACCGTATCAACGACAGCCGCTGCAAGGTCGGCGCGGTCTGCGTGTGGGAGGGCTATGTCAGCTACAGCTTGACGCTGACGAATAAAGACGGCGCAGCGGCGCTGGTCTTGTCGGATTCGATGCCGGGCGGTTCGCCGACGGTCAGCCGGGCCAACCTGGTGCTGACGCTGGTCGGCGCCGAGCCCGCCACGCCGCCGGCCTTGCATGGACCGGAGCCGGATTACAAGGTCACGCTCAAGGTCAGCCAACCCTGATCAAGCGTCGTCAATTGAGCACGCGTCGCGCGTGAACCCATTCGACGCTGCCATACGGCGCCAGCTGATTCAATTTCTGCAGCGAGCGCCGGGCTGACACGGAATCGTGTTTGACATATCTGGCATACGCGCCGGTATAAAACAGGCTTTCGGCAAACGCATCCTGCTGTTCATCGCCGCTTTTTTCCGCCAGCAGCCGGGCAATCTCCGGCGCGGTATCGTCGCCCTGCCACATGCGCAGCAAGGCGCCATAATGAGACTGCTTATTTTGAGCGTCATCGGCGGCGCGCTTTTCCAATGCAGGATTAGCCAGCGCGACATCGTTGGCGCGCGCCATGATGTAGCGGTAAAGCAGCGAACGGTATGGATAGAAATCCGGATCTTCGGGAGGGCTTTCGGCATCGGCCAGGTAAGCCAGCGCATCTTTCCAGTTTTCCAGCTCGACCGACGCAAACACCGCCACCGTGAAACCGGGCAAATAACCGGCCAGTGTCGCGGCGCGCTCGGCCGCCGGCACGGTTGCCGCCGCCTGGCGCGCGCCATTCAGCACGGGCGTCAGCAGCAACAGCGCTTCGCGCGCGCGCCCGAGGCTGAACAGGATGGCTGACTTGGTGACGATGGACGATTCTTTTTGTTCCGCAGAAGCCAGGCCCAGCGCCTGGTCGGCCAGCTTCAATGCCTGGGCCGACTGCCCCAGCGAATCGAGCGCGGACGCTTGAATGTCCAGCAGCGCCGCCTTGTCGTCATTGCCCTGGGCATTTTTTGCCATGCCTTGCGCCATCGACAAAGCCTGCTCATGCCGGGCTTTCAAGAAATTCGTTTGTGCTTGCGCCGATACGCTGCCCGCTAGCAGCAGGCTGAACAGGAATAACTTGATCGATTTGGATAAAAACATGAATACTCACTCATCATCAACATGGCGTTTGAGTATATAACAACAAGATTTCAAAAAGGAAAGTTTCAAATCCCGCGCATGGACCGCGCGCAGCTCAGAGGGGGCCATGAAGTGCGGCGCAACCGGGGCGGTCTCCGGTCCGCCCCCGCTGCGCCGCGGTACTGCTCGTTACAGATGCACGCTCATTTGCGGCAGCAGATCGTCGAAGGTGCGGCCATTGCCGTTTTCGCCGATCGCGTGCATTTTCCACTCGCCGTTATGGCGGTACAGCTTGGCCATGATTTGCGCCGTATGGCCGCCTTGCACCGACAAATTGAAACGCGCGATTTCCTGCTGATTGCCGGCATTAACGATGCGGCAATACGCGTTTTCGATTTGCGAAAAATTCTGGCCGGTAAAGCTGTTGACCGTGAATACCAGGCTTTTGACATGCGCCGGCACGCGCGCCAGGTCGACATTGATTTGTTCGTCGTCGCCATCGCCGGCGCCGGTGCGGTTGTCGCCGGTATGCACGATACTGCCGTCGCGGCTTTTCAGCTGGCGGAACCAGACGATGTCGGCCGGCTTGTTATTGTCGTCGAACAGCACGCACGATGCATCCAGGTCGATTTCCTGGGTTTTCGAACCGAAACCGAGAAAGCCCTTGGTCTTGACCGAATCCCAGCCCAGTCCCATGGTGATCTTGCTCAGCGCGGAACCGGCTTCTTTGTCCAGCGATATTTTCTGGCCTTTGGATAAATTAACTGACATATCAACTCCTTTGTGTGTGTGGATTACGCCGGCTTGCTTTGGGTCCAGCTGAGGAAGGCGGCCCGGTTGCGCGAGCACACCAGTACCTTGCCCTGCCCCTTGAATTTCAGCACCATGCCTTCGCCGCTGGTCTGGCTATTGATCAAATTGCCCAGGAAACCGCCGCTGGTGCCGGTCGTAATGGAAATCTCGTATTGCAAACGGCTGTCCCAGCACACCACGTGCGAATTATCGATCACCACTTCTTTGCCGGGCGTCACTTCGATTTCCGCCATGGAACCGAAACCGGACACCGCGACCTGGCCGCTGCCGGCCGTTTCCGTGATGAAGAATCCACCGCTCTGGGCGAACAGCGCATTGCCCAGGCTTTGCGTGCGCACCTTCAAATCGACGCTGGACATGGCGGCGACGAACGCGCCGTCGCTGATCATGTATTGCGTCGCGCCGACATCGACGATGCGCATCGCGCCCGGCAAGGTTGGCGACAGCAGGCAATCGCCATCGCCGCGCACCGCCTCGATATGCTGCTGGAAGAACGACTCGCCGTTGGCGAAGCGGCGCATGATGGCGCTGCCGATGCCGCCAGTCATCTTGCCCTTCAAATCCAGGTTCGCTTCCATCATCACCATCGCATCCGATTCGCAATAAATCTTTTCGCCTTTACCCAGCGACACATGCAAAAACGGATCGACTTCTCCTGTCACGCTAAACACCGGCATTGAACTACTCCTTATCGTATTGATGGTCGATGAAACGTCGAACTCAGTTGCTCGATTACACGCCGACGCCGAACGATGCGGCGAGTGGCCCCAGGCCGCCCTTGTAACCCTGGCCGATGGCCTTGAACTTCCAATCGCCGCCATTGCGGTAGATTTCCCCGAACACCATCGCGGTTTCGGCGGAACCATCTTCCGACAAATCGAAGCGGGCGATCTCGGTATTTCCATTGGCGTTGATGCAGCGCACATAGGCCTTCGATACCATGCCAAAGTTTTGCCGGCGCGCTTCGGCGTCGTGGATCGTCACGCAGACGGCGATCTTGTCGACGTCGGCCGGTACCTGGCTCAGGTCGACGGTCACGGTTTCATCGTCGCCATCGCCGGCGCCGGTGCGGTTGTCGCCCGAGTGCGTCACCGACCCGTCGGACGATTTCAGGTTGTTATAGAAAATCATATCGAGGTCGGCGCGCACCTTGCCATCGGCCTTCAACAAAAACACGCTGCCATCGATGTCGAACGCGGCGCCATCGGTGACGCGGGCGTCCCAGCCGAGGCCGACGGTCATTTTCGACAAGCCTGGTGCTTCCTTGCTCAGATTAACGTTGCCGCCTTTTTGCAGATTGATTGCCATGATGTGTCTCTCCTGATAATAAATGAAATGGTCTTGCTACACCTGGCGCCTGGCGCCGCCCTGACTCCCCAGGGCGGCGCTGACGCTTGCTGCACGACGCTGACAAACGGGTGTCCTGCGTTTGCCGCGTTTTCCCTTCTTAAGCCGGCGCCCCTTCGAGCGCGGCCTGCTTGCGTTTATGCTTGACCGAAGACCACAGCGAAGCGAAGATGAACGCCACCCCGATCAAGCCGGTAAACACTTCCGGCACGTGGTACTTCATGCTGGCCAACATGATCAAGGCCAGGATACCGATCGCATAATGGGCGCCGTGCTCCAGGTAGACGAACTCGTCCAAAGTACCCTTGCGCACCAAAAACACCGTCATAGAACGCACGAACATGGCACCGATCGCCAGGCCCAGCATGATGATCACGACGTCCTTGGTAATCGCAAACGCGCCGATCACGCCGTCGAACGAGAATGATGCATCCAGTACTTCCAGGTACAGGAAACCGCCGATGCCGCCGCGTTTCACCAGGTCGCCGACATTGCTGCCCTGTTCGCCGTTTTCCAGCAAACCGCTGATCACGTCGACGCCGACATAGGTCAGCACACCCCACAGGCCCGCCGTCAGCACCACCAGCTTCTGGCCTTCTTCGATCATGCTCAGGCTGGCCATCAGGGTACCCAGCGCGATCATCACCGAGATCGACGACACCTTGCCCAGCGCGCCCAGCTTTTCTTCGATGCGGCCCAGCCAGTGGGTTTGTTTTTCAGCATCCAGCAAGAAGTTCAGGAACACCAGCAGCAGGAAAATACCGCCGAAGGCCGCCACTTCCGCGTGGTGGTTGGTCAAGTGGGTCGAATAGGCGTTCGGATCGTTCAGCGCCAGGTTCCACACTTCCAGCAAACCCAGGTCGGCCGCTTGCGCAACAATCACCAACGGGAATAACAAACGCATGCCGAATACCGCGATAATGATGCCGACGCCAAGGAACAGGCTTTGCCAGAATTTATCCCAGGTCTTTAACACCGACGCATTCACGACAGCGTTATCGAACGATAAGGAAACTTCCATCACGCCCAGAATGATCGCGATGCCAAGCGCTGAAAACATCGCCGACACGCCACCGTGCGTATAGCCCCACCAGGCAGAGATCGCCAGGCAGATAAATGTCACAAGGAATGACACTCTGAAATGTTTCATCAATTTTTCCTTTTGTGTTGTGAAGCGAATGACATCCAGTGTAAACAACATCCAACTGCTTAAAAATAGAAGATAATAGAAGTATTACTTCGAAAAAAACGAAGATATAAAATTCAGACCGTCGCTACCATGAAAACTACCGGCATCAACTTTCGTCATCTTTACTTCTTTTGGGTCGTCGCCAAGGAAGGCGGCGTCACCCGCGCGGCCGAGCGCCTCGGACTGGCGGTGCAAACCATCAGCGCCCAGCTTGCACTGCTGGAACAATCGATCGGCAAATCGCTGCTGGCGCCGCAGGGACGGCGGCTGGTGCCGACCGAGGCCGGCCGGCTGGCGCTGGGTTACGCCGACCGCATCTTCTTGCTCGGCGAACAGATGCAAGAAGCGCTGGACGATACCGACGCCGAAAAAATGCGGCTGACGGTCGGCATTTCCGACTCGCTGCCGAAACTGATCGCCTACCGCTTGCTGGAAGCCACCCGCCGCCTGAAAATACCGGTCAAGCTGGTATGCCTGGAAAACGAATTCGAGGCGCTGCTGGCCGACCTGGCCTTGCACAAGCTCGACGTGGTACTGACCGACCGGCCGGTGCCTGCCGGCGCCAGCCTGCGCGTGTTCAGCCATTTACTGGGCGAAAGCGCGATGAAACTGTTCGGCGTCCAGCAACTGGCCGAGTTATACCGGGATGGCTTTCCCGCCAGCCTGACCGGCGCCCCGCTGCTGCTGCCGACTCGCAACAACGCCTTGCGCGGCCGCATCGACGAATGGCTGGTGCAACATGGCGTGCGGCCGGACGTGGTCGGGGAATTCGAAGACAATGCGATGCTGAATACGTTTGGCCGGAACGGGCTGGGCCTGTTTTTCGCGCCGGCGGCACTGGAGCAGGAAATCAAGGAACAATTCAACGCGGTATTGGTCGGCAACGTGGCGGAATTGCGCGAACAGTTTTACGTCATTTCCAACGAGCGCAAGATCACCCATCCGGCGATCGAAGCGATCCTGTCGGCGGTGCACCAGGGAGAATTTGCCGTCAACGGCAAGGACGGCTTATAAAAACAGCGCGCCGCTGACCTTGAATCGCTGGACCAGCGCCTTGATCTGGCGCGCATTCAAGCTGCGCTTGCCATTCAGGATTTCAGACACCACGCCCTGGCTGCCGACTTCGGGCAAGTCGGCTTGCGACAAACGATGTTGCTCCATCAGGAATCGCAAGGCATCAACCGGCGTGCCGGCATGACGCCGGAAATGCAGGTCGTCGTAATCGGCGATCAATATGCCGAGTACCGCGGCCAGGTCGGCCAGCGCATGGCTCTCATCGGCGGCGCCGGCGTCGAGCAAACGGTTCAATACGGCCACCGCGTCATCATATTGCGCTGCGGTCGCAATAGGACGCAACGGCACTTTGGCAAGCAGCGCCAGATAATGCCCACCGATCTCGCGCAGTTCCTTATCGGTCTCTACGGCGCCCATGCGTCATATTCCTGATGTGTAAATACATGTCGGATGTACATGATTTGTCGATTGAAATGAATTGCCGCAACAATCCGGTATTTGTTGCCACCGATATCGAAGACATCAAACGCACCCACCCGGTCTACCGTATTAAAGGTAGACCGCAACTCGGAAAAGTTGGCAAACGCGCGCGACTCCACCACCTTGCGCCATGTTTGCAGGGCGACTTCGGCAGCATGATATCTGGCCGAAAAATCAAGCAAAGCACGGTTGGCGACGAGTCGCATGATCATGCTATCTCAATTTGAGATTAAAGCAAGTGAAATGAGAAGGAAATCAGAAAAAATCCAGTCTGTACCCTTATCCATGGTTCGGCTTGTTTCAGCACAAACCGGCTGAATAGTGTTCTCAACGGATGCTGGATCAGGCCATTGCCGGCATTGCGCGTCACAAAAAGCGATGAGCGAGGCGCGCGCCGTTGCGCAAAAATTAGGATCTGGCCGCCATCGTCGTTTAATATGCATGTTTTAACAGCCAATCTCTATTGCGCAAACATGCACAATGCCTTGTTAGTCTTGCTCGCCCTGTTCCTGGTCGCGCTCAATGGTTTCTTCGTTGCCGCCGAATTCGGCATCGTCACTTTAAGGCGCACCCGGGTCCGCGCCATCGCTAAAACCCAAGGCCTGCGCGGTCGCATCCTCGGTATCGTGCACGGCGAACTCGACGCTTATCTGTCGGCCTGCCAACTCGGCATCACGCTCGCATCGCTGGGCCTCGGCTGGGTCGGCGAACCGGCGTTTGCCAGCCTGCTCGAACCGCTGTTTTCGCTGGCCGGCGTCACGTCGGAAAAATTGATCCATGGCGTGTCGTTCGTGATCGCCTTCCTGGTGATTTCCTTTTTACACATCGTGGTCGGCGAACTGGCGCCGAAATCGATGGCGATCCGCAATCCGGAAGCCGTCGGCCTGTGGAGCGCGCTGCCGCTGTACGGTTTTTACTGGACCATGTATCCCGCCATCTATCTGTTGAACGCCAGCGCCAACTGGGTGCTGCGCTTGGCCGGCCTGGGCAGCAAGGGCGGCCACGATTCGCATTATTCGACCGATGAATTGAAATTGATCTTGCGCACCAGCCAGCCGGGCGAGAAATTCACCCGCGACGAGCGCAACATCCTGGCGCAATCGCTGGATTTCGAGCAAATGACGGTATCCGACCTGATGCGCCCGATCAATGAAGTGATCGCCTTGCATGCCAACAAGTCGCTGGAAGAGAATTTGAACACGGTGTTGCGCAACCGCTTCAGCCGTTACCCGTATTTCGACCAGAATGGCGACGACGTGCTGGGCGTGGTGCATTTGAAGGACTTGTTTTTCGCGCAGCAAGCGGGCAAGCCGATCACCTCGATGCTGCCGTTCCTGCGGCCGGTCGATATCATTTCGGCGCGTACGCCGGCGCTGGAACTGTTCCGCCGCTTCCGCGACGGCGCGCCGCATTTTGCGCTGATCGGCGAAAAAGGCAAACGCCCGCAAGGTTTTATTACGCTGGATAATTTGCTTGGCGCGATGGTCGGCGAAATCCGCGATGAATTCCGCCTGAATGAAAACGACTGGCTCAAGCAAGCCGACGGCACCCTGATCGGCAAGGCCAGCCTGCCGATCTTTTCGCTGGAGCGCATCCTCGGCATCGATATCGAAAACGAGGAACTGGGACTGGAAGACGTCGAATCGGTCGGCGGCCTGATCATGGTCAAGCTGGGCGATATCCCGAAACAGGGCCAGCGCATCACCTTCGTCGATTTCGATATCGTCGTCAAAAAGATGAACGGCCCGCGCATCGTGCTGATCAAGGTGATTCCAAAAGCCGAACGCGATTTAGACCCCGACCAGCGCGATTAAATCTCGTTAATTGTCTGGCGGCAAGTCGCCGGTCCAGGTTTGCAGCAGGCTGTACAGCACCGCCAGCAAGGTCGGGCCGATAAAGATGCCGACAAAACCGAACGCCAGCACCCCGCCCAGCACGCCCAGCAGCACCAGCAGGAATGGCAAGCTGCTGCCGCGGCTGATCAGCAACGGTTTCACCACGTTATCGACGCCGCTGATCAGCACCAATCCCCACACCAGCATGAAGATGCCCCAGCCGGTATGGCCTTGATTAAATAGCCAGATCGCCGCGCCGCCCCACACCAGCGGCGGACCGACCGGTATCAGCGACAGGATGAAGGTGGCGATGCCCAGCAGCGCCACCGCCGGCACGCCGGCGATCAGGAAACCCAGCACCGCCACCAGCGCCTGCGCCAGCGCGGTACCGAGCAAGCCATACATCACGCCGCGCACGGTGCGGCTGACGGTCAGCAATACGCCGGGCGCATTGTCGCCGATGACGCGTTTCATGCCCGTCATCAATACTTGATTGAGTTTTACTCCGTCGCGGAACAGGAAGAAACTGACGAATACGGCCAGGCTGGTTTGCGCCACGCCGCTGCCCAGCACGATGCCGCTGGACAGCAAGAAATGGCGCGCCGGTTCCAGCAAGTTCTTGGCCAGCTCCAGCAATTCGTCGCGGTCGCCGATCAGGCGCCGCAGATAACTGTCGATCGACTCGCCGACCAGCGGAATACTGACCAGCCAGCCTGGCGGCGCCAGCGTACCGCTGTCGATGATGGCGCGGCTTTGATCGTAGATGCGCGACACATTGTCGGCCAGGTTATATGTCACCAGCACCAGCGGCACCACGATGATCAGCACCAGCGACACCGTCATGATGCTGGCAGCCAGGTTACGTCGGCCTTTCAGGCGGTTCAGCAGGAAGAGATACAGCGGCCAGACCGAAACGCTGACGCAGGCGGCAAACAGCATTGCCGCGAGGAAAGGCTGCAAGACGTAAAAACAGCCGATCAACAGGAAGATGACGGCTGCCAGTTTGAAGAAAGGTTCGAAGCGTTTTTCCATGCGGTACGACCTTTCTGCTATAAAGTGAGGCACTCGACTGGCGAGTGCCTAAGCTTAGGATAGCAGAAGTTTAAGGTCGTGGACGATAGGAGTCACTTCCTGGCCATTGCGGATGAACAAACGAATCTTGCCGTTGCGGTCGAATACATAGGTGCCGGCGGTATGGTCGACGGTATAGCTGTCCGCTGTCGGCCCTTCCACCTTCGAGTAAAACACCTTGAATTCCTTGGCCACCTTGGCGGTGGCGGCGGCGTCGCCGTACAGGCCGATGAAACGCTGGTCGAACGCCGGCACGTATTGGGCCAGCAACGCTTGCGTGTCGCGCTCCGGATCGACGGTGACGAACAGCACTTGCACCTGGTCGGCCTGCGTTCCCAGTTGCTTCATCACTTGCGCCATTTCAACCATGGTGGTCGGGCACACGTCCGGGCACTGGGTGTACCCGAAGAACATCACCACCAGCTTGCCCTTGAAATCGGCCAGCGTGCGCGGCTTGCCGGTATGGTCGGTCAGCGCGAAATCGCGCGCGTAATCGAGGCCGGTCAAGTCGGTATTCTTGAATTCCAGCTTGGGCGCGGCCGACTGGCCGCAAGCGGCCAGCAGGAAGGACAGACATAACAGCGAGAGCAGTTTTTTCATGGGATCACAGTGGCAAATAATGGTCGACCAGCAGGGCCACGAAGAGCAGCGACAGGTAGACGATGGAATAAGCGAACGCCTTGCGGGCGATCAAGTCGGTGTAATGGCGGTAAATTTTCCACGAATGGTACAGGAATACCGCGTTCAGCAAGACCGCCGACACCAGGTAAATCAAGCCGCTCATGTGCACCGCATACGGCAGCAGGGTGGTGGCGGCCAGCGCGATCGAATACAGCCAGACGTGGAACTGGGTGAATTTCAAGCCATGCGTGACGGGCAGCATCGGCAAGCCGGACTTGGCGTAATCGTCGCGGCGATACAGCGCCAGCGCCCAGAAGTGCGGCGGGGTCCAGACAAAGATGATCAAGACCAGCAGCCACGCCTGCATCGGCACGTCGTTGGCGACGGCGGCCCAGCCCAGCGCCGGCGGCATCGCGCCGGACAGGCCGCCGATGACGATGTTTTGCGGCGTCGCCGGTTTCAGCAGCATGGTGTAGATCACCGCATAACCGACGAAGGTGACGAAGGTCAGCCACATCGTCAGCGGATTGACCAGGGTATATAACACCCACATGCCGGCGCCGCCGATGACGGCGGCGAACACCACGGTTTGCATCACGGTGATGTCGCCCATCGCCATCGGACGGCGCGCGGTACGCGCCATGCGCGCATCGATTTCGCGTTCGGCCAGGCAATTGACGGCAAACGCCGCGCCGGCCAGCAGCCAGATGCCGATCGTGGCGGCCACCACCAGATGCCACTCCGGCAACTCATCGCTGGCGAGGAACATGCCGATGACGGCGCAAAATACCGCCAGCTGCGTCACGCGCGGCTTGGTCAGCGCCCAGTACTGGGCGATGCGAGGGGAAGACTTACGGGTTGCTGTCTGGGTCGTCATTGGTGATGTTTTACTGGCGGAACTTGCGTGGATGCGGCGTCGGACGCGGTCTTGCGCGTTATATCGAGTTGAAACCTGACCTTGTAGTTTAACATGGTCAGTAACAAGACGAGCAGCGCCGCCCCGCCGTTATGCAAAACCGCGATCGCCAGCGGCCAGTTCAGGTAAATCGTCGCGATGCCGGTGCAGGCTTGCACGGCGAGCACGATGGCGATCCAGCGCGCGGTGCGCCGCAGCGCGGCATGGCGCCACGCGCGGTAAGCCGTGTAGCCGAGGCCGAGCGCCAGGATGAAGGCGAAATTGCGGTGTACCCAGTGCACCGCCACCAGCGCCGAAAACGGCAAATAGTGGCCGGCGGCGGTCTTGCCCAGTTCGCGCCACAGGTGGAAACCATGCTCGAAATCCATGTCTGGAATGACTTTACCCTGGCACAGCGGGAAATCGGTGCACGCCAGCGTCGCATAATTGGTGCTGACCCAGCCGCCCAGCGCGATCTGGATCAGCAACAGCACGGCCGACATCAGCGCCAGGTTGCGGATCGCGCGCATTTGCCGCGGCGGGCTGCTGGCCGACAGCAATGGCGCGATGGCGTTATCTTGCCGCCCGCCCAGCCAGGCCAGCAAGGCCAGCAGTCCCATCCCCAGCAACAAGTGCATCGTGACGATCACCGGCTGCAATTTCAGCGTCACGGTCCAGGCGCCGAACGCGCCTTGCAGGCAGATAAAGAAAAACACCCCGGTCGGCAGCCATGGCGCGAATTCGGGACGGCGCTTTTTCAGCCAGTGCCACCAGGCCAGCCCCATCATCGCCACGGTCAGCACGCCGATCGCCATCGCCACGTAGCGGTGTATCATTTCGATCCATGCCTTGGCCAGCGTCACCGGGCCATCCGGCATCAGCGCTTCGGCGGCGACGATATGTTCATGCGCCAGGAAGGGATTGGCCAGGCCGTAGCAACCGGGCCAGTCCGGGCAGCCGAGGCCGGAATCGGACAGGCGGGTAAAGCCGCCGAACATGATCAGGTCGAAGGTCAGGAACACCGCAACCCAGACCAGCTTGCGGTATTTGTTGGCGTCCGACGAGACCCAGACCAAGGTGAGTGGCAACAAGGCGACCAGCAAGCCGGTCAGGCCCAGCTGGGCCAATGAAGATAAATGCATGAAAAATTAACCGATCGCGGAAGCTTTAAGTAATTTGCTGATGTCTTTCTTGACCTTGCCGGGGTCGGCGTCTTTCGGGAACCGCATCATCAAATTGCCCAGCGGGTCGATCATATACAGATGGTCGGCGCTATTGCCGCCCGCCTCGACCGGCAGCCACGCCTTCAGCGACGCGGCCGGCACGCGCAGTATATGGGTACCGTCGAATTCGCGCATGACGATGGTGTCGAGCGGCTGATCGTCGGTGACCAGCCAGACCCGTTCCAGGCGCTCCATTTCCTTGCCTTGCATCAAGCGCAGCTGCTGCATCGCGAACAATTGCTTCTTGCATGCCTGCTGGCAATCGGACGGGGCGCTCAGCAACATGATCCATTTACCCTGGTAGGCGTCCAGGCCGGACGGCTTGCCATCCAGCGTGACGATGCCGAGCGCCGGCGGGATCGGATACTGGCGGGGATCGATCAGCGCGCCGTAATTATTGCGACCGGTAGGCTTGATCACATAATAAGTGAAATACGAGGCGACAATCGGAAAGGCGCAGACGGCGAGCACCATCAGCAGCTTCAAACGGCCGCTGTTTTGCTGTTTCGCCAGATCCTGCGGTGTTGCCGGTTTATTGAGTTCCACGTCGAAATCCTGTCAAAACGAAAAATAAAAAGGCCATCACCGCCAGCGCATACCACTGGAAGGCGTAACCACGGTGTTTTTCCACGCCCAGCGACGGCGCCGGCCAGTCGCGCACCAGCAATTCGCCGGCTGGCACGGCGCCGGTTTGCTCGATGATAAACGGCTGCAGGGCCAGTCCGCTGGCCGTGCTCACTTGTCCGACATCGGCATTTTGCACGATCGCTTTCGGTGTCAAAGGCGGCGTGCTGCCGAGCTGCATCACATGACCGGCATTCAGCCGCGCCACGCCTTCAATCGTCACGGTGCCGGATGGGGTGCTGTAGTCGGGCAAATGCAAACGGTCTTGGGTATTTCTCGGCAGCCAGCCGCGTTCGACCAGCACGTGCATCGACGAGCCGCTTATTTTAAACGGCATCAGCACATAAAACCCGGCACGGCCCTGGTACGGACGGTTATCCAGGTACAGGACCCAGTCCGGCACGAATTCGCCGGTCACGGTCACCTTGCGAAACTCCACGGCCTCCGGCGCCAGCCTGGTCGCTCCGACCTGCAGCGGCGCGGCCGCATGACCGGCGTTCAGCTTCGCTTCCAGCGCCAGTTTTTGCGCGGCGCGCCGGTCTTGCCACTGGCCCAGCGACACGCCCAGTATCACCAGCAACAGCGTGGCGATCAAGGGAATCCATCGAAAACGGAAGCGGATACGCATTACAATAGGCCTTCATTAA
Organism: Janthinobacterium agaricidamnosum NBRC 102515 = DSM 9628; assembly: GCF_000723165.1. NCBI lineage: Bacteria > Pseudomonadati > Pseudomonadota > Betaproteobacteria > Burkholderiales > Oxalobacteraceae > Janthinobacterium > Janthinobacterium agaricidamnosum. The sequence goes on from NZ_HG322949.1 coordinate 4,887,154, forward strand.
AGATAAACCTCTGCCGCCATGAAAATCGTCGTCGCCATCGCTTTCATCCTGATCCTCGGCAGCCTCGGATCGGCGCTGTTCTACCTGATGCGCGACAAAGGCAAGAGCAACCGCACAGTCCAGGCGCTGGCCGTGCGGGTCGGTTTCTCGATCACCCTGTTCCTGCTGATCTTGCTGGGCTACAAGCTGGGCTACATCACCCCGACCGGCATACGCTAATAAAAAAGCCGTACGCAGGCTGCCCCGCATACGGCTTCTCGTGGCGGGTCGCCCCGCCGCGGGTCATGCGGCCATTATAACCAGTAGACGACGACGTACAGGCCCAGCCAGACCACGTCGACAAAGTGCCAGTACCAGGCCGCGCCTTCGAAGCCGAAGTGGTTGTCGGCGGTAAAGTGGCCCTTCAACACGCGGTACAGTATCACCGACAGCATGATCGCGCCCAGCGTCACGTGGAAGCCGTGGAAGCCGGTCAGCATGAAGAAGGTCGAGCCGTAGATGCCGGACGTCAGTTTCAAGTTCAGTTCGCTGTACGCGTGCATGTATTCATACACCTGGAAACCCATGAAGACCGCGCCCAGCAAGATGGTGCCGGCCAGGAACAGCGCGGTCTTGCCGCGTTGGCCCAGGCGCAGCGCGTGGTGCGAAATGGTCAGCGTCACGCCGGACAGCAGCAGCAAGGCGGTATTGATGGTGGGAATCGGGAATGGTCCCATGGTATTGAATTCCTGCACCGTCCCGGCCGGGCCGGCATTGCCCCAATGTGCCGAAAAATCGGGCCAGATGACTTTGTGGTCCAGGTCGCCCAACCATGGCATCGAAATGCTGCGCGCATAAAACAGGGCGCCAAAGAATGCGCCGAAGAACATGACTTCCGAAAAGATGAACCAGCTCATCGCCCAGCGGTAGGAATAATCGATGCGCTGGCTGTACAAGCCTTTTTCGGATTCGCCGATGGCGTCGCCAAACCAGAAATACAGCACCGCCAGAATGCCGGCCAGGCCGATGAAGTTGACGTACGGCCCCCACGCAATGTCGTTGACCCAGGCCGACGCGCCTATCATCGTCAATAGCAGCGTCAGTCCGCCCAGCATCGGCCAGCGCGATGGTCCAGGCACGAAGTAATACGGTGCGGCAGGATTTATTACACTCGTTACACTCGTTGCACTCATCATCATCTCCTCAAACTTATTCGGTGAATTGTTTCTATTATTTTAATACGACGAATTGAACGATCGATATCAAGATGCCGATCAGGCAAGCCACTGCCAGGAAACCGGCGATGACGATATGCACCGGATTGATTTTCACCCCGTCCATCTCGAAATCGCTCTTGCGGCGCAAGCCGGTGAACGACCAGATTACCGCCTTCAGGGAATATAAAAACGACGCGCGTTTCGGTGCGTTTTTCGATGCGCTCATGCTGTTTTCCTTGTTTATCTGGCCGCCTGGCTGAGCCCGGCGATTTCAAAGAAGGTGTACGACAAGGTAATGGTCTTCACTTCCTTCGGCAGCGCCGGATCGATGAAGAACACCACCGGCATTTGCCGCGCCTCGTTCGGTTTCAAGGTTTGCTGCTTGAAGCAAAAACATTCGATCTTCTTGAAATGCGGCGTCGCGCTCTGCGGCGCGTAACTCGGAATCGCTTGCGCCTGCACCGTGCGCGGCTGGGTGTTGACCACTTCATACAGCACCGTGGCCAGTTCGCCCGGATGCACCGTCATGCTGGACACCACTGGACGGAAGCGCCACGGCCCTTGCGCATTGCCATCGAATTCGATGGTGATGCTGCGGGTCTTGTCGACTTGCGTATTCTTGTCGTATTCGACCGTGCCATCCTTCTGGGTCAGCACGTTGATCCCCATCACTTCGCAAATCTGCCTGTAGACCGGGATCAAGGCATAACCGAAACCGAACATCAGGATCGCGATGACGATCAATTTGCCCAGCATTTTGCGGTTCAGGCCGCGTACCGTACCTGGTTCCTCGCTCATGTCAGCTCAGCCAGATGCGTTTGACAAACACGGAAATAAAAAACAGCAGTGCGATCGATCCAAGTATCAGGCCGGTCTTCAGGTTGTTCGGTTTTTTCGGGGCGGACATATCAGCGGCTTATTCCATCAAGACGGGCAGCACGGGCCGGACAACGATCCGGCCCGTGCCTGCAAGGCAGCGTTATTTCACTGTCGGCGGTGTTTCAAACGTGTGGAACGGCGCCGGGCTAGGCACGGTCCATTCCAGGCCTTCCGCGCCATCCCACGGTTTGTCGGCTGCTTTCTGGCCGCCGCGGATGGTCGGGAACACGACGAAGAACAGGAAGTACACCTGCATCAGGCCAAAACCGAAGGCGCCGATGGTGGCCACCATGTTGAAGTCGGTAAATTGCGCCGGGTAATCGGCGTAACGGCGCGGCATGCCGGCCAGGCCCAGGAAGTGCATCGGGAAGAAGGTGATGTTGAACGTGATCAGCGACAGCCAGAAATGGATCTTGCCGCGCGTTTCGTTGTACATGTGGCCAGTCCATTTCGGGCTCCAGTAGTAGAAGCCGGCGAACAGCGCAAACAGCGAGCCGGCCACCAGCACGTAATGGAAGTGGGCCACCACATAATACGTATCCTGCAACTGGATGTCGATCGGCGTCACCGCCAGGATCAGGCCGGTGAAACCGCCCATCGTGAACACGAAGATGAAGCCGACCGAGAACAGCATCGGGGTTTCAAAGCTCATCGAGCCTTTCCACATGGTGGCGATCCAGTTGAACACCTTGACGCCGGTCGGCACCGCGATCAGCATGGTGGCGTACATGAAGAACAACTGGCTGGTCACCGGCATGCCGGTGGTGAACATGTGATGGGCCCAGACGATGAACGACAGGATCGCGATCGACGCGGTGGCGTACACCATCGACGCATAGCCGAACAGCGGCTTGCGGGCGAACGCCGGCAGGATTTGCGAGACGATGCCGAAGGCCGGCAAGATCATGATGTAGACCTCGGGATGGCCGAAGAACCAGAAGATGTGCTGGTACATGACCGGATCGCCGCCGCCGGCCGCGTTAAAGAACGAGGTGCCGAAATGGCGGTCGGTCAGCGTCATCGTGATGGCGCCGGCCAGCACCGGCATCACGGCGATCAGCAGATAGGCGGTGATCAGCCAGGTCCAGCAGAACATCGGCATTTTCATCAGGGTCATGCCGGGCGCGCGCATGTTCAGGATGGTGACGATGATGTTGATCGAGCCCATGATCGACGACGCGCCCATCAAATGCATCGCGAAAATCGCCATGTCCATGCCGGGTCCCATCTGGGTCGACAGCGGCGCGTACAGCGTCCAGCCGGCGGCGGTCGCGCCGCCAGGCACCAGGAACGAGGTGGCCAGCAGCAGCGCGGCCGGCGGCAACAGCCAGAACGAGAAGTTGTTCATGCGCGCAAACGCCATGTCGGACGCGCCCACTTGCAGCGGGATCATCCAGTTGGCGTAGCCGACGAAGGCCGGCATGATGGCGCCGAACACCATCACCAGGCCGTGCATGGTGGTCAACTGGTTGAAGAATTCAGGCTGGAAAAATTGCAGGCCCGGATGAAACAGTTCCGAACGTATCATCAGCGCCAGCACGCCGCCGGACAGCAGCATGATGAAGGAGAACCACAGGTACAGCGTGCCGATATCCTTGTGGTTGGTCGCAAACAGCCAGCGGCGCAGGCCGGTCGGATGGTCGTGGGCGTGATCGTGGCTATGGTCGTGACCGTGATCGATAATGCTTGTGCTCATGTGCGGCTCCTAATTACTTGCGTGCAGCCAGGACTTCGGCTGGTTGAACGATGTTTTCGTCAGCTTTGTTCGACCAGTTATTACGGGTATAAGTGATCACCGCCGCAATTTCCGTATCCGACAACTGCTTCCATGCTGGCATTTCCCCTGGGAATGCACCGCTCTTCTGTCCGTTCAGCAAGACATGAATTTGTTCCGCCTTCGGACCGTTCACCACTTTCGAGCCATCCAGCGGCGCGAACGCGCCCGGCACGCCTTTGCCGTTGGCCTGATGGCATACGATACAGTTAGTAGTGTAGACTTTTTCGCCCCGGGTTTTCAGTTCATCGATGGTCCAGGTCTTGTTCGGATCATCGGCCAGCGCCGCCATTTCTTTTTTCTTGCCGTCGACCCAGGCCTTGTAGTCGTCTTCGGACACCACTTTGACGACGATCGGCATGAATGCATGCTCTTTACCGCACAATTCGGCGCAATTACCGCGGAACGTGCCGATATGGTCGGCCTTGAACCAGGTGTCGCGCACGAAGCCCGGAATCGCATCCTGCTTGACGCCGAAGGCCGGTACCGACCAGGCGTGGATCACGTCGTTGGCGGTCAGCACCATGCGGATTTTCTTGTTGACCGGCACCACGACTTCATTATCGACTTCGATCAGATAATGTTCGCCGCGTGCTTCGGTCGCCGGCGCGCCCGGCGCGCCCACTTGCGAGCGCGGGGTCGACAGGTTGGACAGGAAGGCAATCCCTTCGCCCTCGCCTTTCAGGTAATCGTAGCCCCATTTCCATTGCATGCCGGTGGCCTTGATGGTGATGTCGGCGTTGGACGTGTCTTTCATGCCGACCACGGTGCGGGTGGCCGGCAACGCCATGCCGATAACGATCAGGAACGGCACCACGGTCCACGCGATTTCAACGGTGGTGCTTTCGTGGAAAGTGGCCGGTTTATGGCCGAGGGATTTGCGGTGCTTGAAAATCGAATAAAACATCACGCCAAAGACGGCCACGAAGATCACCAGGCAGATAATCATCATCCAGGTGTGCAAATCGTAGATCTCATGGGCGATTTGCGTGGCTGGCGCCTGCAGATTCAGTTCCAGCGGAATCGGGCCGCCAGTGCCGGGATACGCGCCCGGCGCCGCCGGAGCCGCCGCCCAGGCCGAGATGCCGGTCGCTGTCAATAACAGCCCGAGCATCGACGATTGAAGTCGCTTTGCTTGTTTCATGTTTTCCCCAACCACCCAAAATAAGAATATTTTTAAACGGAGTCCTCTCCGCTGATACCGGAAACCGGACCGCCGTCGCTCCTCCACCAACCGCGCCGCGGCCCTTCCGGCCATCTTGCGCTAACACCCGCAGGCCCCATGCCAGCCCCTGTGTGTATCGACCGCACAAAGACATGGCTGGAACCCTGGACTTCTCCACCGCCGAACAAAACTCGGTAATGAATGACTAATGACGACTCAATTCGGACGACTCAATTCGAACGGCTAAACTCGGACGGTACTCGGAAGATTACCGGGCGCTGTGATTAACGCCTTGTTTTTATTTGATTTTTCAGATTATCAAAGCCAACTGCAAGCTGGCAAAATTAGTCAACGATTATAATCAAGAATACACTTAAGCATCAAGGATTAATGTTCTTTACGCAACCGTGCTCACCTGTTGATCGCTTTGACAACGCTGGCGCAAGATGCAATTAAAACACTTGCGCTTTTTTGAAAGGCTTATTTCGACTTGCGCGGCAAATCGAAACGAATGATCGCCGCGCCATCTTTCGTGACCCGGGGAGCGGGACGGAAGGCATGGCCGTAAATGATTTCAAAGGTCAATCCCAGCTTGCCGTCGGTCCGGCGCAACGCTTCCAGCGCCTGCAGCATGCGGTCCCATGCGGCCTTGCCCATCAGGCCGCGGCGCCGCGTGGACAGCGGGTTGCCGCCCCAGGCGCGTACGTCGGCCAGCAAGGCGGACGTTGTGTCATACGTGACAGTAATGATTTCCATGTCCAGCACCGGCGTCGAAAAACCGGTCTCGACCAGCATATCGCCGAAATCATGCATATCGACAAAAGGTAATGCATGCGGCGCCAGGTCGGCCTCGGCGAACGCGGCGCGAATTTCCTTGAAGGTATCCGGCCCAAAACACGAAAACATTAATAAACCGTCGAGCCGCAATACCCGGCGCCATTCGGCGAATACCCGATCCGGCTGGGCATGCCAATGCAGCGCCAGATTAGACCAGATTAAATCGACGCTGTTTGGTCCAAAAGGCAAATCGCCCAAATCGCCGCACAATAAATCGACGCCCGATTTTGCTGGTAATAATTTACTTAGAAACTGATTCAAACTCGCCATTTTCGATACCGGCGCCCGCGCCGCGCGCACCATTTCTTCCGAGGCATCGAGACCGATCACCTGGGCCGCCGGATAATCCTTTTGCAGCAGGGCCAGGTCCGGTCCCGGGCCGCAGCCGGCATCCAGCACCCGGCGCGGCACGATCTTGACCAGTTCCAGCCGGTCATGCATGCGCGAAGACACTTCGCGGCGCAGGAAATCGGAAGGGGCGATACGCACAGGACGTGAAAATAATTCACGCACTTGCACCACATCAATCGGCGCGCTCATTTTTGGCGGACTTGGGGGAACTGGCATGGCTGAATCGGATGAAGGTGAGATAATGCCGGCAGTGTACATGGAACAAGGCAAAAGCGATGCCTGCCACTTTAATGGGCAGCGCGCGCCGTGTCGCGGCCGCGCTGCTGCAAACCTTGCTGCCGGCCGCGTGCGCCTTGTGCGGCGGCCGCTGCGACGGCGTGCTCTGCGCGCCTTGCCGCGCCCAGTATCTGGGCGGCTCCCGCATACGCTGCACACGGTGCGCCAATCCGCTGCCGGACGGGAGCAGCGGCGCCTGCGGACGCTGCCTGAGCCATCCGCCGGCGTTCGACGCGACGCTGGCCGCGGCCGATTATGCGGCGCCGGTCGACCAATTGCTGCTGCAACTAAAATTCGGCGGCCGGCTTGCGCTGGCGCCGCTGTTTGCGCAATTGCTGCGCGATGCCTTGCTGGAACGGCCGGATTTTATCTTGCCCGAATTATTATGCCCGGTGCCGCTGGGACCGACGCGGCTGGCCGAGCGAGGTTTTAACCAGGCGCTGGAAATTGCCCGGCCGCTGGCCCGGTCGCTGGGCGTGAAGCTGTATCCGACGCTGGCGGTGCGGGTAGTTGACACGCCGGCGCAAAGCCGCACCGGCCTGCAAGAACGGCAACGCAATATGCGGCATGCTTTTGTTGTCGCACCGGAAACGGCCTGGCTGGTGCGCGGCCGCCATATCGGCATCGTCGACGATGTGCTGACCAGCGGCCAGACCGCCAACGAACTGGCGGCGGCCTTCAAGCGTTACGGCGCGGCGCGGGTCAGCAACCTGGTGTTTGCGCGCACGCCGCCGCATTGATGTTTATTTTTAATTTAACCCGTAGCAGGGATAGGAGAGCAATTTGTTTCACGTCGTTTTGGTAGAACCGGAAATCCCGCCCAATACGGGTAATATCATCCGACTGTGCGCCAATACCGGCGCGCAGCTGCATTTGATCGAACCGCTGGGCTTTCCGCTCGACGATTCCAAGATGAAACGCGCCGGTCTCGATTACCACGATTACGCCAGCATGAAGGTGCACGCCAACTGGGATGCGTTCATCGCCGATGCCCGGCCCGATCCGGCACGCATGTTCGCGCTGACCACCCACGGTTCATCGCCATTCGCCAACGCCAGTTTCCAGCCTGGCGATGTGTTCGTGTTCGGTTCGGAAACCAAAGGCCTGGACCCGGCCTTGCGCAATTCCTTCCCGGAAGCCCAGCGCATCCGCTTGCCGATGCGTCCGGACAACCGCAGCCTGAACTTGTCGAACACCGTTGCGGTGGTCGTGTACGAGGCCTGGCGCCAGCACGGCTACGCCGGCGGCGCTTAAAACGTCGTCAGGACTGGCGTACCTTGGTCAATAATTTGGTGGTCGAGCGGTCGTGTTCAAAATCGACCGCCACCGCCCTGCCGCCATACGCCAGTACGGCCTTGCCTTCGGGAATCGCGGTCATCTCGTAATCGCCGCCCTTGGCGTAGATATCCGGCCGGGTTTCCAGCACCACTTCCAGCGCGCTGTCTTCCGAAAACGGCACCACCAGGCTGACCGACTCCAGCGCCGCCAGCACCGCCAGCCGGTCGTCGCAGGTATTCAGCGGCCGGTCGTCGCCCTTGCCCAGGCGCTTGACGGAAGCGTCGGTATTGAGCGCCACCACCAGCGAGGCGCCCAATGCGCGCGCCTGTGCCAGATAGGTCACGTGGCCGCGATGCAGGATATCGAATACGCCATTGGTCAGCACCACCGGCTTCGGCAAGGCGGCCACGCGCGCGGCCAGCTCTTCGCGGCTGCAGATTTTGTCTTCAAATTGGGGCATGCTTGTATCTTGCTATCTCAGATTAATAGGGACCGGCCGCGCACGGCGCCGGTTATTGTAGGCCAGGCAGCAACGGCCGCCGATTCAAATCGGCCCATTCCGCTACAATACGCTATCCGCGCCACACTTTGGCGTTACCGTTATGTGCAATCATTGCACATAAGCATAGCGTGTGTTTCAATCTAATTCATGACACTGACAGAACTAAAATATATCGTTGCTGTCGCGCGAGCGAAACACTTTGGCCATGCCGCCGAAGCCTGTTACGTTGCCCAACCCACCCTGTCGGTCGCCATCAAGAAACTCGAAGACGAGCTGGGCGTGGTGCTGTTCGAACGCGGCGGCGCCGAAATCTCGGTGACGCCGCTGGGCGCGCAAATCATTGCCCAGGCCGAACGGGTGCTGGAACAGACCGCCGCCATCAAGGAATTGGCCAAACAAAACAAGGACCCGCTGGCCGGACCGCTGCGTCTCGGCGTGATCTACACCATCGGACCATACCTGCTGCCGCCGCTGGTCAAGGCGATGATCGATACCGTGCCGCAGATGCCGCTGATTTTGCAAGAGAATTTCACCGTGCGCCTGCTGGAACTGTTGCGCCAGGGCGAGCTGGACGTGGCTATCATGGCCTTGCCGCTGCCGGAACACGGCATGGCCATGCAAACCCTGTACGACGAGCCCTTCGTCGTCGCGATGCCGAAAAACCACCCATGGGCCGCGCGCCAGGAAATCGCCGCCAACGATTTGAAATCGGAAAACATGCTGCTGCTCGGCAATGGCCATTGTTTCCGCGACCAGGTGCTGGAAGTGTGTCCGGAAATGGCGCGTTTTTCATCGCCGGGCAATGGCATGCAGCGCACCTTTGAAGGCTCGTCGCTGGAAACCATCCGTCACATGGTCGCCAGCGGCATCGGCCTGACCGTGCTGCCGCGCGCCTCGGTGCCGGACATGCATGTCACCGATGGCTTGTTGCAATACCGGCCATTCGAAGAGCCGGCGCCGTCGCGCAGGGTGGTCATCGTGTGGCGCAAGAGTTTTACGCGCAAGGCCGCGATCGATGCACTGTGCACCGCGATTGCCGGCTGTCATTTGCCGGGCGTGGATACGGTGTGCGCGGTCGATTGATTGCGGATTAGTCCGAGGCACGACTATTTGCGATAATCGCGCTTCGATTCCTCACCCGCGATGTCCCCATGAACAAGCTGGCGCTCTATTTCCGTCTGATACGACTCGATAAACCGATCGGCACCGTGCTGTTGCTATGGCCGACACTGTGCGCCATGTGGCTGGCGCAGCAAGGCGTGCCGGACTGGCATTTGCTGCTGATCTTCGTGCTCGGCACCTTCCTGATGCGCTCGGCCGGCTGCGCCGTCAACGACTATGCCGACCAGGATATCGACAAATTCGTCAAACGCACCGCCGAACGGCCGATCACCAGCGGCCGCATCAGCGGCAAGGAAGCGCTGGCGATCGCCTGCGTGCTATCCTTGCTGGCCTTTGTCCTGATCTGGCCGCTGAATGCGCTGACCAAGCAATTGTCGGTCGCCGCCGTCATCATCGCCGCCACCTATCCCTACTTCAAGCGCTTCTTCGCGATCCCGCAAGCGTACCTCGGCATCGCCTTCGGCTTCGGCATCCCGATGGCCTTTGCCGCGATCCAGGACACGGTGCCGCCGGTGGCCTGGCTGTTTTTACTGGGCAATGTGTTCTGGTCGGTGGCCTACGATACCGAATATGCGATGGTCGACCGCGACGACGACTTGAAGATCGGCATCAAGACCTCCGCCATCACGTTCGGCCGCTACGACGTGGCCATCATCATGCTGTGCTACTGCGCCACGCTGCTGATCTGGCTCGTGTGCGGCTGGCAACTTGGCCTGCGTTACTACTATGTTGCCGGTCTGCTCATCGCCGCCGGCTGCGCGGTTTACCACTACACGCTGATACGCGCACGCGAGCGTATGCCGTGTCTTGCCGCATTCCGTCATAATAACTGGCTGGGAGCGGCTGTTTTTGCCGGCGTGGCGATCGACATCGCGCTGCGCTGATCAAACCGGCCACGCGCGCACCATTGAGTTTGCGCAAAGCCACACGGCAGTCGCTGCTTACACTTGTACCATTGCGCCATACACTCTATGGTATCCACTCTATTGATGAGGTAATTCATGAGCTCGACACAAGCAGCTGGAAAATCCGTTAAAAATGGCAGCGACAGCGCTTCCATCCTTGGCCCGGATGCCGATCAGGCGCGCGAAAAACTGGTGAACGATTTAAAAGGCGTCATCAGCGAAGCGGAGGAGTGGTTGCACAATGCCGGCGCCGATACCAGCGACAGCCTGGTATCGCTGAAGGAAAAATTCGAAACCACCTTGCGCAAGGCAAAAAACGACCTGGTCAGGCTGGAAGAAAGCGTGGTGGCCAAGACTAAACAGGCAGCTCAGGCGACGGATGACTACGTGCAAGATAATCCGTGGACCTCGGTCGGTGTCGGCGCAGTCGTCGGGGTGCTGGTCGGCCTGCTGATCGCGCGCAGATAAACGCCCCGCCGCCGAGACGCCATCATGGCCATCGCACAATCGCTCGGACGCATCGCCACCACGCTGGTGGCGATCATCCGTACCCGCATGGAACTGGCAGCGGTTGAAATGGAAGAAGAATCGCTGCGCTTCCTCGCCTACCTGGCGCTCGGACTGCTGGCCATGCTTTGCATGGCCATCACCATCCTGCTGCTGGTTTTCCTGATCCTGGTGCTGTTCTGGGACAGCTACCGCATCGCCTCCATCATCGTCAGCGCCGCCGTCTTCGCCGCGCTGGGCGTCGCCATCGTGCTGGGCGTGCGCCACCATTTCCGCCACAAACCGAAATTGCTGTCATTCACGCTGGCCGAACTGAATAAAGACCTGGACAGCATGCAGGCGCTGGGGAGAATCCGATGAAAAGCTCCCTGCCCGCCACCATTCCCCGATTATCGTTGGCAGAACGGCGCGAAGCGCTGATCACCGATTGCGCGCTGCAACGCCTGGCACTGAGCGTGGCCAGCCGTGAATTGCTGATGCCGCTGCAGCCGGGCAATCTGGCCAGCCGCTTTGCGTCCAGGCTGAAAATTCCGCTGCTGTTCGGCGGCGCCGCGCTGGGCTTGCTGGCCGCCCGCTCCGGCCGCATCTTGCCGGTGCTGAGCACCGGCACGGCCGTTTTACAAGGCATCAACGGCGCCTTGCCGCTAATACAGCGCCTGGGCGGCCGCTTGAGAAATCGTTGAGATTGAAGTCGCAAGCGGCGCGTCACAGCGGGCACGGCGGATGGCGAAAGCGATGCCGCCCCTGTGCAATTTCGTAGGAATCTCCCCTCAGGCGAGGTGCGACGCGCGCGCCGACACTTGTTGCGCCTGCCGGCGGAAGCCGAACCACACCGCGCCAAAACCGACGCTGCATGCCACCGTGACCAGGACCATCGGCCTTGCCGTGCCATTCGACAGGCAGCTGGTGATAAAACTGCACAAGGCCGTCAACGCCATCTGGATGAAGAAAAACAGGCCGGAGGCCGACCCGGCCACCGCCGCATAGGGTTGCAGCACGCCGAACTGGCAGGCTGGAATGGCGACCCCGACCGACAGCATGATCAGGATGAACGGCGCGACTATCGCCGGCAGCGCCAGCGGGTAAAACGTGGTGGCGCCCATCAGCAGCATGGCTCCCGTTATATTGACCCCCACCGCCCACGAAATCAGGCGGTCGGCCGGATAACGCGCCGACAGGCGCCGGAACAGGTTGGAACCGATGACGTAGCCGGCCACCGTCACCCCGAACACCAGCGCATACGCGGTTTCCGACAGATGCATGGTGCGTTGCAGCAACACCGACGATTCCGCGATAAACGGAAAATAGGTGCAATATACAAAGCTGATCGCCAGCGCATAGCGCAGGAAATAGGCGTCGCCCAGCAAGCGGCGGTAGATGCTCAATGCGCTCTCGCGCGGCGCGTCCGCCTGGGCGGCGGGACGGGTTTCCGGCAGCAGCAAGGCAATCAAGGCCAGCGAAATAATCCCCAGCAAACCCAGTCCGATGAACACCCAGCGCCAGCCCAGCAGGGTATGGATCATGCTGCCGATCAGCGGCGCGATGATCGGCGACAGCGCCATCCCCATCGAAATCTGGCTCAGCATGCCGGCCTGGACAGTTTTGTCGAACTTGTCGCGCACCATGACGCGGCCGACCACGGTGCCGCTGCAGCCACCCAGCGCCTGGAACATGCGGGCCACGATGATCACTGCCGCGTTGTTGGCCATGGCGCACACGATCGTTGCGGCCACGTACAGCAGCGTGCCCCAGATTAGCACAGGCCGCCGGCCGACCCGGTCGCACAAGGGGCCGCAAATCAGCATCGACACGGCATACCCCACCATGTACAGCGTCAACGTCAGTTGCATTTGCGCATCGGTAGCATGCAGGGCGTCAGCCATCGCCGGCAGCGACGGCAGGTAGGCGTCGATGGTCACGCGCGGCAGGCAGACCACCAGCAACAGGATCGCGGTCCAGGCCCAGGGTTTCAGTATATTGTTTTTTTGCATGGCATCAATCCAGTAGAGGAGTCGCGGCGTGTGCTGCACACATAGCGTCGTGGCGCGGCGCAAGCGAAGACAGTACATCATCCGCGATGTGCTGGGCACGCCGCGCAATCATTTCCAGAGAACTTACAAAAAAGTAGGTGCCGCTGGTCAGGTGGCCCAGCGCGCGCATATTCCAGTCGGGCTCATTGTCTTCGTCGATCACGGCGCCGGTGACGAAGTCGACGCGGATGCCGCCGCGCGGATCCGCCACCGCATAGCCGTCTTGCAGCAATTGCCAGACCAGCGGCGAGTCTTGCTTGCATTCCACCCATTTGGCGGCGCCGGTCGCATTGATCACATAATCGTAGCGGTGCTGCGCACCATCGGCATGGACCGCGCTCAGGCAATCGGCGTCGCCGCGCTCGAACGATGGCGCGCCGGCCAGCAACGACAGTTGGCCTGCCTCGATCATATTGAGCAGCGTGCGGCCGTTGCTGGCAGGCATGGGCGCACGGCGCGCCATCCACGCGCGCGCAAAGCGCTTCATCACCAGTTGCTGGTCCGACGCCGGCAACGCGTGCCAGGCTTGTTCGATCACGTCATTGGTCGCCGCCAGCACCCGCTGCCAGGAACGCACTTGCCCTGCGGCCGCGACTTCGCTGCGCAGCCGGTCGACCGGCGTGGCACGGTCGAACAGCAGCCCGCGCCAGCAGCAGCCGACAGCGCGCAATTCGGCGCGCAGCAAACGGAACACGGCTCGCAAGGAACTTTTCCGGGTAGCATCCCGGGTCAGGCTGGCCAGCGCGGCGCGGGTCAGGTGGCGCAACTGGTGCTGCGGGCCCTGCAGGCCCCGCACGAACGGCAAATGGCCGCTGTTCGACACCATGTCGATGACGCCGCCAAAACCCTGCGCCGCCAGCGTGACCGCAATGTCAACCGCGGTCAGGCCGCTGCCGATGATGCAAATGCGCTCGGCCCCGCGCAACGGCAACACCTGGCGCGACAGCGGATAAGGGTTGCCGATGAAACGCGCGTGGCCTTGCAGCTGGTAATGGTCGCGTGAGCCAGTATTGCCAACCGCCAGCAATACCGAATCCGCCAGCAATACCTGGTCCGCATAACGGATTTGATAACGTCCTTCGCGCCGGATCGAGTCAACGGAGTTGTGCACAACTTCGATTTTCAGCCCTTTTTTGAGGGCGGCGGCGCAGGTTTCGAGAAAGAAGTCATGCAAGAAACGGCCGAACGTCGGCCGTGGCACATACGCCGCAGCCAGGTCGGTATCGGAAACGGAACGCAATTCGTCTTCATGGTGCGCCTTCCAGCGCAGCCATGCGGAAAAGGTCGAAAAGTCGCTGGCCGAGACCGACATGGTTTCCGCATTCCGGTTCAGCAGCGCGGTGCCGATATCTTCCTGATACGCCAGGCCCGGGCCTATTTTTTCGCGCGGCTCGAATACCACCAGGCGTATCGATGCAGCCTGCTGCGGGTCCATCGACGACACTATCTGATGCAGGAAGGCAACGCTAGCACCTCCCGCCCCCACTACCGCCACTGTAAATCGTTGGTCACAAAATACCGTCATTGTTTCCTTTGGGAAAGAATTAAGAATTTTGCAATTTTAGAGGTGGTATGGTCTAATTCTAAGTACCATTTATTAAAAAGAGCATTGGACCAGTATGGCGCGCGGAAAAGTAGAATTAACCCTGGATTTACCCCGGCCGGCGGCGTTGCAGGGCGCGCCCGGTGAAGTGCTGGGCGGCAATAAACAAGACATCGTGTATGCAACGCTGCGCGACGCCATTCTGGGCAAGCTGCTGCCGGCGGGCGGCAGGCTGCCGTCCACCCGCACGCTGGCGCAGCGCTGGGGCCTGTCGCGCGGCACGCTGGAAATCGTGTATGACCGGCTGTGTTCGGAAGCCTATCTGTCGCGCACGCCGGGTTCCGGCACCCGCGTCAGCGCGGTAGTGCCGGACAGCTACCTGATGGCGGCGCACGACGTACCGTCCACCAACATCCGGCAGGCGGCAACGCCGGCGCAGCGGCGCGCGCGCGCGGCGGCCGGCAGAGGCGAGCGCGGCATAGACCTCAGCGTGCAGACCGGCGTGCCGTTCGTCGCGCGGCTTGCCGATCCGGCGCTGTTTCCGGTGCCGACCTGGTCGCGCCATATCGCCAGGGCGCTGGGCGGCGCCAGCGCCGAAATACTGTGCTGCGCCGATCGCAGCGGCTTGGCGGCGCTGCGCGAACAGATCGCCGACTACCTGCGCAAGTACCGTGGCCTGCCTTGCGTCGCCGACGATGTCGTGGTGCTCACCGGGATACGCCATGCGCTCGACCTGATCGCGCGCAGCGTATTGCGTCCGGGCGATAAAGTGTGCGTGGAAGATCCCGGCTATCCGGCGGCGCGGCAGATCTTCGGCATGGCCGGCGCCGTGCTGGCGCCGATAGAGGTCGATGGCGAGGGCATGGAGTGCATGCAGCTGGCCAGCCATCCGGACGCGCGGCTGGTCTACGTGACGCCGGCCCACCAGTCGCCCAGCGGTGTCACGATGTCGGTGACGCGGCGCCTGGAGTTGCTGGAATGGGCCGACAGCCGCGACGCCTGGATTATCGAAGATGATTACGACAGCGAATTCAATTACGTCAGCGCACCGCTGGCCGCGCTGAAGTCGCTGGACCGTGGCAACCGGGTCATTTACTGCGGCAGTTTCAACAAGACCTTGTTCGCCGGCCTGCGCGTGGGCTTCGCCGTCGTGCCGCCGCGGCTCAAGTCCAGCCTGCTGGCGCTATGGCAAACCACCGGCCGCTCGGTCGGCGTGACGGAGCAACTGGCGCTGGCCTCGTGGCTGGCCGATGGCGCATTCGTGCGCCACCTGCGTTCGGCGCGGCGCGCCTACCAGGAACGGCGCGATGCGATCCTGGCGGTGCTGGAGGCCGATGCGGCTGGATGTTACAGCGTCAGCGGCCAGCAAGCCGGCTTTCATTTCGTGCTGTGGCTGCCGGACGGCTGCGATGAAACCCTATTTTGCCAGCGCGCCGCCGCGGCCGGCCTGTACCTGCAGGGATTGCGTGGCCTGTGCAGCGACATCCGCTTGCCGCCCGCCGTCATCGTCGGTTACACGGCGCTGACGATGGCGCAGGCGCGCTACGGCGCCAAGCTGCTGGCCAGCCTGCTGCGCGAGCACCGGCCGGCTTGATGGCGCACCGGCCGGACGCGGCGGCGCTGTTTTTCAAGCATTCTTCAAGCGACGACGCGCAGCGCCTGGCGCCGCCTCAGCCGGCCCGCCCCAGCTCATCGCCCAGCTCCTTGCCGCGCCGCGCCGCCGCCTTGACCGCTTCGACGATTTCCTGCTTGATGCCGCTGTTTTCCATGCTGCTCAACGCCGCATGGGTGGTGCCGCCCTTGGACGTGACGCGTTCGCGCAACAGCGACACCGGTTCGCTCGACTGGGCCGCCAGTTGCGACGCGCCGACAAAGGTGGCCAGCGCCAGTTGCCGGCCCTGTTCGGCGTTCAAGCCCAGTTCGGCCGCCGCCGCCTGCATCGCTTCGATGAAATAAAACACATACGCCGGGCCGCTGCCGGACACCGCCGTCACCGGATCGATCAAGTCTTCGCTATCGAGCCAGACGGTGGCGCCGACCGCTTTCAAGATCGCATCGGCGGCCTCTTTTTGCTCCACGCCGACGCCCGGGCTGGCCACCATGCCGGTAATGCCGAGTCCGATCAAGGCCGGCGTATTCGGCATGCAGCGCACGATCGCGCCATAAGCGCCGAGCCAGCGCGACAGGTCGGCGGCGCGGATGCCGGCGGCGATCGACAACACCAGCGGCGCCTTGCCGGTTTGCGCGGCCTCCAGGTACGGCAACAATTGCGCCGCCACCTCGCGCATGCTTTGCGGCTTGACCGCCAGCACGATCACATCCATGCCGGACAAGACTGCGCTTGCAGCATGGGCGGTCGTGACGCCGAACTGGGTATGCAATTTGTCCAGCGCGTCGGGATGCGGGTCGATCACGTGGATAAGACGGCCCGGCGTCAGCTTGCCGGCCAGTCCGGCGATCAGTGCCGACGCCATATTGCCGCCGCCGACAAAGGCTATCTTCAATTCGGTGTTACTCATGGACGCGCTCCGCAAAAGTGAATGAAATGGCTGAAGTCAGGTTGTATCATCAGGCGTAATGGCGCGCGCCAAAGATCGCGCTGCCGACCCGCACCATGGTGGCGCCTTCGAGCACCGCCGCGCGCAGATCGGCCGACATGCCCATCGACAAGGTATCGAGCGCCAGGCCATCGGCCTGTAAGTGTTGGTACAGCAGGCGCAACTGGCGAAACGCGATGCGCTGCGTGTCGAAGTCGTCGGCCGGTTCCGGAATCGCCATCAAGCCGCGCAAGCGCAGATTCGGCAAAGCGGCCACGTAATGCGCCAGTTGCGGCAAGTCGGCCGGCCTGACGCCACTCTTGCTGGCCTCGCCGCTGATGTTCACTTGCAAACAAATATTGAGTGGCATCATGCCTTCGGGCCGCTGTTCCGATAAACGCTGGGCGATTTTTTCGCGTTCCACCGTATGCACCCAGTCGAAATGCCCGGCGATCGGACGGGTCTTGTTGCTCTGGATCGGACCGATGAAATGCCATTCCAGATTTGCCTGCGGCAAGGCCTGGACCACGGCCGCGATCTTGTCGAGCGCTTCTTGCAGATAGTTTTCGCCAAAGGCCCGCTGGCCGGCGCCGGCCGCCGCGATCACCGCGTCGGCGCCGAACGTCTTGGACACCGCCAGCAGGGAAACAGCCTCGGGGGGCCGGCCGGCCTCTTGCGCGGCGGATAGAATACTGTGATGGACTGCTTGCAAGTTGTGGTCGATTGTGGACATAATCATTTTGCAGGGTAATGTAAAGCAACACCGGTGAGCTTCCCCGGGACTTGCGCCCTGAAACGGCGGCGTCCTGCTGGCAGGCGCCGCCAATATTGCAGGCACAGGGATTATAAATGGACATCTCCGAACTACTCGCATTCTCCGTCAAGAATAAAGCTTCCGACTTGCATCTGTCCGCCGGCCTGCCGCCGATGATACGGGTGCATGGCGACGTGCGTCGCATCAATTTGCCGGCGATGGACCACAAGGAAGTCCACGGCATGATTTATGACATCATGAACGATGGCCAGCGCAAGGC
Organism: Janthinobacterium agaricidamnosum NBRC 102515 = DSM 9628; assembly: GCF_000723165.1. Lineage (NCBI taxonomy): Bacteria > Pseudomonadati > Pseudomonadota > Betaproteobacteria > Burkholderiales > Oxalobacteraceae > Janthinobacterium > Janthinobacterium agaricidamnosum. Next base: position 4,905,090 of record NZ_HG322949.1, read on the forward strand.
GTATGAAGAAGTACTGGAAGTCGACTTTTCGTTCGAAATTCCCGGCCTGGCGCGCTTCCGCGTCAATGCCTTCAACCAGGAGCGCGGCGCCTCGGCCGTGCTGCGCACGATTCCGTCGAAGATCATGAGCCTGGAAGACTTGAATTGCCCGCGCATCTTCGCCGACCTGGCGCTGAAACCGCGCGGCCTGGTGCTGGTGACCGGCCCTACCGGTTCCGGCAAGTCGACCACGCTGGCGGCGATGGTGAACCACGTCAATGAAAACGAATACGGCCACATCCTGACCATCGAAGACCCGATCGAGTTTGTGCACGACTCCAAAAAATGCCTGATCAACCAGCGCGAAGTCGGTCCGCACACTTTGTCGTTCAACAATGCGCTGCGCTCCGCCTTGCGCGAAGACCCGGACGTGATCCTGGTCGGCGAATTGCGCGACCTGGAAACCATCCGCCTGGCGCTGTCGGCCGCCGAAACCGGCCACCTGGTGTTCGGCACGCTGCATACCTCGTCCGCCGCCAAGACCATCGACCGTATCGTCGACGTGTTTCCGGCCGATGAAAAGGAAATGGTGCGCGCGATGTTGTCTGAATCGCTGCAAGCGGTGATTTCGCAAACCCTGCTGAAAACCAAGGATGGCAGCGGCCGCGTCGCCGCGCATGAAATCATGGTCGCCACGCCGGCCATCCGCAACCTGATCCGCGAAGCCAAGATCGCCCAGATGTATTCGGCGATCCAGACCGGCAGCAATGTCGGCATGCAGACGCTGGACCAGACCCTGACCGACCTGGTGCGCCGCAACGTGATTTCGGCCGCCGCCGCGCGTGCCGCCGCCAAGACGCCCGATAACTTTCCCGGCTGAGAGCACGACCTCGCCATTTAGCCGGCTCAACAAGGAATAACGATGGAACGGGACCAGGCTTCAAAACTCATGTCGGACTTGCTGCGGCTGATGGTCAGCAAGAACGGCTCCGACCTGTTCATCACCGCAGGCTTTCCGCCGGCCATCAAGATCGACGGCAAGCTGACGCCGGTGTCGCCGCAAGTCCTGAGCGCGGCCCACACGGTCGACCTGGCGCGCTCGATCATGAACGACAAGCAAATCGCGTCGTTCGAACTGAGCAAGGAAGCCAATTTCGCGCTCAGCCCGCCAGACCTGGGCCGCTTCCGCGTGTCGGCCTTCGTGCAGATGGGTTGTGTCGGCATGGTCTTGCGCACGATCAATACCGCGATCCCGAAACTGGAAGACCTCGGCTTGCCGACCGTGCTGCAAGACGTGGTGATGAGCAAGCGCGGCCTGGTGATCATGGTCGGCGCCACCGGTTCCGGCAAATCGACGACGCTGGCGGCGATGGTCGGCTACCGCAATGAAAACAGTTACGGCCACATCATCACCATCGAAGATCCGGTCGAATACGTGCATCCGCACAAAAATTGCATCGTCACGCAACGTGAAGTAGGCGTCGATACCGACGATTGGGAAATCGCGTTGAAAAACACGCTGCGCCAGGCGCCGGACGTGATCCAGATCGGCGAAATCCGCGACCGCGAAACGATGGACCACGCCATCTCGTTCGCCGAAACCGGCCACCTGTGCCTGGCCACGCTGCACGCCAACAGCGCCAACCAGGCACTGGACCGTATCGTCAACTTTTTCCCCGAAGAGCGGCGCCAGCAATTGCTGATGGATTTGTCGCTGAACTTGCGCGGCATGATCTCGCAGCGCCTGGTGCCGAAGAAGGAAACCAAGGGGCGCTGCGTGGCGATGGAAATCATGTTAAATTCACCATTGATATCGGACTTGATCTTCAAGGGCAATGTGCATGAAATCAAGGAAATCATGAAAAAGTCGCGCGAACTGGGCATGCAAACGTTCGACCAGGCGCTGTTCGACTTGTTCGAAGCCGATCAAATCAGTTACGAAGATGCCTTGCGCAACGCCGATTCCGTCAACGACTTGCGCCTGTCCATCAAATTGCATGGCAAGGCAGCGCACACCCGCGATCTGTCTGCCGGAACCGAACATTTAGGATTAATCTGATGACTACACCGTCGATCTACGATTTTTCAGCCGATAGCCTGGCCGGCAAGCCGGTCAGCTTGAGCCAGTACCAGGGCCAGGTTTTACTGATCGTCAATACCGCCAGCAAATGCGGTTTTACGCCGCAATACCAGGGCCTGGAACAGGTTTACCGGCAATTCAAGGATAAGGGCGTCACCGTGCTGGGATTTCCATGCAACCAGTTCGGTTCGCAAGAGCCGGGCACGGCCGATGAAATCGGCGCGTTTTGCGAAAAGAACTTCGGCGTCACTTTTCCGCTGTTCGCCAAGGTCGACGTCAATGGCAATCACACCCACCCGCTGTTCGCGGCGCTGAAGAAGCAGGCGCCGGGTTTGCTCGGCACCGAGGTAATCAAATGGAATTTCACTAAATTCCTGATCCGCAAGGATGGCAGCGTCTACCAGCGCTACGCGCCGGCTACCGCACCGGCCGACCTGGTCAGCGATATCGAAAAGCTTTTGGCAGAGTAGTTAGCATCCTCGAACAAGCCGGGGCATGATGAATCGCCTCGGCCTTGCGTTTTCTACATAAAGTTGTATAAATCTCAAATTATTATTGAAAGCGCTTCCAACCGGCATTCCTCCAAGCTTTTTTCGGTGATAATGTTCATGGATTCATTTTGCGGACACCGATCAGAGCGATGCCATTCCTTGGGAAGATATTATCGTCATGGATGCGGATGGGTATTTATTCCCGTCTGTTCATTCCCATTTCCCTCCTTATCCTCGTTGTTTCAGCCATCCGCTACGACCTGTTGATCAAGAATGAAACCGACAACGCCGATACGCGTTATCAGTCGGAGGCGCGGGAATTGGGAAAGTATGTGGCCGGCACTTTATTGCCGCTGGCCGCTAGCTGGAATGAAGATGCGCTGCAACACACCCTGGCCGGTGTCTTGCCCCTTAATAAAGACCTTGCCGCGATTGCCTGGGATAGCCCGGCCGGCCATCTCGAAGTCCATGCCGAACCTGTCGATGCAGCAGATTATCCGTCGTGGTTCCGCCGCGTGAGCGGCTTGCACGACATCGATGAAAGTTTCCCGATTGCCCTCAATAGCGGGGCCAACGCCAAGCTGTCGCTGCATTACGTACCGGTACTGCCGCTGAACCGGATCTGGACCGTGGTGGTCAAACAAGCCGCCATCACCCTGATCAATGTGTTCCTGATCTATCTGATCCTGGGCATGATCCTGGCGGCCAACCGCAAGATGCTGAAACGCCTGGCGCAAGCGAGCGACCGTTTCCAGCATGGCGACCATAGCGTGCGCCTGGAGGTCGGTGGCACGCTGGAAGCGCGCGCGATGGCGACGACCTTCAACAATATGGCGGGCAACGTCGAAAACCTGGTCATGTCGCTGCAGTCGAGCCAGAAAAACCTGGCCGATCAACTGGCGCAAACCGTGGCGATGCAAAGTGCGTTGCAACAAATGTCATGGCAAAACTATCATGACGTCTTGACCGGCTTGCCGAACCGGGCCGCGCTGGCGGCGCGTTTTGAGCAGGAACTGTTCATGGCACGCGAACGCCGGCGCCTGCTGGCGGTGTGCCTGATCGACCTGGATCATTTTCAGCATATCAATGACCGCCACGGCGCCGAATCCGGCGACGATATCCTCAAGCAAGTGGCAATGCGCTTGCACGCCTTTGGCAAGCAAAGCCATTATGCGGCGCGGCTGGGCGGCGACGAATTTGTCGTCTTGCTGTCAGGCATGACGAATATGGCGGAAGTTGAACACACCATCGCCTTATTGCTGGAAGAACTATCCAAACCCTACCAATCCGATATGCAGCAGCTGGGCATGACCGCCAGCGCCGGCATCGCGGTCTACACCGGCAAGGAAATGAGTACCGAAACCCTGCTGCGCCACGCCGACCATGCGGTCTACCAGGCCAAATTGACCGGGCGCAATAAGTATCACTTTTTCGACGCCAATCTCGATGAAGAAGTGCGCACCCACCACAATCAGCGCACCGAAATTCGCAAAGCCTTGCTGGCCGGCGAATTCCGCCTGTATTACCAGCCCAAGGTGAATATGCGCAGCGGCGCCGTGGTCGGCATGGAAGCCTTGCTGCGCTGGCAACATCCGCAACACGGCGTGCTGGGGCCGCTGTCATTCCTGCCGATGGTCGAGCAAACCGACCTGATCATCGACATCGGCGAATGGGTGCTGCGCCAGGCTTTGTGGCAAATGCAGCGCTGGAGCGCGGCCGGCTGCCATTGGGTGGTCAGCGTCAATATCGCGGCGCGGCATTTCCAGCAGCCGGATTTTGTGTCGCGCTTGAAAACCATCCTGGCCGAGTTTCCCGGCGTGCGCGCCAGCATGCTGGAACTGGAAATCCTCGAATCGTCGGCGCTGCACGACATCGAGCAAGTGCGCCACATCATGACCGCTTGCCAGGCTTTCGGCATCACCTTTGCGCTGGACGATTTCGGCACCGGTTATTCATCGATGTCTTACCTGAAACGCTTGCCGGCCAACATCTTAAAAATCGACCAGAGTTTCGTGCGCAATATGCTCAACGACAAGGAAGACTTGCACCTGGTCAGCGCCGTGATCGGCCTCGCCAAATCGTTCAGGCTGGCCGTGATCGCCGAAGGCGTCGAAACCACCGAACACGGCGCCAAGCTGATGCAACTGGGCTGCGACCTGGCCCAAGGCTACGGCATCGCCCGGCCGATGCCGGCCGATACAGTGCTGTCATGGGCCAACGCTTTTGTCCCGGCGCCGGAATGGCAAACGCCACTGCTGAGCGAAATTTAAACGGCTGGCCGGACGCTCAGCACCTGTTCCCAATGTTTGTTGTTCAGATACAAGGTCCGGTCCGATTGCGGCAATTCCGACTTGCCCTGCATGTCGACCATGCTTGCCTTACCATCTTTACCGTAAGAGATCACGTCGACACGGTCGCCGTTACGGCTCAGCACGGTGGCGCTCTTGTTTTCCAGCCTGCACCATTGGCCCAGCTCTTCGCTGCCGGCGAACACGCCGGGAATCTTTTGCATCGCGGCCAGCGCCACATGGTCCAGCGGCACCTTGGTACTGTTCAGCAAACGGTCAACCTCGGCCCGGTTGGCGACGGGATCCGAGAAAAACGTGCGGCTGTCCTGCAAGGCATCGCGGATATCGGCGGAGTAATCGGCAGTGCTATTCGGCAAGACTTGTCCGGCCACCCGCTCCCGCAGATGCGTCACTTCGGCAAGATTCAAATTCTTGCCGCTCAAGGCATGGAACAGGCAATTGCCATCCGCATGGCATTCCCGCGTGTCGATCACGAACGGCCCGGCTCGTTGCTCCTTTTTGACGATGCCGGGCGCCGCGCCCAGCGCTGCGGCGGGGCTGGAACCTGCGCCATCGAGGAAGCCGACGAATTGCTGCATGTCCGCCGAGAGCCGCTTGGGCTGGGTGAATTGCCATATATCGGCGACAAATTCCCGGTGCGCGGGATCGTTCTGGTCGATGCCGTACTCCTGATACAGCGGCGCCAACTGCGCGTCAGTCGGCCCGGCGGCATGCACCGCGGAATGCGGAATGTCGGCATGCGATGGCGCAAGCGCCTCTGGTTTTACCGGCTCCTGTGGCGGCGGCAGCGGCTTGGGCTGCGCCTGGCGCCACATGTCGATGGCAAATTCACGCTCCGCGGCATTGGTTGGCAACATATCCAGCTTCAGGCAAAACTCTTGCAGCTCAAACTCGGTCGGCTCGCTGGCAGCGGTCCGCTGCGCCGGGGGCGGTGGAGGCGGCGCACTTGCTTGCGCAGCATCCCACATCTCCCGCAAGCCACGGAGTTCCTGGCCGGTCATCTTTTTCATGTCCAGATCCAGATCGCCGCAAAAATTCTGCAATTGCGCAAGCGTAGGCCCCTTGGACAGCGCTGGCTTGGGCGGCACCGTATCTTTTGCCATGTTCAACAAATGCCGGCGCCGCACGCCTTCCCCCCTGACGGTTCTAACGCGCTCCTGCCTGGCCAGCGTCGTCGGCGGCGCGGGGGTATAAGCGGCGCCAGCGCTATACTCTGGCGCCGTATGGATGGCAGGGACAGGCAAAGGCCGGGTAAGGACAGGGCTCATGGTGGGTTCCGAAATGTCACGATCATGTTATGGAGAGGAACGACAGTGCTTCAGATCGTGAAGGCAAGCAGTCGATCCGTCTGTCACCATGAGTAACCGGCCGCGCAGCCAGGGTTCCATGGCGGGCGGCGGGGTTCTCTCAGCGCCACCAGCGGAATAAAAGACGACAACTAGCTCGCCGCCAGCGCCCGGTCGATCAATTCGATCCAGTGCCGCACCGGGGTATCGGTTCCCGACTGCAAATGCGTCAAACAACCGATATTGGCCGAGACTATCATCTCCGGCTCGCTGGCTTGCAGATTGGCCAGCTTGTTGTCGCGCAATTGCATCGACAATGCAGGCTGCAATATCGAATACGTGCCGGCCGAACCGCAGCACGCATGGCTGTCGGCGCACAGTGTGACGTCGACCCCGGCCGCGCGCAGCAGCCGCTCCGCCTTGCCGCGAATTTGCTGGCCATGCTGCAAGGTACAAGGTGGATGGTAAGCGACCCGCGGCCCGGTCTTGCCGCGCAGCAGTCGCACCAGCTGTTCCTCGAATTCCGGCAGAATTTCGCTGAGGTCGCGCGTGATGGCCGAAATGCGCCGCGCCTTTTCGGCATACGCGGCGTCATCGGCCAGCAAGTGGCCATATTCCTTGACTGTCACACCGCAACCGGACGCCGTCATGACGATGGCCTCGACCTGGTCGATATAAGGCCACCAGGCATCGATATTGCGCCGCATATCGTCCAGTCCGCCCTCCTGGTCATGCAAGTGATAACGCAGTGCGCCGCAGCAACCGGCCTTGGGCGCCAGCATCAGTTGCACGCCCAGCGCATCGAGCACGCGCGCGGTGGCGGCATTGATATTCGGCGCCATCGCCGGCTGCGTGCAGCCGTCCAGCAGCAGCATCTTGCGCGCATGCAGACCGGTTGGCCAGCGCCCCGGCCTGGCGCCCGGCATCAATTTGTCTTGCAGCGATTTCGACAGGAACGGGCGAAACAGCTGGCCGGTTTTATAGGCTGGCGTAAACAGCCATGTGCGCGGCAATCCCTCCTTCAGCACAAAACGCAGCGCCCGCTCGCGCAAGGGCCGCCGTACGCGCTGTTCGACCACCTTGCGGCCGATATCGGCCAGCCGGCCATATTGGACGCCGGACGGACAGGTAGTTTCGCAGTTGCGGCAAGTCAGGCAGCGGTCCAGATGGGTTTGCGTCCTGGCCGTGACCGGCGCGCCTTCCAGCACTTGCTTGATCAGGTAAATGCGGCCGCGCGGACCATCCAGTTCATCGCCCAGCAACTGGTAGGTCGGACAGGTGGCGGTACAAAAGCCGCAATGCACGCAGGCGCGCAAGATCGCTTCGGCTTCATCGCCGTCGCGGGTATGCCTGATAAAATCGGCGAGATTGGTTTGCATGGTCGCTCAGTACATTCTGCCGGGATTAAAAATGCCGGCGGGATCGAACGCCTGCTTCAGGCGCTGATGAATTTTCTCGACGGCCGGCGCCAGCGGATGGAACACCCCAACGCTTTTATCGCCGCCACGAAACAGGCTGGCATGGCCGCCGGCCGCCGCCACCGTCCTGCGGATGGTGCGCGCCATGTCCATATCGGCATCGATCTTCAGCCAGCGCTGCGCGCCGCCCCACTCGATCAATTGCTGCCCGCGCAAGATGACGGCGCTGGCCGCCGATGGCAGCGACAGCCGCCAGACACTGGTCTCGCCGCTAAAAAACGGATGGGTCTGTTCGCGCAGGCTGGCCCAGAATGCCGCGCCATCCTTTATTTCCTGGCCGCCGATACTGCCGAGCGCCGAAGCCACCGCCGCATCGGCACCGGACAGGCGCACCGTCAGCAGACCATCGTACCAGCAACTGGCCGAGATCGGCAACGGCCGCCCGGCCCACTGGTTCAGGTAGCGCAACGCTTCGATTTCACCGAGCGCAAAACGCACGCTGGTTTCGCGCAACGGCAGCGGCAATACTTTCAGCGACACATCCAGTATCAAGCCCAGCGTGCCGAGCGAACCGGCCAGCAGGCGCGACACATCGTAGCCGGCCACGTTTTTCATCACTTGTCCGCCGAAGGTCAATACTTCTCCCTTGCCATCCATTAATTTGGCGCCCAGCACAAAGTCGCGCAGCGCACCGGCGCTGGCCCGGCGCGGCCCCGACAAGCCGCTGGCGAGCATGCCGCCGACAGTGGTCCCGGAGCCGAAATGCGGCGCTTCGAAGGCCAGCATTTGATGCTGCGCCGCCAGCGCCGCCTCGATCCCGGCCAGCGGCGTGCCGCAGCGGGCGGTGATCACCAATTCGGTCGGTTCGTAATCGACGATGCCGGCATACGGCCGCGTGTCGAGCAACTCGCCGTCGAACGATTGCCCATACCAATCCTTGCTGCCGCCGCCGCGCAGCCTTAACGCCGTCCGATTCGCGCTGGCCGCCAGGATACGCTGCCGAAATTGTTCCGTTATCTCTTGCACACACACTCCGTTAAAAACGCGGCAAATGCGCGAAGTTCAATCGACCGCCCGCCACATGCATCTTGCCGAATTCGGCGCAACGGTTCAGCGTCGGGATCGCCTTGTCGGGATTGAGCAAAAATGCCGTATCGAAAGCCCGCTTGACGGCAATGAAGGCGCCGATTTCCTGCGCCGTGAATTGCAGGCACATGGAATCGATCTTTTCGATGCCGACGCCATGCTCGCCGGTGATGGTGCCGCCGACCGCCACGCACAAGGCGAGGATATCGGCGCCAAACGCCTCGGCGCACGCGAACTGGTCCGGCTGATTCGCATCGAACAAGATCAGCGGATGCAGATTGCCATCGCCGGCATGGAACACATTGGCGCAGCGCAAGCCATATCTGATTTCCATCTCCGCAATGCCGGTCAGCACTTGCGCCAGTTTCTTGCGCGGGATGGTGCCATCCATGCAGTAATAATCGGGGGAAATGCGGCCCGCGGCGGGAAACGCATTCTTGCGCCCGGACCAGAATTTCAAGCGCTCCGCTTCCGATTGCGACACCGCGATCGCGCTGGCGCCGGCCTGCTGCAATACCGCCGTCATGCGTCCGATCTCTTCCTCAACTTCCGCTACCGTGCCATCGGCTTCGCACAGCAAGATCGCCGCCGCGCCGGTGTCGTAACCGGCATGGACGAACGGCTCGACCATGCGCGACGAGGTTTGGTCCATCATTTCGAGGCCGGCCGGAATGATGCCTGCCGCAATCACATTGGCCACCGCATTGCCGCCGGTAACGATATCGCTGAACGACGCCATGATGACGCGCGCCGTGGCCGGTTTCGGTATCAGCTTGACCGTCACTTCGGTGACGATGCCCAGCATGCCTTCGGAACCGATGAAGACCGCCAGCAAATCCAGGCCCGGCGCATCGAGCGCTTCGCTACCCAGTTCGACCACCTCGCCATCGATGCTGACCATGCGCACGCGCAACACGTTATGCACCGTCAAACCGTATTTCAGGCAATGCACGCCGCCCGAGTTTTCCGCCACATTGCCGCCGATGGTACAGGCGATTTGCGACGACGGGTCGGGTGCGTAATACAAAGCGTGTTCGGCGGCAGCGTCGGAAATGGCCAGGTTGCGCACGCCCGGCTGCACCACCGCGGTCCGCGCATACGCGTCGAGCCGCACGATGCGGTTCAGGCGCGCGGTCGACAACACCACCCCGTCGGCGATCGGCAACGCGCCGCCGGACAAGCCGGTGCCGGCGCCGCGCGGCACAATCGGCACGCCCAGCTCGCGGCACACCTTCAGGATCGCGACAATCTGCTGTTCGGTATCGGGCAAGGTCACCACCATCGGCAACTGGCGGTAGGCAGCCAGGCCGTCGCATTCGTAAGGGCGGGTGTCTTCCGGCTCGGACAAGACGCAACGCTCCGGCAACACGGCGCGCAGCGCCGCCGCGACTTGCCGGCGGCGCGTGGCCAGCCGCGCGGGATCGGGGGGGGCGATATTGGCGGTATCGGAGGTACTCATCGGGCGGCGCCTGCTGGCTGGTGGTCAAGCGTCGATTGTAAGCACAAAAACGGACGACGTCCGGATTCTTGACAATTTTACTAAACCGGCGTGCGCAAGCGGCGGAACCAGCGCCATATGCCGTATCCTCACAGTTTACCGACATCAATCAACAGGAAACATCATCATGGGCAACCGACTCTCTAAAATCGCCACCCGCACCGGCGACAATGGCAGCACCGGCCTGGGCGACGGCAGCCGCACCAGCAAGGACAGCGTGCGCGTGCATGCGATGGGCGACGTCGATGAACTCAATTCCCACCTCGGCCTGCTGCTGTGCGAAGACATGCCGGCCGCCTTGCGCGAAGAGCTGGTGGCGATCCAGCACGACTTGTTCGACCTGGGCGGCGAGATTTGCATTCCCGGCTACCAGTTGATTACCGAAGTGCATGTGTTGCGCCTCGATGGCTTGCTGGAAAAATACAATGCCGACTTGCCGCCATTGACTGAATTCATCTTGCCGGCCGGTTCGCGGGCGGCGTCGATCGCCCACATTTGCCGCACCATTTGCCGCCGCGCCGAACGCAGCATCGTGGCGCTGGGCAATGCGGAAACCATCCACGACCATCCGCGCCAATATGTCAACCGCCTGTCGGATTTGCTGTTCGTGCTGTCGCGCGTACTGAACCGTTTTGCCGGCGGCAGCGACGTGCTGTGGCAGCAGGAGCGCCAGCGCGGCTGATCCGCTCTCCCTCAGGCGCGTTTGGCCGGGTTTGCCAAATGTTCCAGCAACAACACGCGCAGCAGGATGATCTGCGCCACCGCGTCGGCTTGCAGGGGATCCGGGTCGGGCGCGTCGAATGCGATCGCCGGGCCTGCTGGTTCGCCGCGCAGCAAGCTGTCGATATCGGCGCTGACCGCCTCGGTCCAGCGCAATAATAGCGGTCCGGCCGGCACCGCGCGCGGACTCAGGCTGATGCGCGCACTGCTGCCGGCGACCCGGCGCAGCAGCGCCAGCGTGCGCATCGCCGCTTGCATGCCGGCCGCGCTGCCGCGCCGTTCGATGCGCAAGCGCTGGCACACCTGTTCCGCATTATTGCTGGCCAGGCCGGCCTGACGCCGTAACGCGGCGATGCCGGCATCCCATTTGCCGCCGGACGCCATCACCGCCAGCAAATATTTCAGGTTGGCCGATACGGCGGCCGACAGGCGCTGCTCCAGGTTCTCGGTTTCGCGGCTCGGCCACAAGTAAAACGTGGCCAGCAAGGCGAATAGACAACCCAGCACATTGTTGCCGAAACGGCTCATCGCATACACCAGTTCATTGGCCGGCGCCGCATAGTCGGCCACCAGCACAAAGGCCGGCGTCATGAACATCACATGCAGGCTGTAGCTGACGCGGCGCAGCGCCATGCAGGCGCAAATCAGCGGAAACACCACCAGCGAAATGGCCAGCGGCGACTGCACCGCCAGGCCGATCAACACCGCCAGCAACGCGCCCAGCATGCTGCCGGCGACGCGTTCGATGCCGCGCGGCCAGGTGGTGGCGACCGACGGCTGCATGATCAGCAAGGTGGCCATGGTGGCCCAATAACCGAACGGCACCTTGAAAATCACCGTCACCAGGAAGGCCGCCAGCGTCGCCAGCCCGACCCGCGCCGCGTGGCGCCAGCCCAGCGATTCGGTGCTGGCATTGGATTTCAGCGCCAGCCACGCATGCGACAATTCGGCGGCCGCCGCCTGGCGCCACGGCAATTCCTCGGCTTGCTCTATGCCCAGCTCAAATACTTCGACATTCAATTTAAGTGGCAGCAGCTCGCCCAGCGCGGCCGCCAGCCGGCGTCCGCAAGCATCGAGCCGGCGCTGCAGCAGCAACGGCGGCAACTCCGGCATGCGGTCGATTTCCAGGCCCATGCGGCGCAGCAATTCCGCCATGCTTTCCAGGCTGCGCACGGCCCGCTCGGCGCCGCGCAAGCGGCGCTGTTCGCGTTCGCACGCGTGCGTCACCGCGATCAGGTAGGCAAAGATGCGCTCGGCGTCGCTCAGCGCGATCAGCAACTGGTCATAGATCTTGCGCTTGCCGGTGCGCGACGGCGGCAAGGCGGCCAGCGCCTGGCGCGCCGCTTCCAGCGCGGCCCGGGTTTCCGAACGCAGACGGGCGCCATGCACGGCGCCGCTGCCGGCCAGCGCACCACGGCGCAGGAAACGGGCATTGTCGCGGGCGATGCCGGCCAGCCGCGAATAGGCGGCGCGCACCGCGCGCCGGCTGGCCGCGAACGGATGGATGCGCCACACGGTAAAACTGAGCACGGTGGCAAACAGGCAGCCAAACAGGTAAACACCGAGGAAATACACCGCGTGCGGCCAGGAATGGAGCGGATGGGTCACCATCACGACGCAGGCGGTGGCGGCCAGGATCGCCGCTTGCGCGGCGGCCGCGCCCCAGATGCGGGCCAGCGCGCCGGCCCATGAAAAAAACAGTACCGCACACGCGGCGGGGAACCAGCCGAGGCTGGCGGCGTAGGCGGAAATACCCCCGCCCAGCGTCGAGCACAGCGCAAAGCCCGTCATCGATGCGAAGCGCATGCGCCTGGTGCCGGCCGCGTCGGCCAGACAAGTCCAGAAGGCGCCGATCGCGGCCCACGCAAATTCATGCTGGCCCAGTACCAGTCCCAGCACCAGCATGGCGCTGGACGCGCAGGCGGCGCGCAAGCCCTCCGACAGATTGGCTTCGTCGACCGACAGCATGGCCAGCCACGACGGCCGGTGGCGCGCCAGGCTGTCGCCGCTGACATGCAACGCCGTTGCCCAGCGATACGCCCAACCCTTCGATTGGCGCTGAATTTTCCTGAATCTCAATGTACCCTCTTTACAGGCGGCTTGTTCGTTGTAACGTGTGGATCGGAAAACATCATCGTAGCATTGCCCAGCCCGATACTGTCGCGTTTGAGGGCAGGCTATAAAAAAACGGCGCAATTTGCGCCGTTTTCGGGAAAAAACTACAACTCAGGGTTACCCCTTATTGACCACCACCAGGCGCGGTTCGCCGCCGCCAAAACGCTGCTTGACCGAAGCGGCGATGCCGCTCGCGTCGAGGCCGACGCCTTTCAGCAGCAAGGCTGGATCGCCATGGTCGATGAACTGGTCGGGCAAGCCCAGCATCAGCAACGGCTTGACGATGCCCTCGGCGGCCAGCGCTTCGGCCACCGCCGAACCGGCGCCGCCCATGATCGCCCCCTCTTCCACCGTCACCAGGTAATCGTGTTGCTGCGCCAATTGTTTCAACAGCTCGACATCGAGCGGCTTGACGAAGCGCATGTTGGCGACCGTCGCATCGAGTTGCTCGCCGGCGGCCACGCTCGGCGTCACCATCGAACCGAATGCCAGGATGGCGATCTTTTGGCCGTGGCGCTTGATTTCGCCCTTGCCGATTTCCAGCGTCGTCAATTCCTTGTCCAGCACCGCGCCGGTGCCGGTGCCGCGCGGGTAACGGATCGCCGCCGGACCGTTGTATTGAAAACCGGCGGTTAACATCTGGCGGCATTCGTTTTCATCCGACGCGGCCATGATCACCATGTTCGGAATGCAGCGCAAAAACGCCATGTCGTAATTGCCGGCATGGGTCGCGCCATCGGCGCCGACCAGGCCGGAGCGGTCCAGCGCAAACGTCACGTCGAGGTTTTGCAGCGCCACGTCGTGGATCAGCTGATCGTAGCCGCGTTGCAAAAAGGTCGAATAAATCGCCACCACCGGTTTCAAGCCTTCGCAGGCGAGGCCGGCGCCGAAGGTCACCGCGTGCTGCTCGGCAATACCAACGTCGAAATAGCGGTCCGGGAATTGTTCTTCAAACTTGACCATGCCGGAACCTTCGCGCATCGCCGGCGTGATGCCGACCAGGCGCTTATCCACGGCGGCCATGTCGCACAGCCAGCTGCCGAACACTTCGGTATAGGTGAGCTTGCCGGCGGCAGCGGGCTTGATGCCTTCGGCCGGGTTGAATTTGCCGGTACCGTGGTACAACACCGGCTCCGCCTCGGCCAGCTTGTAACCCTGGCCTTTCTTGGTCACCACGTGCAGGAATTGCGGCCCCTTCAATTGCTTCAGGTTTTGCAGCGTCGGGATCAGCGATTCCAGGTCATGGCCGTCGATCGGTCCGATATAGTTAAAGCCGAATTCCTCGAACATGGTGGCAGGCACCACCATGCCCTTGGCGTGTTCTTCGAGGCGCTTGGCCAATTCCAGTACCGGCGCGGGCAACACCGATTTGCCGACATTCTTGGCGGCCGCATAAAACTGACCCGACATCAGCCGCGCCAGGTAGCGGTTCAACGCGCCGACCGGCGGTGAAATCGACATGTCGTTATCGTTCAGAATCACCAGCAAGTTGATGTCGTCTTGCACACCGGCATTATTCAGCGCTTCAAACGCCATCCCAGCCGTCATCGAACCGTCGCCGATGACGGCGATCGAGTGGCGCGGGTCGCCCTTGATCTTGGCGGCCTGGGCCATGCCGAGCGCGGCCGAGATCGAGGTCGACGAATGCGCCGTGCCGAAGGTGTCGTATTCGCTTTCATCGCGTCGCGGGAAACCCGAAATGCCGTTCAGCTGGCGCAGCGTATGCATGCGCTCGCGGCGGCCGGTCAGGATCTTGTGCGAATAGGTTTGGTGGCCGACGTCCCAGACGATGCGGTCGTGCGGCGTGTTGAACACATAATGCAGCGCGATGGTCAGTTCGACCGTGCCCAGGTTGGACGACAGGTGGCCGCCGGTCTTCGACACCGAATCGAGCAGGTAGTGGCGCAATTCATTGGCCAGTGGTGCCAGTTGCGAACGCGACAACTTGCGCACTTCGGCCGGTTCATTGATATTTTCTAGCAAGTTCATTTAAGCCTTCCGCTGCACGACCAAGTCCGCCAATTGGCGCAGGCGGCCGGCCTTGTCCCCGAATGGCGCGAGCGCCGCGTGGGCGTCCTGCCGTAATTGTTCTGCCAACATCCTGGATGGCTCCAGGCCCAAAATCGATACATAGGTCGGCTTGTTGGCCGCCGCGTCCTTGCCGGCGGTCTTGCCCAGCGTGGCCGAATCGGCGGTCGCGTCGAGCACGTCGTCGACCACCTGGAACGCCAGCCCGACCGCGCGCGCATACTGGTGCAGCGCGGCCGAGTCGCCGGGCGACAAGTCCTTGCCGGCCAGCGCGCCCAGCAGCACCGCGGCGCGCAACAGGGCGCCGGTCTTCAATTGATGCATCTGTTCCAGCTGTTCCAGCGCCAGGCTGATGCCAACGCTGTCCAGGTCGATCGCCTGGCCGCCGCACATGCCGGCCGAACCCGATGCCTGCGCCAGCACGGCCAGCATCGCCATCTGGCGCGCCGGCGGGATGTCCATGCCTTCGGCCAGTACGGTGAACGCTTGCGATTGCAACGCGTCGCCGACCAGCAAGGCGGTCGCGTCATCGTAAGCGATATGCACCGTCGGCTTGCCGCGCCGCAAGGCGTCGTCATCCATGCACGGCATGTCGTCATGCACCAGCGAATACACATGGATCATTTCCAGCGCCGCCGCCGCGCGGCTCAGCGTGGCCGGCGCCGCGTCGAACAAGTCGCCGGCGGCATAGGCCAGCAAGGGGCGTACCCGCTTGCCGCCGCCCAGCACCGCATAGCGCATCGCGGCGTGCAATTTGTGCGGGACCGACCCGGCCGATGGCAGGAAGGCATCGAGGTCGTGTTCGACGCTGGACTGGACGGTTTTCATCCAGTCGCCGAAGGTCATGCCGTCGTTCAGGGGATGCACGGTGGAACTCATGCGCCGGCCTCGCCGCCATTACCTTCAGAAAACGGTTTTAGCATATCGCCTTCCAGCACTTTCACTTGCGCCTCGACGGTATCGAGTTGCGCCGCGCAATATTTCACCAATTCCGAACCGCGCTGGTAAGCCGCGACCGACGCTTCCAGCGGCAATTGCCCCGCTTCCATTTGCGTCACCAGTTGCGCCAACTCCGCCATCGCTTCTTCAAACGAGGCAGGCGCTGCGGCTGCAGGTATTAATTTCTTTGACATAAGCACTCAGATCATTTCTCGGCACAGGGGCAACAGGGAGAACCCACCGAGGGCGGCCCAGCCAGTGTAGAACGTTATTTTAGAACAAACCACCGAGATAAGTGAAAACTAACGCACGTGACGACACACGGCCAATGCGACAAAGTGGTCTGCTTCATGCAGGAAATAAGGCTGGATTTTAGCGTAATCGCCCCCAAATTCGCCTTGCTGCCACCATCTGACCTTATTTTCGGGCTGATAGTTGCTGAAGCGTGGCCGTTTTTGCCAAAAAAAGTGTTGATACGCGGTATAATCTCCGGTTATGTCCGAAATACCGTTTCAACAAATATTGAATTCAGGTCTATGCGGATTCTTTCTCTCTGTCGCGTGACGCCCAGGCATGGCCGGGCGGCGCGCTAGCGTGTTGTACATATTATGGGGGGGTTGGGATGTCCGATCTGGCTACTTACGCCAAGCTGGCGCGTTCAAACGCGCAACTTCCGGTCCACGTCTATTTTGACGAAGCGCTACTGCGGCGCGAAACGCAGCAATTATTCCAGGCCGGTCCGCGTTATATCGGGCATGAGCTGATGGTGCCGAATGTCGGCGACTTTGCCACGCTCGCTGCCGAGAACGAGGGTCGCATGCTGGTGCGCAATGCAAACGGTATCGAAGTATTGTCCAACGTTTGCCGTCACCGCCAGGCGCTGATGTTCAATGGCCGCGGCAATGCCAACAATATCGTATGTCCGCTGCACCGCTGGACCTACGACTTGAAGGGGGAATTGATCGGCGCGCCGCACTTCCCTGAAACGCCGTGCCTGAACTTGTCGAAAACACCGCTGCAAAACTGGAACGGCTTGCTGTTCGAACAAAACGGCTACCACGTCATGGATAAGCTGAACCAGTTGTCGGTGACCAAGGACCTGGATTTCTCCGGTTATATGTTCGACCACGTCGAAGTCCACGAATGTAATTACAACTGGAAAACCTTTATCGAGGTCTACCTGGAGGATTACCACGTCGAACCGTTCCATCCGGGCCTGGGCAGCTTTGTCAGCTGCGACGACTTGCGCTGGGAATTCGGCAAGGATTACAGCGTGCAAACCGTCGGCGTGCATCGCGGCTTGCAGCAATCCGGTTCCGCCGCCTATAAAAAGTGGCAGGAGCAAGTACTGAAATTCCGTGGCGGCACGCCGCCGCCGTATGGCGCGATCTGGCTGACGCTGTACCCGAACATCATGGTCGAGTGGTATCCGCACGTGCTGATCGTGTCGACATTGTGGCCGGACGGCCCGCAAAAGACCCGCAACGTGGTGGAATTTTATTACCCGGAAGAAATCGTGCTGTTCGAGCGCGAATTCATCGAAGCCGAACGGGCCGCCTACATGGAAACCTGCGTCGAAGACGATGAAATCGCCCAGCGCATGGACGCCGGCCGCCAGGTCCTGATGAAACGCGGTACCAGCGAAGCCGGCCCCTACCAGTCGCCGATGGAAGATGGCATGCAGCACTTCCATGAATGGTATCGAAGCAATATCGCACTATAATCGAGCACCGGGCCGCATCGCGGCCCGTTTCTTTTTCCGATCATCCGCCGACGAAAGATCGCATGCAATCGCTTTGGATGCTGTTTGCCAGTTTCATGTTTGCCATCATGGGGGTGTGCGTGAAACTGGCGTCGGACCTGTATTCGACATCGGAAATCGTGATGTACCGCGGCATCGTCGGCACCACCGTCATGACCTGCACCATCCTCTGCCAGGGCGGCGCCTTCAAGACGCGCATGCCGGGCCAGCATCTGTGGCGCGGCCTGGTCGGCGTGGTCGCGCTGTGGCTGTGGTTTTATGCGATCTCGATCTTGCCGCTGGCCACCGCGATGACGCTGAACTACATGGCGCCGATCTGGATCGCCGTGATGTTATTGTTTGGCGGCTGGTGGCATGCCAGCAACCGCGTCGAATGGCCGCTGGTCGGCGCCATTGCGATGAGTTTTATCGGCGTCACGCTGCTGCTGCAACCAGTATTCGACACCGACCAGGTCGGCGGCGCGGTCACCGCGCTGGTGTCCGGCATGCTGTCGGCGCTGGCGTATTTGCAGGTGCGCAAGCTCGGCTTGCTGGGCGAACCGGAATACCGGGTGGTGTTCTATTTCTCCATCGTCAATTTTGTCGCCGGTCTGCTGGGCCATATCGGCAGCGCCGGGCTCGGCCCGCTGACCTGGCACGCGCATACCAGCGTTTACGGCGTCGGCTTGCTGCTGGCCATCGGCCTGTGCGCGACGATGGCGCAAATGGCGATGACGCGCGCCTACCGTCTCGGCAAGACGCTGGTCGTGGCCAACCTGCAATATACCGGCATCGTGTTTTCCAGCATCTGGGGCATGATCATCTTCCAGGATCATTTCGGCTGGCATGGCTGGGCCGGCATCGGCGTGATCCTGTGCTCCGGAATCGCGGCAAGCTATTACAATACCCGCAGCACGGCACGCGGCAAAGCCATTGCCGAGACCGATCCGATCGCCAGCGAAGTATAGGAATCATTGTAGGAATCAAACCATGCATACCACCCTGATCAGCGCCACCGAACTGTCGCAACACCTGACCGACCCACGCTGGGTCATTCTCGATTGCCGCCACGACTTGATGAATCCGGCCGCCGGCAGCGACGCCTACGCGGCCGGCCATCTCCAGAACGCCCAATTCGCCAGCATCGACCACCATCTGTCCGGGACCAAGAGCGGCCCGGACGGCGTGTTTCGCGGCCGCCACCCCTTGCCGGAACGGACCGCGCTGATCGATACCTTGCGCGGCTGGGGCATCAATGACGATACGCAAGTGATTGCTTACGACGCCCACGGCGGCATGTACGCAGCCCGTCTGTGGTGGCTGCTGCGCTGGATCGGCCATGCTGCCGTTGCCGTGCTGGATGGCGGCCTGGCGGCCTGGTCCGCCGAAGGCTTGCCGCTGGTTACGCCGGTAGCAAGCAATCCACATGGCAACATCGCCGAAAAGCACAGCCTGACCAGCACGGCCAGCGTGGCCGACGTGGTGAGCAACCTGGCATTGAAAACCCGCACCGTGGTCGACGCCCGCGCGCCGGACCGTTTCCGTGGCGAAAACGAGAGCATCGACCCGGTCGGCGGCCACATCCCCGGCGCCAGGAACCGCTTCTTCAAGGATAATCTGCAAGCGGATGGCCGCTTCAAGAGCGCCGCCGAGTTGAAACACGACTTCGTACCGCTGTTCGACTCGCCGCACAGCGCCATCATGCAATGCGGCTCCGGCGTGACCGCCTGCCATAACTTGCTGGCGCTGGAAATCGCCGGCTTGCCGGGCGCGGCGCTGTATCCCGGGTCGTGGAGCGAATGGTGCGCCGATCCGGCCCGGCCGGTGGCGGCGGGCGCCTGATCTTGCCGGCATAAAAACGGCGGACTGCCGATGCGGTTCCGCCGTTCTTGCATGGGCACTGGGGATAACTGCGAAGTTATCCCCCGCAATTGATTCAGCTATCCCATTTCTTCCATCCACCTATGCAGGCTTGTAACGTTTGGCCGCGCTCAGCCACACCCCATATATCGCAGCAATTACCGTTACAAAAAAATAAATTTCACAGTAACCGACACTCAAGTACAATTAAATAATAATTAACTCTATGGATTATTAATAATGAAAAAAGTACTTTCAGTTGTTCTTTTTGCGGCAATCGCTGCACCGTTTCAGGCAATGGCAACCGCGGTACCCGCCAAAAATCCCACTATTAATAAACCTGTGCTGGTAGATTTGGGTTTGTTCAATGCCGGTTCCTACACCTTATTCGGCTCGGGACAGGTGGATCTGTTGGGAACCGGGTATCTTACGATCAACCCCGATGGAAAGCCGACGACCATCGTGTCAGACCCAAGATATTACTACTTCAATCCGGGCGGCTCCTACTACGCCGACAATCCTGAGGCTCCCCCCGGTCTGCGTTACGGCCCGGCCGGTCTGAATGCCAAGATCGGCGCCCTGATCGGCACGCTGTCCGCGTCGCCCACCAGCGCGGCAGACTGGTTTTTGATTGGCTATGAAAAGAACCTGACCTTATCGGCATCCCAGCATATCTATGCCGCCGTCAATGACACTTATTATATAAATAATACTGGCGCATTCAACGTCAGCGTCATCAGCGCGGTACCGGAACCGGCAAGTTATGCTTTATTCCTGGCGGGACTGGGCATGCTGGGCTGTATGTCGCGCCGCAAGAACATCAAGGCATAAATTCAGCAATCGCCTTTCTATTCCGGCTTGATCAAAAAAATACAGCGGGCCGCCGATGCGCCGCCGCTGTATTGCAATGACATCGTTTCGCCAGCAATCGATGCGCCCCAGTTTCAATTACCGTGACGGCTGTGCGTCAAAAACAGCACCAGGATCACGCCGACCGCGATCAGCAGGATTTGCGGAATGGTTTCGCGCAGCGTGGCGCGACGCTGCATTTGCGGCATCAGGTCGCTGACTGCGATATAGATGAAACCCGACGATGCGAATACCAGCACGTACGGGATCAGGTTGCTGGCGCGGTCCAGCGTGAAGTAACCCAGCAAGCCGCCGGCCACCGCCATCAGGCTGCACAGCAAATTGAACACATATGCGCGCAGGCGTGAAAAACCGGCGTTCAGCAAGACGATGAAGTCACCGATTTCCTGTGGAATTTCGTGGGCGATGATGGCCAGGCCCGTCACCAGGCCCAGCTTCGGATCGGCCAGGAAGGCCGCCGCGATCAGGATGCCGTCAGTGAAATTGTGCATGCCGTCGCCGACCAGTATCATCCAGCCCGCCTTGCCCGCCTCATGCTTGTCATGCCCATGGGCATGATGGTGGCCATCGCCTTCGTGATGATGCGAATGGCGCAGGATGGCGAATTTCTCCAGCATGAAGAACGCCAGCAAGCCGGCCAGCAAGGTCGCAAACAGGCTGCGCGGGTCGGCATGCGACTCGAACGCTTCCGGCAAGGCGTGCAGCAGCGACGTCGACAGCATGATGCCCACCGACAGGCTGACCATGCGTTCGACCATCTTGGATAACAGCGCGAACGAAAAGATCGCCGCCGCCGTGATGCTGAACACGCCCGCGATGGTGGTCGCGAGCAAAATGGAAATGAGTATAGGATCGATTTTATTGCCTCTTCGGGTGGAGCCTCCTCAAACCTACTGCGCGGCCTGAGTTCCGGCCTGCGATGCTCGCTGTACGTAAAGTACAGCTGCGCTTCTCGGCCAGAACTCAGGCCGCTCGCTACGGTTTGATGAGGTCCCCCACCATTTGTATGCCTGTTTTTTTACTGCAAAGCCGGGCATTTTACAACGCGGCTTGCACTTTGCATCAATTAGGCGACGCCGTGGTCCTTGAACCAGGCCAAGGCACGCGCAAAACCATCTTTGGCGGCCGCCGCCACGTAGCTGGAACGGTAGTCGGCGTTGAAGGCGTGGCCGGCGTCGGGATAGATGACGAAGGCCGATTTGCTGCTGCCCTTGGCCAGCGCCGCCTTCATTTTGTCGATCGATTCGAGCGGGATGCCGCTATCCTTGCCGCCGTACAAGCCCAGCACCGGCACCGTCAGCGCGGTCGCGATATCGATCGGGTTGGTCGGGCTCAACTCGGTCGGTTCCCCCTCCAGCCGGCCATACCACGCCACGCCGGCCTTGACCGATGGATTGTGCGCCGCATACAGCCAGGTGATGCGGCCGCCCCAGCAAAAACCGGTAATGCCCAGCTTGCTGGTGTCGGCGCCATTCTGCCTGGCCCACGCGACGCAGGCATTGAGGTCTTTGATGACTTGCTGGTCTGGCGTCTTGGAAATGATTTGCTTCATTAATTCCGGGATCGAGGCGATCTTGCCCGGATCGCCCTGGCGCACGAACAAGTCCGGCGCCAGCGCCAGGTAACCTTGCTTGGCGAAACGGCGCGCCACGTCGGCGATGTGTTCATGCACGCCGAAGATTTCGGAAATCACCAGCACCACCGGCAAGCCGGTCTTGCCTTCCGGCTGAGACGCGTAGACCGGCACGGCCTGGCCATCGACCGTGATGGTGATGGTGCCCGACACCAGGCCGACGCCATCGGTCTTGATGACGCTTTGCGCGGCGACCGGCAAGACGGCGGCGGCAAAGCCGGTTCCCAGCGCCACCTTCAAAAAATCGCGCCGGACGATGCCGTCGGACAGGCTGCTTTTTCCCAGCAAACTGTGTATATCCTTGATCAGATTGTCCATGCGTATCCTCTTGACGGTAATGTCTTATTGACTTATGCCGGAGCGGCATAAAATTAATGCGCCTCGTCCCAGTTCTTGCCAATGCCGACCTCGGCCGTCAGCGGCACTTTCAGCTTGGCCACGCCCGCCATCAATTCCGGCAGTTTGCGCTTGACCAGCGCCAGTTCCGCTTGCGGCACTTCCAGTACCAGTTCATCATGCACTTGCATGATCATCTTGGTCTGCAATTTGTCAGCTTCCAGCCAGTCTTGCACGGCGATCATCGCCAATTTGATCAGGTCGGCGGCGGTGCCTTGCATCGGTGCATTAATTGCGGCGCGCTCCGCCCCCTGGCGGCGCGGACCGTTCGGGGAATTGATTTCCGGCAGCCACAAACGGCGGCCGAATACGGTTTCCACATACCCTCGCGCCTTCGCTTGCTGGCGGGTATCCTCCATATATTGTCTGACGCCGGAAAAGCGGGCGAAATAGCGGTCGATATAACTTTGCGCGGCGCTGCGCTCGATGCCCAGGTTGCCGGCCAGGCCAAACGCGCTCATGCCGTAGATCAAGCCGAAATTGATCACCTTGGCGTAGCGGCGCTGTTCGCTTTGCACGTCGGCGGCCGGCACGCCAAAGATTTCGGCGGCGGTGGCGCGGTGAATGTCGATGCCGTCGGCAAACGCGCGCAACATCGCTTCATCGCCGGAAATATGCGCCATGATGCGCAATTCGATTTGCGAATAGTCGGCAGAGACAATCACGCTGCCCGGCGGCGCGATGAATGCTTCACGGATGCGGCGGCCTTCGGCGCTGCGAATCGGAATGTTTTGCAGGTTGGGATCGTTCGACGCCAGCCGTCCGGTCACCGCCACCGCTTGCGCATAGTTGGTGTGCACCCGGCCGGTGTCGGCATTGATCATCTTGGGCAACTTGTCGGTATACGTCGATTTCAGCTTGGCCATGCCGCGGTATTCCAGCAGCACTTTCGGCAGCGGATAATCCTCGGCCAGCTTTTGCAGCACTTCTTCATCGGTCGATGGCGCGCCGGTCGGGGTTTTCTTGACGACCGGCAGTTTTAATTTTTCAAAGAAAATTTCGCCGATCTGTTTCGGCGAACCCAGGTTGAATGGCTGTTCCGCCAGTTCATAGGCTTGCTTTTCCAGTTTAAGTATTTTATCTGCCAACTCGCCGGACTGGATGTTCAGCAACTGGTCGTCGATCAGCACGCCGTTGCGTTCGATCTTTTGCAACACGACCGCAGTCGGCAATTCGATTTCGCGGTAGATATACGTCAGTTTTTCATCGTTGGCGACATTGCCCCACATCGCATGGTGCAGGCGCAGCGTGACATCGGCGTCTTCCGCCGCATATTCGGTGGCGCGGCCGATTTCGACCTGGTCGAAGGTGATTTGCTTGGCGCCCTTGCCGCACACATCTTCGAACGCAATGGTGACGTGGTTCAAATGGCGCAGCGCCAGGCTATCCATGTCGTGTTTCTTGTGCGACTCGAATACATACGATTCCAGCAAGGTATCGTGCGTGATGCCGCGCAGAATCACGCCATGGTTGGCGAAGATATGGCTGTCGTATTTCAGGTTCTGGCCCAGTTTCAGCTTGCTGGCGTCTTCCAGCCATGGACGCAATTTTTCCAGTACGTGTTCACGCGTCAATTGCTGGGGCACGCCGGCGTAATTGTGCGCCAAAGGAATGTAGGCGGCCGCATGTTCGGCCACTGACAGCGAAATGCCGACCATTTGCGCCGTCATCGGTTCCAGCGACGTGGTTTCGGTATCGAGCGCCGTCAGCGGCGCGGCGTCGATCAGTCCGATCCAGCGCTCGAGTTGCTCATCGGTCAGCACGGTTTCGTAGTCGGCCTTGGCCGCCGGCTGGGCCTCGGCAAACATGTCGCCGGTAGTATTCGCCCCACTGGCGGCGGGCGGCGCACCGACCGGCGACATCGGCGGCGGCGCCGTGCCCAGTTCGCGCAGCAAGGCCTTGAAGCCATAGCGGGTAAAGAAGGCCAGCAAGGCGTCCTTGTCTTCGTCCTTCGCCACCAGGCTGTCGTTGATCGACACCATGTGCGCCGACAGGTCGCAATCGGTCTTGACGGTAATTAAGACGCGGGCTTGCGGCAGCCATGGCAAGGCGGTGCGCAGGTTTTCACCGACCGCGCCGCCGACGCTGGCCGCATTGGCGATGATGCCTTCCAGGCTGTCGTACTGCGTCAACCATTTGACGGCGGTCTTCGGGCCGCATTTCGATACGCCCGGCACATTGTCGACGGTATCGCCGATCAGCGACAGATAATCGATGATGCGGTTCGGCGCCACGCCGAACTTGGCCAGCACGCCCGCTTCGTCCAGCTTTTCATTGCTCATGGTATTGATCAGCGTCACCTGGCTATTGACCAGTTGCGCGAGATCCTTGTCGCCGGTCGACACCACCACGTTCATGCCGGCATTGGCCGCCTGCACCGACAAGGTGCCGATCACGTCATCCGCTTCCACGCCTTCGACCATCAGGATAGGCCAGCCCATGGCGCGCACCGCTTCATGAATAGGCTCGATCTGCAAGGCCAGGTCGCTCGGCATCGACGCGCGCGTGGCCTTGTATTCTGGATACAAGTCGTCGCGGAAAGTTTTACCCTTGGCATCGAATACGCACGCGATATACGCGGCCGGGTAGTCGGTCCGCAAGCGGCGCAGCATGTTGACCATGCCGTGCATGGCGCCGGTTGGATAACCGTCCGGGCTGCGCAAATCGGGCAGCGCATGGAAAGCGCGATAAAGGTAACTGGAACCGTCGACTAACAGCAGGGTGTTTTGCATAATGCCAATGAAAAGTGAATGCCGCGCCTCATGTTGATATCTGCAAAGATATGCACAGGGCTATGGGGTGTACAGGAATGGCACAATTATCGCAGAGTTTGGGCGCGCGCCGCGGTGACTCTCGCAATCAGAGCCTATCCCAGTAGTGAGCGTCTTCTGCTGAGGGGCGCCAGCAGGGGACGTATTCATCTACTGGGATAGGCTCTAAGAGCGCCTGACAAAACACCCATGGCCAGGCGCCCGGAGCCAAGTTCGTCCATTTTCCTCAAAGCAAGGTCAAATATAGCCTATTTAACATCTTCTCTAGATATTCAAAGCAATTAAACAGCTTGCCGTGTCAGTTTGTTACAATGCCCCATAGATAAAATTCATTGCGGTTTACAACGTGGTTTTCACCGCGTTTCTACGGAAGCGATACCATCATGATGCGCACATCCACAATCTGGCACATTCTCGGTTTGTCCCTGCTGGTTTATACTGCCTCGGCCGGCGCACAGCAACGGCCGAGCGACGCGCCGCCCAAGCTGGAACAGATCGAAGACGCCGGCGACCCTGCCGTGACCGTGACCAGCAAGCCCACCGAACAGAAAATCACTGAAAAGCGTGAACAAGGCAAGGTCAGCGAAGTCAAAGTCAGCACCGGCGGCAGCACGTATTATTTGAAACCGAGCACCGCAGCCGGCACCTCCGTTCCGGGCGACGCCACCAGCAGCGGCAACCGCGGCGCGCAATGGCAAATCCTGGAATTTGACCTGGGCAAGAAAAAACAGAAACAAAAAGAAGAAGAGGCCGCCGACAATACGCCCGAGCCGCCGCCTCCGGCAAAATAACTCCGCCGGCACCGCCGTTTTCCCTTTTTACTGACTTATTTTTTCTCTCATGGCAGTTTTTACCCCGGTTAACCTGGATGACGTCGGCCAGTGGATCACGCAATTCCCTCTTGGCAAGCCGCTGGCGATCAAAGGCATCGCTTCCGGCATCGAGAACAGCAATTTTTTCCTGACGACCGAGCGCGGCGAATTCGTGCTCACGATCTTTGAAAACCTGAGCTTCGAACAATTGCCGTTTTACCTCAAGCTGATGCGCCACCTGGCGGACCGCGACGTGCTGGTGCCGGCGCCGATTCCGAACGCGGATGGCGAGCTGATAGTCGCTTTGCACGGCAAACCGGCCGCCATCGTCAGCAAGCTCGAAGGCCGTTCGCAAATGGAACCGCAGCCGGTGCATTGCGCGGCGGTCGGTGCGATGCTGGCGAAGATGCATTTGGCGGCGCAAGATTTTCCGCTGCAACAGCCAAACTTGCGCGCACTAGATTGGTGGAATGCCACCACGCCGCAAGTCTTGCCGTTCTTATCGGACAGCAACGCCAGTCTGTTGCGCGCCGAAATGCATTTCCAGGACGCGTTTGCCGCCAGCGCCACCTACCGCGCCTTGGCGCGCGGCCCGGTGCATGCCGACCTGTTCCGCAATAACGTCATGTTCGACGGCGAACACCTGACCGGTTTCTTCGATTTTTATTTTGCCGGTTGCGACACCTGGCTGTTCGACGTCGCCGTCACCGTCAACGACTGGTGCATCAACCTCGACAGCGGCGTGCTGGACGTTGACCGCGTGGCCGCGCTGCTGCGGGCTTACCACGCGGTGCGTCCGTTCACGCCGGTGGAACAAACCGCGTGGCAGCCGATGCTGCGCGGTGCGGCCTTGCGTTTCTGGCTGTCGCGCCTGTATGACTTTTACCAGCCGCGCGCCGCTGAAATGCTGACGCCGCACGACCCGACCCATTTTGAGCGCATTTTGCGCGAACGCATTACCAACGCCGCTCCGGCTTTATTCTGATGGAAAAATTACCTGCAGTTTCAGGCTGGTTATGGGTGAAACAAGGCTTCGGCCTGTTTTGCAAACAACCCGGCGGCCTGACCACCCTGTTTTTGGGTTATATGTTGTGCATGCTCGCAGTCAACTTCATCCCCGTATTGGGCCAGTTGCTGACCGTAATCCTGGTGCCGGTCTTTTCCGTCGCCTTCCTGCAAGGCTGCCTGACGATAGAACAAGGCAAGCGCATCTTGCCGAATTTGCTGGCCAGCGGCTTCCGCAAACCGGCCGTGTCGGTGCTGCTGGGCTTGGGCGGCTTGTACATCGCCATGTTCCTGTTCGCGATCGGCGTGTCGGCGCTGATCGACGGCGGCGTGCTCTGGCAATTTGTGACTGGCCAGATCAATCCGGACAATGCGACCGACATCATCCGCGGTTCGAACATGGGCATGGCCCTGCTGGTCATGATTGCGCTATACATCCCGGCCGTGATGGGCTTTTGTTTTGCCGCGCCGCTGATTTACTGGAAACAACTGAGTCTCGGCAAGGCGCTGTTTTTCAGCTTCTTTGCCGTATGGCGCTCGAAAACCGCGTTCCTGGTGTTTGCCGCGGTATGGTTGGGCATCAGCGTGACGACCAGCCAATTGCTGTTCGGCATAGTCGGACGCACCCAGATGGCGATGCAACTGATGATGCCGGTATCGATGATACTGACCGTGATCATGCATTGCTCGTTCTACGCCAGCTACCGCCACATCTTCGGCGCGCCGCAAGCGACGCCGGTATCGCTGGATAAAACGCCGACCGCATAAAAAAATGCCGGCTGATATGCCGGCATTTTTTATTCAGCAAAGTAGGTCGGATTCGTGCGCGGCACGTAATCCGGCCAACCCGCAACAGCGCAATATGCTCAGCGCCCCAGCCGCTCCAGCTTGGCAATCCCCAAATCCAGCACTTTCATGCCGTGGTGGCCAAAGTTAATTTGCGCCCGGGCATTGCCGCCGCTCCCTTCGATATTAACGATCACGCCTTCGCCGAACTTGGCGTGGACCACCGATTCGCCGATGCGCCAGCCCGGACCGCTGGACTTGAGCGCGATCTTTTGCGCAATCGCATTGTCGGAACCGGCGCTGTGCAAGGGCGCATCGTCCCACGCGGATTTCTTGTTGCCGAACCAGTTCGCCTGTACTTTCGGCGACAGCCACTTCAGCGACTCATCCGGCAATTCATCGAAAAAGCGCGACTTCATGTTATAGCGGGTTTGGCCGTGCAACATGCGGGTTTGCGAGAAGCTCATGTACAGGCGCCGGCGCGCCCGCGTGATCGCCACATACATCAGGCGCCGCTCTTCTTCGACGCCGCCCTCTTCCTTGGAGCTGCTTTCGTGCGGGAACAAGCCTTCTTCCAGCCCGGTAATAAAGACGTTGTCGAATTCCAGGCCCTTGGCCGAGTGCACCGTCATCATTTGCAAGGCCTCTTGCCCCGCCTGGGCCTGGTTGTCGCCCGCTTCGAGCGACGCATGCGACAAGAAGGCGGACAGGGGCGACATGATGACCGGCAATGGCGCATCGGCGTCGAAGATTTCGATGCCGTCCTGGTTCACCAGCGCCGCGCCGGCTTGCGCCTGGCTGGCCGGTCCCATATACGCCGGCGAACCTTGACCAAAACCTTCTTCGGACACGAACTGGGTCGCCGCGTTGACCATTTGCTCCAAGTTTTCGATGCGGTCGGCGCCTTCTTTTTCGTGCTGGTAATGCTGCAGCAAGGTACTGGCTTCCAGCACTACCCGCACCATTTCCGGCAAGGTCAGCTGCTGCGTTTCAAAACGCACGCCTTCGATCAATTTGACGAAGCTGTTCAGCGACGACCCCGCCTTGCCGGCCACATACGGCACCGCCGCGTACAGCGATATACCGTATTGCTCGGACGCCGCCTGCAATTGCTCGATCGAGCGGGCGCCGATGCCCCGGGTCGGGAAATTCACCACGCGCAAGAAAGCGGAATCGTTGTGCGGGTTATCCATCAATTGCAAATACGCAATCGCGTGCTTGACCTCGGCGCGCTGGAAGTAGCGCTGGCCGCCATACACGTGATACGGAATGCCGGCCGAAAACAGTGCATGCTCGATCACCCGCGATTGCGCGTTCGAGCGGTACAGGATCGCGATTTCGCTGCGCGACGCGCCTTCGGCGATCAGGCTCTTCGACTCTTCGATGATCCATTGCGCTTCTTGCAGGTCGGAACTGGCTTCATAGACACGCACCAGTTCGCCGTGCCCGGCGTCGGTACGCAAATTCTTGCCGAGGCGCTTGCTGTTATTCGAAATCAGCATGTTGGCGCTATCGAGGATATGGCCATGCGAGCGGTAATTTTGCTCCAGCTTGATCAAATTCTGTACCTTGAACTCATGCTCGAAGGAACTCATGTTGCCGACGTTGGCGCCACGGAAGGCATAGATGCTCTGGTCGTCGTCGCCGACGGCGAACAAGGCGCCGCCATCGCGGCTTTCATGGCCGGCCAGCAATTTCAGCCAGTTGTATTGCAGATTATTGGTATCCTGGAACTCGTCGACCAGGATGTGGCGGAAACGCGCCTGGTAATGTTCGCGCAGCGGCTGGTTACGGCTCAGCAATTCAAAGGTGCGCAACAACAGTTCGGCGAAATCGACCACGCCTTCGCGCTGGCACTGGTCGTCATATAGCTGATACAGCTCGACCAGTTTGCGTTCATGCGCATCGTAGGCTTCGACGGCGGTCGCGCGCAAGCCCTGGTCCTTGGCGTTATTGATGAAATACATCACGGTCTTGGCCGGGAATTTTTCATCGTCGATATTATTTGCTTTCAACAAGCGCTTAATCACCGACAACTGATCCTGCGAATCCAGAATCTGGAAGGTTTGCGGCAACGCGGCGTCGCGGTGATGCGTGCGCAGCAAACGGTTACACAGCCCGTGGAAGGTGCCGATCCACATGCCGCGCGTATTAATCGGCAGCATCGCGGACAAGCGCGTCAGCATTTCCTTCGCCGCTTTGTTGGTAAACGTCACGGCCAGGATGCCGGCCGACGACACCTGGTTGGTCTGGATCAGCCACGCGATGCGGGTGGTCAGCACGCGGGTCTTGCCGGAACCGGCGCCCGCCAGGATCAGCGCATGCTGGGCCGGCAGCGTGACGGCGGCGTATTGTTCGGTATTAAGGTTGTGAAGAAGATTTTGCATCCCGTGATTATACCGGGATGAGGCCAGCCTCCACGCTTGTATTGATGCTGCTGGTCGGGCTAAAGCAGGATCACCGTCACATCAATCCCAACGCTCAGCCTGCTTTATGATCCGGCAACTGAAGCGCCTTGCGGCGTAATCCAGCACACACTATCACGCTCAAACCAGCCAGCAATAATGCAGTGCTGTCAGGTTCCGGCACTGCGGAAACGTTAAAAGAAATACCGCCGACATTATCGGAAAAGTAATTATCAATCCAATAGAATTTAACATCCGTCGCTTTGTTCAGCGTAAAACTGAAGGGCTGTGGAGCTGCGGCGAACGCTTGTGCCGGCGTGGACCAATATCGCCAGTCGGTCGACGTCGCCCACCCTTCGCCATAACCATATTTCACGCCAGGCGCGCCGTCAATCGAGATATACATACTCCACTCGTAATTGTAATTACCAAAGCGGCTGGCGGCGGTAAAGCGTGCACCTTCGAAAGTCTGATCGACCGGCGTGACCCGGTATTCTCCCGCATCGAGATGCAATATCGTCCCGACCCCGACTTGAGAGGCGTCATGGCCAGCGGTCATCATCGGATTCTGGCCCCATAAGGCACTGATATTGACGACAGTCGCCTGGGCGGAGCCGACATAAAGCAAGGTGGCCAATGCGCTGATAACAGAAACAAATTTCATATACTCCTTCTTCGATAGATATATAAATAAAGCATAAATAAATATTATGCAACTTCATTTATAGCAAAAAAAATTAATAAATTTCAATTAACTTTCATGCGTCGAAATGGGAAATACATTATTTCTTCTTGTATCCAGCATGCATAAAACGATCTGGCGTTTTCATGTCTATTGATCGGATTCTGTGGATGCAGGTTCATTACCGATCAAGAGCCACGCGCACAGCGCGCTGGCCAGCGCCAGTCCGGCCGAGAGCCACATCACCCAACGAAAACCGGCGACATACGATTGCTGGATCGCCTGTTTCAATGCGGCCGCCTCCTCGGCGCTACTGTGTGCCGGCAATTCGATGGCCGCCAGCCGTGCCCGCTGCGCCCGTACCTGTTCGATCGCCGCCGGCTGCGCCGCGACCGTGTTCAGGCGGCTATTCAATGCGCCATTGAACACCAGCGTCATGACGATGCCGAACACCGCGATCGCCAGCAGGGCCGCCGCGCGCGACACGGCATTGTTGACGCCGGACGCGACGCCGGCCAGGCTGGCGTCGAGCGCATTCATCACCGTGGTGGTCAGCGGCGCGACCGCGACCGACATGCCGAAACCCAGTATCAATACCGCCGGGAAATACGTGACCCAGTAACTGCCGCCGATGCCAGGCAGCGCGAATGCGGCGAAACCGAGTGCGGCAATCGCCGGGCCGATCACCAGCGGTCCCTTGGCGCCGTAACGGTCGACCAGGCCGCCGCTCCAGCGCGACAGCAAAAACATCAGCAAGACAAACGGCAACAGCGCGGCGCCGGCGGCCAGCGCCGAATATCCCTGCACCTGGATCAAGTTAAGAGGAAAGAAATACAGCCCGCCGCCAAGCGCCGCATACAGCAGCAAGGTCAGCAGATTGGCGCCGCTGAAATCGCGCGAACGAAACAGATTCATCGGCAGCATCGGCGCCGGGTGGCGCAATTCCAGCACCACAAAGGCGATCAGCAACACCAGCGCGCCGCCCAAGGCGGCCAGCACGCCGGCATTGCCCCAGCCCTGGTTCGACGAGGCGATCAAGCCGTACACCAGGCAAGCCAGCCCGGCGCTGGCCAGCAGCGCCCCCAGCCAGTCGAGGCTGGCGGGCGCATGCGGATCGCGGCTTTCCGGCACGTAGCGCCAGGCCAGCGGCAAGATCAGCAGCGCCAGCGGAATATTAATCAGGAAGGCCCAGCGCCACGAAAAATGCTCGATCAGGAAACCGCCCAGCACCGGCCCGATCGCGGCCGTGATGGCCGTATAACCCGACCAGGTGCCAATCGCCTTGCCGCGCTGGTGTTCTGGAAACGATGCGCTGATCAAGGCCAGGCTGCCCGGCACCAGCAAGGCGCCGCCGATGCCCTGCACGGCGCGGGCCACAATCAACTGGCCCACGCTGCCGGTCAGGCCGCACCAGACCGAGGCGGCGGCAAACACCAGCACGCCCAGGATAAACACGCGGCGCCGGCCATAACGGTCGCCGGCGGTGCCGCCTACCAGCAACAGTGCGGCCAGGAACAATGCGTACGATTCGACCACCCATTGCACCGCGCTGGCGCTGGCCTTGAATTCCTGCTGCAACGCGGGCAACGCGACATTCACCACCGTGCCGTCGATAAACACCATGCCCGATGCGAGTATCGTGGCGGCCAGCACCCACGGGCGCGCGGCCACTGTGCACAGGGAAGTTGCATGCGCTGCTGTCGTGGTCCGGGCCGTCATCGTGGGCACTCCCCTATTGAGTGTCACAGCATAGCGCACTTCCCCGAGCGCGGCGCCGGTGACCGCTCACAATACCCGGCAGTCAAATCAAGAATTAACAGAAATACATTAATAACCAGATTCAAAACACCCTGTCCCGTTGAGCCGGCCTCACCTTGACGCTGCCGGCACTGCCTTGCCGTTATCGATCGCTTCCCTGATCAGCTTGCGCACCGCCTTGTCGGCATCGCGGCTGACGCGCTGCTGTTCCTTGCCCAGCGCGCTCATTTGCTTGCCGAGTTCCTTGATCGGCTTGCCAATATTCGTCATCTGGCCGCCCAGCGCCTTGCTGTTGTCCGCGGCCGCATCGAAGCGATCGGCTGCCTTGTCCTGCAATTGTTCAGTCTGCTCTTGTACCGCTTCCAGCTGGTCTTGCAATCGCTCCACTTCCTCTTCGGCGGCTTGCCGTTTATCGCCGCTGGCGGCCTTCAGCTGACGCACTGCCAGCGCAATGTCGCGGTTCAAGTCGCGCTGCTGGCGGCTCAAGTCGCGCAATTGCTTCTGCTGCTGGCGCAGCTCGGGCGCCGACGCTTGCTTGCCGTCGGCCCGCGCCGGGTCGTCCATTCTTTTGCCCATCCCATCCATCGCCTTGCCGTACGCATCCATCCTCGCACTCAGCACATCCATCTCGGCGCTCAGTTTGTCGAGCGGTTTCCAGGCCTCGCCGACCCGTGCCAGCAAGGCGGCATCCTGGATCAGATAACTTTTTCCATCCTGGCGGAACCACAGGAACTCCCCCTTCACCGAACGCTTCAGCCTGTCGACCTCATTCATATAGCGGCCCTGCCCCGACATCGACACCCGGCCCTGGCCGGGTTGCACCAGCGCATAGGCGTCCTCGTCGCTGCCGCTAAAGAGGGTGATATTGTCGCTGCGGCTGACCGGTTTGGCCGGCGGCGCGGGCGGCGCCGGCGGCTGCACCGGAAAAGCCAGCGCCTCTGCGCCGGACATGACGATGGCGCATAGCCCCAGCAATAACGGGGCCAATACGAGGCTGCAGCGCGCTGTCTGATCCAGGTCGGGCATGGAAACTCCTTATCGAATGAAGCCGGTGTGGGTATCTGCCCACTGTAGCGATCATGGCCGCGGGTCTCCAGCGGAATGCGACAAACGGCATGTTTGACGGGGTAGGCAGTCAAGCCGGGGGATGGAGCGCAAACGCGTCCGTAAATGACAACGGCGGGTGGAGCCGGGTTGAACCCGCGCCCAGCACCCGCCGCCGGCCACGATACGAACGATCGCGGAATCGGGAAATCAGTACAGCACCACCGAACGTATCGATTCGCCGCTCTTCATCAGGTCGAAGCCCTGGTTGATGTCTTCCAGCGCCAGGCGATGGGTGATCAAGTCGTCGATATTGAGCTTGCCTTCCATATACCAGTCGACGATCTTCGGCACGTCGGTGCGGCCGCGCGCGCCGCCGAACGCGGAACCTTTCCAGACCCGGCCGGTGACCAGCTGGAATGGCCGGGTCGAGATTTCCTGGCCGGCCGCCGCCACGCCGATGATGATAGCCTGGCCCCAGCCCTTGTGGCAGCACTCCAGCGACTGGCGCATGGTGGTGGTGTTGCCGATGCACTCGAAGCTGTAGTCGGCGCCGCCGTCGGTCAGCTGGACGATGGCATCGACCACATTCTCGACTTGGTTCGGATTGATAAAATGGGTCATGCCGAACTTGCGCGCCATGTCCTGGCGCGCCGGGTTGATGTCGACGCCGATGATTTTATCCGCGCCGACCATCCGGGCGGCCTGGATCACGTTCAGGCCGATGCCGCCCAGACCGAACACCACCACGTTGGCGCCCGCCTCGACCTTGGCGGTGAACAGCACCGCGCCGACGCCGGTGGTGACGCCGCAGCCGATGTAGCAAACCTTGTCGAATGGCGCGTCTTCGCGGATTTTCGCCAGCGCGATTTCCGGCACCACGATGTAGTTGGAGAACGTCGACGTGCCCATGTAGTGGAAAATCGGCTGGCCGTCGATCGAGAAACGGCTGGTCGCATCCGGCATCAGGCCGCGGCCCTGGGTCGAACGGATAGACTGGCACAGATTGGTTTTTTGCGACAGGCAGAATTTGCACTGGCGGCATTCCGGCGTGTACAGCGGAATCACGTGATCGTCTTTTTTCAGGCTTTTGACGCCCGGGCCGACATCGACCACGATACCGGCGCCTTCATGGCCCAGGATAGACGGGAAAATGCCTTCCGGGTCGGCGCCCGATAAAGTGTAATAGTCGGTATGGCAAATGCCGGTGGCCTTGATCTCGACCAGTACCTCGCCCTCGCGCGGGCCGGCCAGGTCGACTTCCTCGATGGTCAGCGCTTGTCCCGCCCTCCAGGCGATGGCTGCTTTGGTTTTCATGTTTTATCCTGTGAAAAAAGGACTTGCCGGCAAGCGCCGGCAGGTCGATGGTGACTGCTTGCCGGTCTTACTTCGGCTTGCTGATGCGGCTGTTGAATGCGCCGTGCAGGCTGTTCAGCGTTTCTTCCGCCGTCAGCAGCTGGTTGGCGATTTCATTGATCTTGCGGCGGCTGGAGCGCGCATGGTCGCGCAGCACCTCGAAGGCGGTGTTGCGGTCGGTCTGGAATTTCCCCATCAGCAGGCCGACGGCCAGGCTGGTTTCGCGCCCGGCGGCCAGCGCCGCGTTCAAGTTCAATTCGGTGCGCCGCAACTGGCGGATTTCATCGGCGCGCGCCAGGCCGGCTTCGAACGCCGGCATCAAGCGGCCTTCATCGACCGGCTTGACGACGTAGCCGACCGCGCCATACGCGGCGGCCTGCTTGCCCGACTCGCTATCGCCGCTGCCGGACAAGAACATGAAGGGTACGGCGGTTTCGGCGTTCAGGCGCTTGGCCAGTTCCAGGCCCGACATGCCGGGCATGTGGATGTCGAGCAGGGCCAGGTCGGGCTCGCGCACGGCGATTTGTTGCAGGGCTTCCTCGGCCGACGACGCCAGCAGCGTTTCATACCCGGCGTGGCGCAAGACTTCGCCCAGGAATTCCAACAGCAATTGGTCGTCGTCGACGATCTGGATAACTCGTTTGGCAGCGGCTGGCAGACTCATAGGAACATGTACCTTGGGCAAATATTGACCTATACATTATAAGCCGATCCAGCCGCCGCACCCAGCGCGCACGCAGATTATGGTGTGAAAAGTGCATTGAAGCGGCGCACCGCCGCCGCCGGGTCGGCCGCCAGGTAGATACTGCTGATGGCCGCCGCCATATCGGCGCCGCGCGCCACCAGCGGCGCGGCGTTGTCCGGCGTCATACCGCCTATCACCACGCAAGGCAGTTTGATCGCGCGCTTGGCTTCCGCCACGATATCGGGCGGCGTGGTGACCGGGTATTGCTTGACCAGCGACGGATAAAAACCGCCGAAGGCGACATAACTGGCGCCGGCCCGTTCTGCCGCGCGCGCCAGCCCCAGGTCGCCATAACAGGAGGCGCCGACGATCTTGTCCGGCCCCAGCAAGACGCGCATCGCGGCCACCGGCGCGTCGGTGCCGCCGACATGCAGACCGTCGGCGTCCAGTTCCCGGCACAGTTCGGCGAAATCATTGATCACCAGCGGACAGGCGTAGCGTCGGCACAGGGCCAGCAGGGCGCCGGCCTGCTCGCGCCGCAGCGCGGCATCGGCGTTTTTATGACGGTATTGCAGCAAGCCGATACCGGCGCGCAGCGCCTGCTCGGTGGTCGCCAGCAGTTTTTCAGTGTCGTCCCAGTTCGGGGTGACCAGATACAGTCCACGCATGGATTATTCCTTTAGTGTGATTATCGGCGCGGCATCCACTGGCCGGGCGCCACCGGATAGGCCTGCACCAGCGCCTGGTGGCAATAAGCCTGGGCCGCGCCGAGCGCCCGCGCCATGCCGTCGCCCTGCGCCAGCCGGGCCGCGACGGCCGCCGCCAGCGTGCAGCCGCTGCCGTGGAATTCACCGGCCAGCCGCGGCCAGCGCCAGTCATGCGCCTGGCCGGGCGCGGTCCAGCGATTGAGCACATCGGCGCCGCTGTCGTGGCCGCCGGTGATCAGCACATGCCGGCAGCCGCGCGCCATCAACGCCACCGCCTGCCGCTGCGGCTCTGTCTCGCCGGTCAGGCGCGACGCTTCCGGCTGGTTCGGCACGATCAGCGTGACCAGCGGCAGCAGCGGCGCCAAGGCCGCCGCCGCATCGTCGCGCGACAGCAGATCGCCATGGCCGCTGGCCAGCACCGGGTCCAGCACCACCGGCAACTCCGGCTGTACCCGGCGCAACTGCCCGATCAGGCCGGCGATCACGCGCCCATTGGCGGCGCTGCCGGGGATGCCGATCTTGACCGCCTTGATGACGATCTTGTCGATCAGCGCCTGCGCCTGGCGCCGCACCAGCTCGCCATCGACCGGCGTTACGCCGAACACCCGGTCGTTGTCCTGCACCGTCAGCGCGGTGATCACCGGCAGCGCGTGAGCGCCCTGCGCGGCGATCGCCAGGATGTCGGCGGCGATGCCGGCGCCGCCCGAAGGATCGGCGCCGGCAAACACCAGCACGCAGGCCGGGCCGGCTGTCGCTGCCACGCTCATGTGGCGCGGCCCGCCATCGGCGACGAGGGCGACGCGGCGAAACGCCTGGCCATGCGGCCGGCCAAGAATGCTTCGCGGCCGGCCTGCACCGCCAGCTTCATCGCCCGCGCCATGCGCACCGGATCGCGCGCGCCGGCGATCGCGGTATTCATCAGCACGCCGTCGCAGCCCAGCTCCATCGCGATCGCCGCATCCGACGCGGTGCCGACGCCGGCGTCGACCAGCACCGGCACCTTGGCCTGTTCGATGATCAGCGACAGGTTCCACGGATTCAGGATGCCCATGCCGGAACCGATCAGCGACGCCAGCGGCATCACCGCCACGCAGCCGATCTGCTCCAGGATCCGGGCCTGGATCGGGTCGTCGCTGCAATACACCATCACGTCGAAGCCGTCCTTGACCAGCGCCTCGGCCGCGGCCAGGGTTTCCGGCATGTGCGGGAACAGCGTCTTTTCATCGCCCAGCACTTCCAGTTTTACCAGATTACGGCCGCCTAACAGCTCGCGCGCCAGTTGCAGCGTGTAGACCGCATCCCTGGCGTTGTAGCAGCCGGCGGTGTTCGGCAAGATCGTATAGCGCTCCGGCGGCAGCACGTCCAGCAAGCTGGGCGTATTCGGGTCCTGGCCGATATTGACGCGGCGGATCGCCACCGTGATGATTTCCGCTTCGGCCGCGTCGGTGGCCTCGCGGGTTTGTTCCAGGTCGCGGTATTTGCCGCTGCCGACCAGCAGCCGCGAGCCGTAGTGTTTACCGGCGATGACCAATCCATCGCGCCTGGTTTCCGTGTTGAGCATGTCGATATTCATTTTCATCTTCCTCCATTAGCCGCCGCCGATGGCGCGCACGATTTCCACCTGGTCTTGCGCCTGCAAGATCCTGGCCGGCCACGTATGGCGCGGCGCCACGCTGCGGTTGACGGCCAGCGCCAGCGCCTGGTTTTCCAGCGCCAGCGCCGTCATCAAGTCATGCAAAGTATGTTGCGGCGGCACCTGGCGCCGCTCGCCGTTCAAGACGATCTCTATCATTCGGATGCCTCCGGCGTCACAGCTTGCGATACAGTTCGGCGCCGTTCTTGACAAATTCGATGGCCTTCACCTGCATCCCCTGCTGCAGCGCCGCAGCGTCGGAAAGGCCGATGCCGGCCGCGTATTCGCGCACTTCCTGGGTGATCTTCATCGAACAGAAATGCGGCCCGCACATCGAGCAGAAATGGGCCACCTTGGCCGAATCCTTGGGCAGCGTCTCGTCGTGGAATTCGCGCGCCTTGTCCGGATCGAGGCCGATATTGAACTGGTCGTCCCAGCGGAATTCGAAGCGCGCCTTGGACAAGGCGTTGTCGCGGATTTGCGCGCCCGGATGGCCTTTCGCCAGGTCGGCCGCATGCGCCGCGATTTTATACGTGATGATGCCGTCCTTGACGTCGGCCTTGTTCGGCAAGCCCAGGTGTTCCTTCGGCGTCACGTAGCACAGCATCGCCGTGCCGTACCAGCCGATCATCGCCGCGCCGATGCCCGACGTGATGTGGTCGTAGCCGGGCGCGATATCGGTGGTCAGCGGCCCCAGCGTGTAAAACGGCGCCTCGCCGCACTGCTCCAGCTGCACATCCATATTCTCCTTGATCAGCTGCATCGGCACGTGGCCCGGGCCTTCGATCATCACTTGCACGTCGTGTTTCCAGGCGATCTGGGTCAGTTCGCCCAGGGTTTTCAATTCGCCCAGTTGCGCTTCGTCGTTGGCGTCGTAGATCGAGCCGGGACGCAAGCCGTCGCCGAGGCTGAACGACACGTCATACGCTTTCATGATTTCGCAGATTTCCTCGAAGTGCGTGTACAGGAACGATTCCTGGTGATGCGCCAGGCACCACTTGGCCATGATCGAACCGCCGCGCGAGACGATGCCGGTCAGGCGCCTGGCCGTCATCGGCACATAGCGCAGCAATACGCCGGCATGGATGGTGAAATAGTCGACGCCCTGCTCGGCCTGCTCGATCAAGGTGTCGCGGAAAATCTCCCAGGTCAGGTCTTCCGCCTTGCCGTTGACCTTTTCCAGCGCCTGGTAAATCGGCACCGTGCCGATCGGCACCGGGCTGTTGCGGATGATCCATTCGCGGGTTTCGTGGATATGCTTGCCGGTCGACAGGTCCATCACATTGTCGCCGCCCCAGCGTATCGCCCAGGTCATCTTTTCGACTTCTTCGCCGATCGACGAAGTGACCGCCGAATTGCCGATATTGGCATTGATCTTGACCAGGAAATTGCGGCCGATGATCATCGGCTCGACTTCCGGGTGATTGATGTTGGCCGGGATGATGGCGCGGCCGCGGGCGATTTCCTCGCGCACGAATTCGGGCGTGATCTCGGCCGGGATGCTGGCGCCGAACGACTGGCCCGGATGCTGGCGGCCCATCAGGTCGGCCAGGCGCTGGCCCATCGGCCCGGAATCCTTCAACTCTTGCAGGTATTCGCGGCGGCGCATGTTTTCGCGGATCGCGACAAACTCCATTTCCGGCGTGATGATGCCCTGGCGCGCATAGTGCATCTGCGTGACATTCTTGCCGGCGATGGCGCGGCGCGGCTTGCGGTGCAGGTTGAAGCGCAGCTCGGCCAGCTTCGGGTCGGCCAGCCGGGCGATGCCGTACTCGGAAGTCGGGCCGGGCAATTCCTCGGTATCGCCGCGTTCTGCTATCCACGGCAGGCGCGGCGTGGCCAGGCCGGAACGGATATCGATCACCACCTCCGGATCGGTGTACGGACCGGAGGTGTCGTAGACATAGATGGGCGGATTTTTCTCGCCGCCGAACGACGCTTCGGTATCGGACTGGCTGATTTGGCGCATCGGCACGCGGATGTCGGGACGGCTGCCCTCGACATAAATCTTGCGTGAATTGGGCAGCGGCGCGATCGCGGCTTGATCCACCGTGGCGGTGGCGGACAGGAATGTCGGATGGGCGTTCATTTTGGCTCCTTGGCTTGGCTTTTGGCTTGTATCCAGCCTGGAGCCAGCTAAGGAGGTTCGGTCGGGCCGGCACAAGATAAGCATGTGCGGCGCGACCTAAAGCTTCCCTTCGCTGGCATTATCCAGATCAGGTTCGGAGGGTATTTCTCACCCGCGCAGCGCCGATATTTCAGCGATGTGCAGGACCCCTAGCGTTTGCCGCCTTGCGGCAGCGGAGACGATTATACGCCTGTCGGCGGCGCGGCTACAAGCGCCGCATCCGATGGCCCTGGCGGCGGCGTCAGAAAGTGTGGCGCAGGCCGAGGTTCAGCGCGCGGTTGCCGCTGCCGGCCTCGGTGGAGTTGCCGACCGTGTAAGGGGCGCCGTTGTGGTTGCGTATCTGCGCATACGCGGCATACAGCGTGCTGCGCTTCGACAAGGAGTACATCGCGCCGAGCGCCAGTTGCTGCGCGTCGCGGTTGGCGGGATCGCGGTCGTCCTTGCCGATAAACGACAGCAGCACGGTGGTGCGCCCCCATGGCACGGCGACGCCCAGCAGCAGGTCGCGGCTGTCGCTCGATGACGCAGGCGCCAGCGCCGCGCCATACGGATTATCCGGATTCAGGAACGGCGAACTGCCTGCGCCGGTATTGCGGCCATACGATGCATAGGCGCTCAGCACGCGGAAATTGTAGTTGCCGGCCAGGATAGTATTGTTGGCGTTCGCCGCGCCGTCGGTGCGCGCGGCCAGGCTTTGGCGCGCCAGCCGCAAGGTCAGCGGACCGCGCACATAGCCTGCGGACAAGCCGAGCGAGCGCCGGCCGTCCTGCTCCGCCAGGCCCAGCATCGCGATCAGTGTCAAGCCGTGCATTTCCGGCGAGGTATAGCGTACTGTATGGTCGATACGGGCCGAGGTATATCCCACCAGATTGGTCGCCGAACCGGCCATGCCAGCCTCGAACGGATCGGCGACATCGCTGATCGCCTGGTTTTGCAGATTGTATTGACGCCCCGCGCTCAGCATGCCGTAGCGGCTGTCCAGGCCGACAAAAGCCTGGCGCCCGAACAACTGGCCGGCCTGGTCGGAACGGCCGGTATCGCTTTGCACGCCCGCTTCCAGCGTAAACACCGCCTGCAACTGATCGCCCAGCGCCTCCGTGCCGCGCCAGCCGATACGCGATCCGTAAGCGCCGCCGCTGGTCAGCTTGTTGATCGGCCCGCTGGCGCCGCCGCGTTCAGCCACCAGCGCCATATCGAGCACGCCGTACATCAGCGACGACGACGGCTGCTGCTGGGCCAAGGCATGGGAGGACGCGATTGCGGCGAGCGCAAAACAGATTTTTCTCATATATTTCCCTATGACTGATACTGATCTCAAAATAAGCTGACTCAGGATCGACAAAAGCCGGCGGCCACGGCAAGCCAAGGGAATGGGCGATCACAATCGCGCCATGCTCTGCAGGGCCATAATGGCAACGGTGGGCTAGCCAGAGTCAAGCCTGTTCCACGCGGAGCAGCGGTGCGCCGGATGAAGGGGCTGCGTACTTCCGCGATAATCAGCGGCCGCCAAACTGTCGGCCACTGAGATTGCACGCAACCAAAAAAACTATTAGTTACATACAAGGCATGATTGTAACAGTGGCAATACCAAAAAAGCAGTTCTTTATGACAATATTTGTACTGGGTATTAATATGCGCCTGGAATATGAAAGAAAAACAACATGACCGAACTACTTTTTCGGGCCAGCACGGCCCAGGCTTGCGACTGGCTGGCCCGGCAAACCGCCACGCCGTGGGGTTTGCCGCGCTTGCTGGAAAACGGCTTGACACCCTATGTGTGGCTCGATTACGACGCAGCCTGTCCGGATTTGTTCGGCGAGGCGAACGGCGGTTACGCGGCGCCGATTTTCTTCGAGGGCGACATCCGGCGGCTGGCCGCCGGCAGCGACGATGTGCTGATCACGATCACCAAGGACGCCTATAAAATCGTCGCGCAACTGCCGCCGCCAGGCTTCAGGCGCGCGCTGCACGAACTGCGTTTCTTGAAAAAAGACCTGGAAAAGCTGGCGGCCAGACTGAAGCGCGAGGCCGCGCCGGTCGCACCTGAAGCGGCCAGGGAATCGCAGGATGGCATCAGCAAGGAGCAGGTAGTGCTGGCGTTTGCCAGCCTGCTGAAAATCGACCTGGAACAGGCGCTGGCCGGCGGCGCCGCCATCTTTGGCGATGACGGCGCGCGGGTCAAGGGCAGCGCCAGGAAGTCGAAGCACAAGGCGCTGTGGAATCCGGTCACGCTGGCGCTGGGATTGAACGATGTGTACCGGGTACCGATAGCGCACCTGAAAAGAACCTTCAATGCGCACGATTTTTTGTCCCCATGGCGCGAGCAATGGCAGCAAACGCTGGCGCTGCTCGGAAAATGAAACGCCGGCCATCGCCGACCAGTCTGAAAAAACCGCCATGAAATGCCACACCTGCGCCAGCGCACAGGCATTGGTTTTAAAGAAAATACGATATAGCAACATTTCTCAAAATGTGCCCAGGTTTATGCCGAAGTTGGCCGGACTTTTCCTGCGCATGGTTTATGCAGTCCCTTATAATGATTCTTTTCGCAAATTACAGCCCAATATCATGGAATTAGCCAAGTCTTTCGAGCCTGCCGACATTGAACAATTCTGGCGTAGCGAGTGGGAGCAGCGTGCTTACTTTAGCGCCACACTCGACGCCGGCAAACCTTCCTTCAGCATTCAGTTGCCGCCGCCGAACGTGACCGGCACCTTGCATATGGGCCACGCTTTTAATCAAACCATCATGGATGGCTTGACCCGTTATCACCGCATGCTGGGCCACAACACGGCCTGGATACCCGGCA
This sequence comes from Janthinobacterium agaricidamnosum NBRC 102515 = DSM 9628, assembly GCF_000723165.1. Taxonomy (NCBI): domain Bacteria; kingdom Pseudomonadati; phylum Pseudomonadota; class Betaproteobacteria; order Burkholderiales; family Oxalobacteraceae; genus Janthinobacterium; species Janthinobacterium agaricidamnosum. The sequence continues at coordinate 4,948,120 of NZ_HG322949.1, forward strand.
CCGACCACGCCGGCATCGCCACCCAGATCGTGGTGGAGCGCCAGCTGGATGCGCAAAAGATTTCGCGCCATGACCTGGGCCGCGAGGAATTCATCAAGAAAGTATGGGAGTGGAAAGAAAAATCCGGCTCCACCATCACCGGCCAGATGCGCCGCATGGGCACGTCCCCTGACTGGAAGCGCGAATACTTCACGATGGACGAGCCGCGCTCGAAAGTCGTCACCGACGTGTTCGTGCGCCTGTTCGAACAAGGCTTGATCTACCGCGGCAAACGCCTGGTCAACTGGGACCCGGTGCTGGGCACCGCCGTTTCCGACCTGGAAGTGGTTTCCGAAGAGGAAGACGGCTCGATGTGGTACATCAAGTACCCGCTGGCCGATGGCAGCGGCTTCCTGACCGTCGCCACCACCCGTCCTGAAACCATGCTGGGCGACGTCGCCGTGGCGGTCGATCCGACCGACGAGCGTTATTTGCCGCTGGTCGGCAAGCTGCTGAAACTGCCGTTGACCGACCGTGAAATCCCGATCATCGCCGATGCCTATGTCGACAAGGAATTCGGCACCGGCTGCGTGAAAATCACGCCGGCGCACGACTTCAACGATTACGCCGTCGGCCAGCGTCACAACCTGGAAAAAATCTGCATCCTGACGCTGGACGCCAGGATCACCGACGACGCGCCGGCAGCGTATCGCGGCCTGGACCGTTTTGTCGCGCGCAAAAAAATCGTCGCCGACCTCGACGCGGCCGGCTTGCTGGAACAAGTCAAGCCGCACAAATTGATGGTGCCGCGCGGCGACCGAACCGGCGTGGTGATCGAACCGATGCTGACCGACCAATGGTTTGTCGCCATGAGCAAACCGGCGCCGGAAGGCACTTTCTTCCCGGGCAAATCGATCGCCGAAACGGCGCTGGAAAAAGTCGCCAGCGGCGAAATCAAGTTCGTTCCTGAAAACTGGAGCAACACCTACAACCAGTGGCTCAACAATATCCAGGACTGGTGCATTTCGCGCCAACTGTGGTGGGGCCATCAAATCCCGGCCTGGTACGATGACGCCGGCAATATTTTCGTCGCCAAGACCGAGGCGGAAGCCAAGGCCAAGGCGCTGGCGGCCGGTGTTACCGCCGAATTGAAACGCGACGACGACGTGCTCGACACCTGGTTCTCGTCGGCGCTGGTGCCGTTCTCGACCATGGGCTGGCCGGAAGAAACGCCGGATATCAAGGCCTTCCTGCCATCGTCGGTGCTGGTCACCGGTTTCGACATCATCTTCTTCTGGGTCGCCCGGATGGTAATGATGACCACCCATTTCACCGGCAAGGTGCCGTTTGAAACGGTCTATGTGCATGGCTTGGTGCGCGATTCCAGCGGCCAGAAAATGTCTAAATCGAAAGGCAATACGCTGGACCCGATCGACTTGATCGACGGCATCGGCCTGGAAGAACTGGTGGCCAAGCGCACCACCGGCTTGATGAACCCGCGCGACGCCGAGAAAATCGCCAAGGCGACCCGCAAGGAATTCCCGGACGGCATTTCGGCCTACGGCACGGACGCCGTGCGTTTCACCATGGCCAGCTACGCCTCGCTGGGCCGCAACATCAACTTCGATTTGGGCCGCTGCGAAGGCTATCGCAACTTCTGCAACAAGATGTGGAACGCGACCCGCTTTGTCTTGATGAATACCGAAGGCAAGGATTGCACTCCTAATGAAGCCGACCTGTCCTTAGCCGACAAGTGGATCATTTCGCTGTTGCAACGCGCCGAACTGGATGTCGCCAAGGGTTTTGAAGACTTCCGCTTCGACAATATCGCCGCCGCCATCTACAAATTCGTCTGGGATGAATATTGCGACTGGTACCTGGAAGTCGCCAAGGTACAAGTGCAGCAAGGCACTGAAGGCCAGCAGCGCGCCACCCGCCACACGCTGTTGCGGGTGCTGGAAGTGGTGTTGCGCCTGGCGCATCCGATCATTCCTTTCGTCACCGAAGCGCTGTGGCAAACCGTTGCGCCGCTGGCTGGCCGCAGCGTCAAGCCCGAAGGCGATTCGATCATGGTGCAAGAGTACCCGATCGCCAACCCGGCGCGCATCGATGAAAGCGCCGAAGCGTGGATGCAGCAATTGAAGGCATTGACCGACGCGACCCGTAACTTGCGCGGCGAAATGCAGATTTCGCCATCGGTGCGCGTGCCGCTGATCGTCGAAGCGGCGAATCCGGCCGACAAGGCGGCGCTGGCCAGCTTTGCGCCGTACATCCAGTCGCTCGGCAAATTGTCGGAAGTAAATATCGTCGACGCCTTGCCGGAATCGCCAGCCGCCGTGTCCATCGTCGGCACCACCAAGTTGATGCTGAAAGTGGAAATCGACGTGGCCGCCGAACGCGAGCGCCTGTCCAAGGAAATCGTCCGCATCGATGCTGAAATTGCCAAGGTTAATGGCAAATTAGGCAACGAAAGCTTTGTCGCGCGGGCTCCTGCAGCAATTGTTGCTCAAGAAAACGAGCGCTTGCTCAGTTTTTCGGCCACAATTGAAAAATTGCGGGAACAGTTTGCTAAACTACCTCCCGCATAAGGCTTTCACTGCGCTTGTAAAGTGTCGCCTGTGAAACATCCCAATCATAAAATCAATATTGGAGACAAAGCGATGCGTAATTTAGTAAAAGTAAGTGTTCTCGCGGCAAGTCTGTTGACCGTTGCCATGTCGTCGGCCTGGGCCGACGACAGCTCGCCCGTCGGGGTCTGGAAAACCATCGACGATGTCAGCGGCAAGCCGAAATCGCTGGTCCGCATTACCGAAAGCAATGGCGTATTGCAAGGCAAGATCGAAAAACTGTTCCGTGCTCCGGAAGAGGATCAAAACCCGAAATGCGACCAATGCAAAGGCGACAAAAAGGACCAGCCGATGATCGGGCTGGTCATTTTGTCGGGCTTGAAAAAAGACGGCGATGAATGGAACGGCGGCGAAATCACCGATCCGAAAGATGGAAAAACCTACAAAAGCAAGCTTCAACTAACCGAGAGCGGCAAGAAATTGCAAGTGCGCGGTTATGTCGGCGTGCCGATGTTTGGCCGTTCGCAAACCTGGTTGCGCGAAGAATAGCAATGAACATCAGGGGCCGGTCGATACCGTCCCCTTTTTTATCAAGCCGCCGGCGCCTGTCTGGCGTGCTTGTGCAAATGCCGGTCCAGGCTGTTCGCAAATTGCTGCCGGTCCGACTGGCTGAACGCCGCCGGGCCGCCGGTGTCCACCCCGCCCCCACGTAACTCTTCCAAAAACGCGCGCATCGTCAGTTGCTGGGCGATATTATCGTTGGTATAAAACTCACCGCGCGGATTGAGCGCAAAAGCGCCCTTCTTCAGCACGTCGGCCGCCAGCGGAATGTCGCCGGTGACGACCAGGTCGCCCGGGCTCAGCAGGCGCACGATTTCCTGGTCGGCCACGTCGGCGCCGGAAGGCACTTGCACGCTGCGGATGAAACGCGACGGCGGCACCCGCAAGCCCTGGTTGGCCACCAGCGTGACCATCAATTCCAGCCGGTCCGCGACGCGGTACAGGATTTCCTTGATGACCACCGGGCAAGCATCGGCATCGACCCAGATCTGCATCACAGGTCCCACAATTCGCCGTTCGGGTTGGTGCGCGGCGCGCTGACGCCGAAGTGGGCGTACGCCGCCGGCGTGGCGATGCGGCCGCGTGGCGTGCGTTGCAAAAATCCTTGCTGGATCAGGTAGGGTTCCAGCACGTCTTCGATGGTGTCGGCCGCTTCGCCGATCGCCGCCGCCAGGTTGCCGATGCCGACCGGGCCGCCGCCGAACTTGAACAGCACCGCTTCCAGCAATTTGCGGTCCATCACGTCAAAACCGACCGTATCGACGTCGAGCATCACCAGCGCCTTGTCGGCCACCGATTTGGTGATGTCGCCGTTGCCCTTGACTTCGGCATAGTCGCGCACCCGGCGCAGCAAGCGGTTGGCGATACGCGGCGTGCCGCGGGCGCGCTGGGCGATTTCGCGCGCGCCGTCCGCATCGACCGGCGCTTTCAGCAAGGCCGCGCTGCGAGTGACAATCCTGGTCAGTTCGGCGGTGTTGTAAAATTCCAGCCGCGCCACGATGCCGAAGCGGTCGCGCAGCGGATTGGTCAGCATGCCGGCGCGGGTGGTGGCGCCGACCAGCGTGAACGGCTGCAAGTCGAGTTTCACCGAACGGGCGGCCGGGCCTTCGCCGATCATGATGTCGATCTGGTAATCTTCCAGCGCCGGATACAGGATCTCTTCGACCACTGGCGACAGCCGGTGGATTTCATCGATGAACAGGACATCGTTCGCTTCCAGGTTGGTCAGGATCGCGGCCAGGTCGCCCGGCCGTTCCAGCACCGGGCCGGAAGTCTGGCGCAGGTTGACGCCCATTTCGCGCGCGATGATGTGCGCCAGCGTGGTCTTGCCCAGGCCCGGCGGACCGAACAGCAAGGTGTGGTCCAGCGCTTCCTTGCGCTGGCGCGCGGCGGCAATGAAAATTTCCAGCTGGTCGCGGATTTTTTGCTGCCCGACATATTCCTCGAGATGCTTGGGGCGCAGCGCGCGTTCGATCGCCTCTTCATTCGGCGAAGCCGGCGCGGCATCGATGATGCGTTGCTCGGTGAAATTGTCGGTCTGGATGCTCATGCTGATTACCTTGTTTAACCTTTAGAAAGCGCCTTGAGCGCCAGCTTGATGCCATCGGACACGCCGCTGCCGGCCGGCACGCTTTTCAGCGCCAGCACGGCTTCCTTATCGGAATAACCGAGCGCCATCAAGGCGTTCAAGATATCCGATTGCGCATCCGGCACCGCGTGCACACCGCCGGCGCCGATGTCGGCGCCCAGCTTGCCCTTCAATTCCAGCAGCAAGCGTTCGGCGGTCTTTTTGCCGATGCCCGGCACTTTGACAAGGCGGCCGGATTCTTGCAGCGTGATCGCCTGCGCCAGGTCGGCGATGGTCATGCCAGACAGGATAGACAAGGCCATGCGCGCGCCGACGCCGGTGATCTTGATCAATTGGCGGAACACGGCACGCTCCTCGGCATTGCCGAAACCAAACAGCAGATGCGCATCTTCGCGGATCGCCTGGTGCGTGAACAACACGACTTTTTCGCCGACGTGCGGCAAGTTATAAAAAGTGCTCATCGGCACATCGACTTCATAAGCGACGCCCTGGCAATCGACCAGCAATTGCGGCGGATTCTTTTCAAGCAAAATACCGGAGAGACGACCTATCATGGCTATAGCCTGGAGAAAAAAGTGAAATGAGGAAATCAGTATAGTTTAGCCGACCAGCCGGCCGCGTTTCATCCGCAAACCGGACAAGCCGGGCGCCAGCGCGGAGATCATGGCCAGCGCATCATGACTGTTGGCATGGCAAATCGCAACACCCAATGCATCGGCGGCATCGCTGCCGGGCAAGCCGGGCAAGGTCAGCAAGCGCGCCACCATTTCCTGGACTTGCTCCTTGGCAGCCTTGCCATGGCCGGTAACGGCTTGCTTGACTTGCAGCGCAGTATATTCGGCCACGCCGAGATCGGCGCCGACCAGCGCGCAAATCGCCGCGCCGCGCGCCTGGCCGAGCAGCAAGGTCGATTGCGGATTGACGTTGACGAAGACTTTTTCGATCGCCGCGCAATCGGGCTGGTAAGTCGCGACGATTTCGCTAATGCCTTGCAAGATGATCTTCAGGCGCGACGGCAAGTCGCCGCCGGACACCGTCTTGATGGTGCCGGAAGCGATGTAACGCAGCTTGCCGCCCTGTTTGTCGATGACGCCAAAACCGGTGGTGCGCAAGCCTGGATCTATGCCGAGTATGATCATCGCCTGATTCTATAATGAATACGGCAGGCGCCGGCGATTGACCGGGGCCTGCCGTTTATGCATCCTCATAATGCCTAGGAAACCGTAGCGAGCGGCTTGAGTTGCGGCTGAGAAGCGGAGCTGTGCGCATGCACAGTGAGCATCGGAAGCGGCAAATCAGGCTGCGCAGTAGGTTTATCAGGCATTATTTAGATTAATGGCGGAAATGACGGGTACCCGTGAACAACATCACGACGCCGCGCTCATCGGCGGCATCGATCACTTCCTGGTCGCGCATCGAACCACCCGGATGGATCACGCAATTCGCGCCGGCGTCGACCACCACGTCGAGACCGTCGCGGAACGGGAAGAACGCATCCGATGCGACTACCGAGCCGGCCAGCGACAGGCCGGCGTTTTGCGCCTTGATCGACGCGATGCGCGCCGAATCGATGCGGCTCATCTGGCCGGCGCCTACGCCCAGCGTCATGTTATTGCCGCAGAATACGATCGCATTCGACTTGACGTACTTGGCGACGCGCCAGGCGAACATCAAATCCTGCAATTGCTGCTGGGTAGGCTGTAATTTGGAAACCACGCGCAAATCCGAAATCAGCACGTTTTTCGCATCCGGCGATTGCACCAGCAAACCGCCGCCGACACGCTTGAAATCCATGGCATTCACGGCATTGCCCAGCGGAATTTCCAGCATGCGCACGTTTTGCTTGCTCGACAGAATTTTTTTCGCTTCGGCCGAGAACGATGGCGCGATCAGCACTTCGACGAACAGCTTGGCGATTTCGCCGGCGGTAGCACCGTCGAGTTCGGTATTAAAGGCGATGATGCCGCCGAATGCCGACGTCGGATCGGTTTTCAAGGCACGTGCATATGCTTCGGCCGCATTGGCGCCCAATGCCACGCCGCAAGGATTGGCGTGCTTGACGATGACGCAAGCGGCGCTCTGGTCGAAGCCGCCCAGGCTCTTGACGCATTCCCATGCGGCATCGGCATCGGCGATATTGTTGTACGACAATTCCTTGCCTTGCAATTGACGGTAGTTGCTGAGCGAACCATCGGCCACGTTCAGGTCGCGGTAAAACGCCGCGCTCTGGTGCGGGTTTTCGCCGTAGCGCATGTCTTGCACTTTTTCAAAGGCGACGTTCAGCGTTTGCGGGTAGTGGCTGCGGCTGGCGTGAGCCTTGTTCGGTCCCAGGCTGGTCAGGTAATTGGTGATGGCGCCGTCGTATTGCGCGGTGTGCGCGAACACTTTCTTGGCCAACATGAATTTGGTGTCGTAGCTGACCGCACCGGCCTTGCCGTCGGCCGCCTTGATTTCCGCCAGTACCGTACCGTAGTCGGTCGGATCGCAAATGACGACCACGTCCTTGTGATTCTTGGCCGCCGAGCGCAGCATGGTCGGGCCGCCGATATCGATGTTTTCGATCGCGTCTTCCAGCGTGCACGTATCTTTCGCCACCGTCGCCTGGAATGGGTACAGATTGACCACCACCATGTCGATGGCCGGCATATCGTGCTCGACCAGCTTGGACATGTGCTCGGGGAAATCGCGCCGCGCCAGGATGCCGCCGTGTACTTTCGGGTGCAAGGTCTTGACACGACCATCGAGCATCTCGGGGAAACCGGTGTAGTCGGCGACTTCCGTCACCGGCACGCCGTTATCCGCCAACAACTTGGCGGTACCGCCGGTGGACAGGATATGGACGCCGAGCGCGGACAGCGCGCGGGCAAAATCGAGAACGCCGGTCTTGTCGGAAACGGAAATCAGGGCTTGTTTGATCATGGCAATGGCTAGGTTGTTAAGTGTTCTTGGCGGATAGGATGGCGGCAACGCAAGGGGCAATTCAAGGGGCAATGCAAGCGGCAATACAAGGAACAATAGAAGCGAGCAACAGCAAGCGGGGCGCAAACGGCGCGCGGCCGCTCGCGGCGCCAGGAAACTTACAGCAGGCCGTGCTCTTGCAACTTCTTGCGCAAGGTATTGCGGTTGATCCCCAGCATTTGCGCGGCGTGCGACTGGTTGCCGTCGGCGCGCGTCATCACCACTTCGAGGATCGGTTTTTCCACGGTCAGCACGACCATGTCGTAGATATTCGATGCTTGCTGCTCGCCGAGGTCGTTGAAATACTCTTCTAGACTCTTCTGGACGACTTCCTGGATACTTTCTTTACTCATTTTACGATTCATTCGGCTAATTAATATGTCATGACGCTATCTTCGTGCCGCTATAAAACGCGTGACGGTAAGGCGTTCGCCCTTTTTTCTGTAACTTTTGCTGTCTGTATGTCTTTATGCTGCGAGGTTTTCTTCGGCATGGTCTTCAGCGAGGCGGTATTGTAACCGTTCGCCAAATTTCCATTGCGACTCGAAAAATTGATCCACTGCAACTAATTGCAGCTCGGTCGATTCCAGCAAATTCATCTTCTGTCGGAACTCTTCGCCGCCCGGCAAGTCGCGCACATACCAGCCGATATGCTTGCGCGCCGTGCGCACGCCGAGGAATTCGCCATAAAACGCATAATGGGCGCGCAAGTGTTCGTCCATCAGCGCCCGCACTTCATCGACATACGGCGCCGGCAGCAAAGTGCCGGTGCGCAAGAAGTGATCGATTTCGCGGCAAATCCACGGCCGCCCTTGCGCCGCGCGGCCGATCATCACGGCGTCGGCGCCGGTTCGGTCGAGCACCAGGCGCGCCTTTTCAGGCGTCGTGATATCGCCATTGGCGACCACCGGAATCTTGACCGACGCTTTCACGGCGGCAATGGTTTCATATTCCGCATCGCCCTTGTAACCGTCGGCGCGGGTACGGCCATGCAAGGTCAGCATCTGGATGCCGGCTTGCTCGGCGAGGCGCGCGATCGTCAGCGCATTCTTGTTTTCGCGGTTCCAGCCGGTGCGGAATTTCAGCGTCACCGGCACATCGACGGCATTGACCACCGCGTGCAAGATGCGCTCGACCAGGCTTTCGTTTTGCAACAGGGCCGAACCGCACCAGCTATTGCAGACCTTTTTCACCGGGCAGCCCATATTGATATCGATGATCTGTGCGCCGCGGTCCACATTGAACCTGGCGCAATCGGCCAGGTCTTGCGGGTCGGCGCCGGCGATCTGCACCGCCTTCGGTTCCATCTCGCCATCGTGGTCGGTGCGCCGGGAGCTTTTCTCGGTGGCCCACAGCCGCGGATTCGACGCCGCCATTTCCGACACGGCATAACCGGCGCCCAATTGCTTGCACAACTGGCGGAACGGCCTATCCGTCACCCCGGCCATCGGAGCGACGAAAACGTTGTTGCGCAGTATGTGTGGGCCGATTTGCACTGGAGAACCTGATGGATGGGGGAACCTGCTATTTTAACCGATCGCTGCCTAATTAATAAGCACTATTTTTTATTGGACAAGCAGGCTACCCAATTTTGCCGTTATAAAACCGGGATCAGGCCAGTTCATCCATCGCAGCGGCACTCAAGTGGGCGACGTCGCCCCACTGCAGCAGGCTCAATCTGCCGTCGCTGTACGAAAAGCGGTTGATGCTGGCGTTCTTGACCTGGAAGTCGCGCGGGCTGTCGAGCGACATGCCGAGCGCCGCCCGGTAGGCGCACTCAAGCACGCCGCCATGGGCTACCAGTGCAATAGTCTCTCCATCGTGGCGCGCCGCCCACGCGGCGATGGCGCTGACGCAACGCTGCGAAAACTGGCGGAAACTTTCTGCGACCCGCTCGCCGGACGGCATCACCGCGTCGATCTGGCGTGCTTGCCACTCGGCATATTCAGCCGGATATTGACGCTCGATGTCGGCGTACAACAAGCCTTCGAAGGCGCCATAACAACGCTCGCGCAACTGGATGTCGCTGTGCACCGGCAAGCCATGGTGGCCAGCCAGCGCCAGCGCGGTCTGGCGCGCGCGCTGCAAATCGCTGGCGACAATGACCGACAACGGCGCGTCCGCCAGGGCCCGCGCCATCGCATCGGCCTGGCGCTGCCCTTCCTGGTTCAAGGGAATGTCGATATGCCCTTGCAAGCGGCGCTCGGCGTTCCACGGGGTTTCGCCGTGGCGTATCAATATAATGCTGGTGCTCATCAGTTATTTCTTCAAGGTAGACGCCAGTCCCGGATTCAGCGAATAGGCGGCGATCAGTTGGGCTTCATCGATGATATGGCCGTGCAGCGCGGCCAGCGCCTGCTGTCCACTAAAGCCCGCTGCCAGTTCCAGCCGCGGCACGTCGAGCGCATACAGCCGGAATATATAGTGGTGCAAGCGTTCATCGTTCCACGGTGGACATGGGCCGTCGTAACCGTAATAGTCGCCGGCCATGTCCGGGTCGTTGGCAAACCAGCCGGTGTAATCGTTCAAGCCCTGGCGCAAGGACACGCCATTCGCCGACACCACTGGCGCGCCGGATTTGCCGCGCGCCGTGACGCCGCTGGAAAACTGGCCGGCGCCCAGCACCCGCAAGGTCAACGGCAAGTCCAGCAAGCTCCAGTGGAAAAAGTCGCCGCGCGGCGTATTCAGCGCCACGATCTTGCCTTCCTGATTGACGTTGCCGCCATCGAGCGGCGCATCGCCGTCGATGCAAAACAGGGCCAGCGATTCGGTGCCGTTCGGCACGTCGTCCCACGCCAGGTGCGGATTGCGGTTGCCCGCCTGCATCACATGGGCCGCAGGATCGGGCTCGGCAAACGCGAATTCTGCAGGGATGAGCCCGCCATTGCGGAAAGAATCGCTCCATAGTTTCATTTGCCGGTCTCCATCGACGTGATTGATCTGCGTACTCTGCGTACTTATTTAGGCGACACTTGCAGCCAGAACGTCACCGGACCATCATTGGTCAGCGACACTTGCATGTCGGCGCCAAATTGTCCGGTCTCGACTTGCCCATGCTTGCCGCGCGCCTGGGCAACCACATGATCGAACAGGCGCAAGCCGTCTTGCGGACTGGCGGCCGGCGTGAACGATGGCCGCGAGCCGGACTTGGTGTCGGCCGCCAGCGTAAATTGCGGCACCAGCAGCAAGCCGCCGGCCACGTCGGCCAGGCTGCGGTTCATCTTGCCGGCCTGGTCGCTGAACATGCGGTAAGCCAGCAATTTGGTCAGCAGCGCATCGGCTTCCTTTTCGGTATCGCCGCGCTCGGCGCACAGCAATACCAGCAAGCCGGCGCCGATCGCGCCTATCGTGCGGCCATCGACGACCACGCTGGCGTGGCTGACGCGTTGCAACAGCGCGATCATGCGCTCAAGGTGACACGCGCGAATTTGCGCTTGCCGACTTGCAGCACGAGCGTACCGGCCTCGACTTTCAATGCCTTGTCGCTGATGACGCTGCCGTCGATGCGCACGCCGCCCTGTTCGATCATGCGCATCGCTTCCGACGTCGACGGGCACAGGCCAGCCTGCTTCAGCAATTGCGGAATGCCCAGCGGCGCGCCAGTCAGCGCCACTTCCGGCACATCGTCCGGGATGCCGCCCTTGGAGCGGTTGACGAAGTCGGCCAGCGCATCCTCGGCCGCCTGCTGGTCGTGGAAGCGGGCCACGATTTCCTGCGCCAGCGCCACCTTGGCGTCGCGCGGGTTGCGGCCGCCGTCGACTTCCGCCTTCAGCCGGGCCAGCTCGGCGATCGAGCGCCACGACAGCAATTCGTAATAGCGCCACATCATCACGTCGGAAATACTCATCAGCTTGGCGAACATGGTGTTGGCCGGTTCGGTGATGCCGATGTAGTTATTCTTCGATTTCGACATTTTTTCGACGCCGTCCAAACCTTCCAGCAGCGGCATGGTCAAAATACACTGTTGTTCTTGTCCGTACTGCTTTTGCAGTTCGCGGCCGACCAGCAAATTGAATTTCTGGTCGGTACCGCCCAGTTCCAGGTCCGACTTGAGGGCCACCGAGTCGTAGCCCTGCATCAGCGGATACAGGAATTCATGCACCGAAATCGGCACGCCTTCCTTGAAACGCTTGGTGAAGTCGTCGCGCTCGATCATGCGCGCCACCGTGTAGTGCGACGCCAGCTTGATCATGCCGCGCGCGCCCAGCGGATCGCACCACTCGGAGTTATAGCGAATTTCGGTTTTTGCGGCGTCCAGTACCAAAGATGCTTGCGCGAAGTACGTCATTGCGTTAAGTTCTATCTGCTCCTTGGTCAGCGGAGGACGCGTGATGTTACGGCCCGATGGATCGCCGATCATCGACGTGAAATCGCCGATCAGGAACGTCACGTGGTGGCCCAGGTTTTGCAGTTGACGCATCTTGTTCAGCACCACGGTATGACCCAGGTGCAAGTCCGGTGCGGTAGGGTCCAGGCCCAGTTTGATGCGCAGCGGGACGCCGCTTTGTTCGGAGCGCGCCAGTTTTTGCGCAAATTCGCTTTCGATCAACAGTTCTTCAACACCGCGCTTGGTGATCGCAAGGGCTTCTTGCACTCTGTCCGACAATGGCAGTGCGGTGGCAGCGGCGCTGGCCTTCTGGGGCGATGCGGTGAAGTTGGTATCCATAAATAATATAGTTTGTATCGAAATGGTAGTAGGTTTGCGGAGTTTGTTATAATGCCCGATTCCATCAATCTTGCCGTATGAAAACGAACCAAAATAACAATAAAAAAGAGCTTTAGTTCACGAATCGTTCAAGCGGCAAATTTTAACTGATTGCATGAGCCCTATACATAAAATCACAAGCTCCCGCTTGTACACACTGGTGGCATCGACACGCAAGGCGCGCATTATCAGCGCTTCGGCGGTGGTGCTGACCTTGTGCGCGTTCGGCGCCGCCGGCGTGGCTCCGCTCGCCCCGGACGCATCGGACTTGCCGGTGGTATCGGTGGCCGAAAATCTCGAATTGCCGCAAAACCTGGCCGCGCAAATCACCGCGAACGAGCAAGACGACCAGAAATTCACCCACGAAGAAAAAGTCCGCGCCGGCGACACCCTCGCCACCTTGCTGACCCGTCTTGGCGTGGTGGATGACGCGGCGGCCAAGTTCATCAAGAGCGACAAGATCGCGCGCGGCGTGATGCTGCTGAAATCGGGCAAGCGCGTCCAGGCGCAAACCTCCGAGACCGGCGAATTGCTGTGGTTGCGCGCCACCTTGTCCGATCCGACCGATAAATCGTCCAGCGCCGCCGTGAAAAACATCATGGTGACACGCAAGGGCGACTCGTTTGTCTCGACCGAAGCGCCGGCCCAGCTGGAACGCCGGGTTGAAATGCACGCGCGCAAGATCACCTCGACCTTGTTCGCCGCCACCGATTCCAGCCTGGACGGCACCCGTTTGCCGGATTCGATTTCGGCGCAAATCGTCGAAATGTTTTCCACCAATATCGACTTCCGCGGCGACTTGAAGCGCGGCGACTCGTTCAACGTGGTCTATGAAACATTCTGGCAAGACGGTGAAATGGTCAAGGTCGGCCGCATCCTGGCCGGCGAATTCACCAACCGCGGCAAGACCTTCCAGTCGGTCTGGTTCGAAGATCCAGCCAGCAAGCAAGGCGGCGGTTATTACAGCTTCGACGGCAAGTCCCTCAAAAAAGCCTTCCTCAAGTCCCCGCTCGAATTCTCCCGTATTTCCTCCGGCTTTTCGATGCGCGTGCACCCGATTTCCGGCAACTGGAAACAGCATAAAGGCATCGACTTCGCGGCCGCCACCGGCACCCCGATCCGCGCGTCCGGCGACGGCACGGTGGAATCGGTCGGCATGCAAAACGGTTACGGCAACGTGGTGGTGTTGAAGCACTGGGCCAACTACAGCACCGCCTACGCCCACATGAGCCGCTTCGCGACCGGCCTGAAAAAAGGCCAAAAAGTGAGCCAGGGCGAAGTCATCGGCTACGTCGGCACCACCGGCTGGTCGACCGGCGCGCATTTGCACTATGAATTCCGGGTCGCCGGCGAAGCCAAGGATCCCAACACCATCAATGTGCAAGCGCAGGCGCCGTTGACGCCAGCCGAGCTGAACCGCTTCCGCCTGGTGTCGGCCGACATGATGCACCGCTTCACGCTGCTGCGCCCAACGGATACGGCACTGGCGTCGCGCTGATCGTTGCGGCTCTTAAAAGCCCCGCCATTGCAAAATGGGCGGGGCTTTTTTTCGCCGGCTCAGGCAAAATACGCCATCATCTTCCCTTTTCAAGGATCAGCGTATGGCGTACTTCATCGGTCTCATGTCCGGCACCAGCCTCGACGGCGTCGATGGCGAACTGGTCGATTTCACGGATGGCGCGGCACGCGGCATCGGCGCCGCCTACGTGCCCTTCCCGGCCGCGTTGCGCAGCGACCTGATGGCGCTGCAAAGCGCCGGCCACAATGAAATCGAGCGCGAGGCGCTGGCCGCCAATCAACTGGTCCGCCATTACGCCGATTGCGTCAAGCAGCTACTGCTCGATAACGCCATCGGCGCCGGGCAAATCGTTGCCATCGGCGTGCATGGGCAAACCATCCGCCACCGCCCGGAACTGGGTTTTACGCGCCAAACCAATAATCCGTCGCTGCTGGCCGAACTGAGCGGCATCGACGTGATCGCCGATTTCCGCAGCCGCGACGTGGCGGCCGGCGGCCAGGGCGCGCCGCTGGTGCCGGCGTTTCACCAGGCCCGGTTCGGCCAGTCCGGCCGCACGCGGGTGGTCGCCAATATCGGCGGCATCAGCAATATCAGCGTCTTGCATGGCGATGGCGCGGTGATCGGCTTCGATACCGGTCCCGGCAATGCCTTGATGGATGGCTGGATCGCGCGCCACCAGGGCCGCTCGTATGACGCCGCTGGCGCGTGGGCCGCGACCGGCAAGGAAATTCCCGCCTTGCTGCAAGCCTTGCTGGCGGAACCGTATTTTACGCAGGCGGCGCCGAAAAGCACCGGACGCGACCTGTTCCATATGGAATGGCTGGCCGAAAAGCTGCTGCCGTTTGCCGACGCCAGGCCGGAAGACGTGCAATATACGCTGACCCAATTAACCGCGCTGAGCCTGGCGCAAGCGATCCAGCAGTACGCTCCGGCGGCGGATGCCGTGTATGTCTGCGGCGGCGGCGCGTACAACGGCACGCTGCTGTCGCAACTGGCGGTGGCGCTGGATAACAAAGTGACGGTGGAATCGACCGCAGTGCTGGGCGTGGCGCCGAACCGGGTCGAGGCGCTGGCGTTCGCCTGGCTGGCATACCGCTTTACGCAACGCCAGGCGGGCAATCTGGCGGCAGTGACCGGTGCCCAGGGCGAGCGCATATTGGGCGCGCTGTACCCCCGTTAATGACCAGTCATGATCATGAATGGTGCAGAAACACCAATAGCGGATCCGTGGATCCGCTATTGCAATATATCACCCGCTACGGCTGTTAGACCGAGAACGAGGAACCGCAGCCGCAGGTCGAGGTCGCGGTGGGATTCTTGATGACGAACTGGGCGCCTTCGAGGTCATCCTTGTAGTCGATTTCAGCGCCGACCAGGTACTGGTAGCTCATCGAATCGATCAACAATTGCACGCCATTCTTGACCATCGTGGTGTCGTCTTCGTTGACGATTTCGTCAAACGTGAAGCCGTACTGGAAGCCGGAGCAACCGCCACCCTGTACGAATACGCGCAATTTCAGGTCTGGATTGCCTTCTTCTTCAATCAGTTGCGCGACTTTTTCAGCAGCGCTATCGGTAAAGACGATAGGTGCAGGGATTACATCTTGCATTTCGGCGACGGCATTCATTTCATACTCCTACTTGAAAACATGGACTCATTATAGACCGTTGGCGCAAGTCACGCTTCGGACACTGCCAAATGCAATATGGCGTCGGCGCCGTCGAGGTAACTCAGTTGCCCCATTACCCGCGCACCGCCATGCATTTCCAGTACTTTGTAATAAACTTCCCCGATAATGCGGGCTTTCGGCTGGATTTCAAGCAATTCGCTCACATGTACCGGCCCGCTGATCTCGCCATTCACCAGCAAATACGTGCAACGCACCTCGCCCTCGATGCTCGCATGTTCGCTCAGCACCAGGTAGCTGGGCTGGCTGGTGTCGCCGGTGACATTGCCGCGCACATGACCGTCGATGCGCAAGCCGCCTTCGAACACGATATCGCCGACCAGCCGGGTGGCCGAGCCGATCAAGCTATCCATCGGCAACTTCGCAGTGCGGACAAACATGGCGCTTTCCTTCGCGATCAGCTGAATCGGCCTGGCCAGTACCTAATTTACCCTGCCGGGCGGGACGTACCTTGATCTGCGTCGCCCGCCAGCCCGCATTCCCGTCAGGGCATCAGCGCGATCTGGTTCAAGCCCTTGCTTTCTTCCAGGCCGAACATCAAATTCATGCACTGCACGGCCTGGCCGGACGCGCCCTTGACCAGGTTGTCTTGCACCACCAGGATGATGACCGTATTGCCCGGCACGCCATCGACATGCGGACGATGCAGCGCCAGGCGCAGCACATTGGCGCCGCGGGTCGAACGGGTTTCCGGATGCGATGCAAATGGCATCACATCGATGAATTGTTCATTTTTGTATTGCTCTTCAAACAAAGATTGCAATTCTTCATTGCTGACATCCTTGCTCAGGCGCGCGTACAGCGTCGAATGCATGCCGCGTATCATCGGCACCAGGTGCGGCGTGAAGATCAGGCCGATTTTCTGGTCGGTGAAACGCTGCAATTGCGCGCTGGTTTCCGGCAAGTGACGGTGGCCGGACACGCCGTACGCTTTAAAACTGTCGCTGGCTTCCGAAAACAGGATGCCGATCTCGGCCTTGCGGCCGGCGCCGGACACGCCCGACTTGCAATCGGCGATCAGGCTGGCAGCATCGACCAGCCCGGCCTTCAGCAGCGGCGCATAGCCGATTTGCATGGTGGTCGGGTAGCAACCCGGATTGGCGACCAGACGGGCTTGCCTGATTTCTGCGCGGTTCAATTCCGGCAAGCCGTAAACGGCTTCGGGTATCAATTCCGGCGCGGTGTGCGGGATCTTGTACCACTCTTCAAACTTGGCCTGGTCTTTCAGGCGGAAATCCGCGGCCAGGTCGATCACTTTGACGCCGGCCGCCAGCAAGGCTGGAGCTTGCGCCATGGCAACACCGTGCGGCGTGGCGAAAAACACCACATCGCACTCTTCCAGCCTGGCCTTGTCAGGCGAAGAAAACGCGATATCGACGCGGCCGCGCAGCGATGGATACATGTCCGCCACCGGCAAACCGTCTTCCTTGCGCGACGTGATCGCTGTCAGCTGCACGTCTGGATGGACGGCCAATAATCGCAGCAATTCCACTCCGGTGTATCCGGTGCCGCCGACGATGCCAACTTTGATCATTTTCTTTCCTTGTGTGAGAGTGAGTGTGGGGTACGCAATGCTTAAAACACAGGCAACTGGCCTGGTATTTTAACAGGGCTGGAAAGCGGATGCTTTCAATGCAAAAAAGCCGCGAGACAGTCGTCTGGCGGCTTTTGGGACAGTACGCGGCAAGCCGCATACACTGTAGCGTAAAAATTAACGCTTCGAGAATTGTTTTGCGCGACGTGCTTTGCGCAGACCAACTTTTTTACGTTCAACTTCACGTGCATCGCGGGTCACGAAGCCGGCTTTGGCCAGATCCGATTTCAACGCTGCATCGTAGTCGATCAAAGCGCGGGTGATGCCGTGACGAACCGCACCAGCCTGGCCGGACTCGCCGCCGCCATGGACGTTGACTTTGATGTCGAAACGCTCGACATTGCCGGTCAGTTCCAGCGGTTGACGGATGACCATCAGACCTGTTTCGCGCGAAAAGTATTCGTTCGCCGGTTTGCCGTTA
This sequence comes from Janthinobacterium agaricidamnosum NBRC 102515 = DSM 9628, assembly GCF_000723165.1. Lineage (NCBI taxonomy): Bacteria > Pseudomonadati > Pseudomonadota > Betaproteobacteria > Burkholderiales > Oxalobacteraceae > Janthinobacterium > Janthinobacterium agaricidamnosum. The sequence goes on from NZ_HG322949.1 coordinate 4,965,700, forward strand.
ACAACGATCAAGCCAGTGCCGACTTTGATAAAAACCCGAGCCACTGCACTCTTGCGACGGCCGGTTCCATAATTGTAATTACCGATCATGTCAGTTCCTTAAAGGACGAGTGCTTTAGGTTGCTGAGCAGCGTGCGGATGGGAACCTTCCGCGTACACTTTCAGCTTTTTGATCATCGCGTAGCCGAGCGGGCCTTTAGGCAACATGCCCTTGACCGCTTTTTCCAGCGCGCGACCCGGAAAACGCTGTTGCATTTTCTGGAAATTGGTTTCGTAGATGCCGCCTGGATAGCCAGAGTGGCGATAGTAGATTTTTTCGGTAGCTTTGGTACCGGTCACGCGCAGTTTGCCTGCGTTGATGACGACGATGAAATCGCCCGTATCGACGTGAGGAGTAAATTCCGGTTTGTGTTTGCCGCGCAGTCGGAGTGCCACTTCGCTGGCAACACGTCCGAGGACTTTGTCCGTCGCGTCAACCACGAACCAATCGCGCTGGACTTCATGTCCTTTAGCGGAAAATGTTTTCATGTTGACTTCCTAATAGATTACACGCTCAAATGGTGGTTCCGCACACAAAACTTGCGGACTCGGCCTTATTTACTTTTCCTGAGCGAACGGAAAGCCGACAAGTATAAGCGATGCCAGCCAAATACGTCAAGCCCGGCTTGCGGCAGCGCCCATGCAAGCCGGCAAACACCTGTCCACCTTCCTCCTTTACAATATAAAACGCACGATTTATTGGAGAGTACGATGGAATGCAAAGTTAGCTGGAACGGGCCGTCCGGCATGAGTTTTTTGGCACAAACCGGTTCCGGCCATCTGGTCACGATGGATGGCGCGCCCGATGGCGGCGGTCATAACCTGGCGCCGCGGCCGATGGAAATGGTGTTGCTCGGTACCGGCGGCTGCACCGCGTACGACGTGGTGCTGATCTTGAAACGCGGCCGCGAAAACGTCAGCGGCTGCGAAGTCACGCTGAAAGCCGAACGGGCCGATACCGACCCTAAAATATTTACCAAGATCCATTTCCACTTCACCGTGCGCGGCAAGGCGTTAAAACAGAGCGCCGTCGAACGCGCGGTGAACTTGTCACATGACAAATATTGCTCGGCATCGATCATGCTGGCCAAAACCGCGGAAATCACCCACTCCTTCGAGATCGTCGAAGAATAGGCGACCGCCTTGCGCCAGCGCCGGCGGCAAGCCTGGCGCTGGTGTCATCGCCATCATCAAATATAGTAGGCGGTCCTGGTCATGACCTTGCCCATCAGCGCCATCAGGCCGCGCACCGGCGCCGGCATCTCCAGCGCGCCGAGACGCTGGGCCGCCGCGCCATGCTCGATTTCATCGATTTGCATCTGCTTGACGATGGCGCGCGATTTGGCGTCCTGCGCCGGCAATTCATCCAGGTGGCTGCCCAGGTGCGCTTCGACCTGGCGTTCGGTTTCCACCACGAAGCCCAGGCTGCGGCCGTCGCCGAGGCGCGCGGCAAGCGTGCCCAGCACGTAGGAACCGGCATACCACAGCGGATTGAGCAAGCTTGGCTGCGAACCCAGTTCGGCCAGGCGTTGCGCGGTCCACGCCAGGTGATCCTCTTCTTCGCGGCCCGCTTCGGCGAACTGGGCGCGGATCGCCGGGTTGTGCGCGTAGCGCGCCTGCGAGTTGTACAACGCCTGGGCGCATACTTCGCCGACATGGTTGACCCGCATCAAGCCCGCACTGTGACGCTGTTCGGCCTGGTCCAGGCTGGCGTCGGGCGCGCGCAGCGCCGGATTCGGGCGCGATGCGGCGGCCACGCCAGCCATGACGCGCAGCGCTTTGTCAGCGCCAATAATCAAACGATCCAAGGGATGGTGGTAACGGTTCGCTGTCATCGTATCGGTGTTATCTGTGTCGTAAAACATGATTATAGGACGATAGGCGCGCCGCCGGCGTAGCCGTCCGCCAGGCCATCATGGTCCGGCTTGCTGTTTCTTGCTTTCGATCCAGTCCACCACCGGCCCCACCGCATCGATGCCGGAAATACTCTTGGCCACGCCCAGGTTCAGGGAAATCAGGAAAGGAATGCTGTCGAGCGGAATTTCCGGGCACAGTTCAGCATAAGCCTTGATGAAACGCGCCGAGTCGAGGATACGCAGCACTTTTTCACCGCTCATGAATTGCAGCACGCTGGCGATGCTGTGCCCGCCGCCGATGGAACGGTAAATAAAGCGGTTGTACTGGGCATCGATTTTCTTGAAATCCAGCGCATCCTCGGTCATCAGGCCGGCCAGGTAAAACAGTCCCACCGTGACGCGAAAAAAACCGATCGCTTCAAAGCTGGTCATGCCGGCGCGCGCCATGGCCAGCGCCTGTTCTTGCATCGCTTCATTCAACTGCGCTCCAGCCTGCTTCATGCCACCTCCCTGACCACGTCCACGCACCAATCAGGCATTGTGCCTGATAGTCTTGCCGCATCCAATCGTGCACGCAAAAAAATGCTTTAAAAACATTTCATCGGATAAACATTATCATTGCTGCCCGCATTTTTTACATGCTACTCTTGTATTTCGTCAGAATGGGAATGCGCAATGATCGAAGTGAAGAATCTGGCAAAACGCTTCCGCTTGCCGCCACACAAAGGGAAGCAGGCACAGTTGCGCGATCCACGCGACCAGGACGGCTGGTTCCATGCCGTGCGCGACGTCAGCTTCAGTTGTGAACCCGGCCAGGTGCTGGGATTGCTGGGCCCCAACGGCGCCGGCAAGACCACCACGCTGCGCCTGCTGTCGACGGCGCTGCAAGCCGACGCCGGCCACGCTTACGTGAATGGCGTCGATGTCTTGCAGCAACCGCTGGTGGCGCGCCAGAGCATCGGCTTCCTGTCCGGCAGCACCGGCCTGTACGGCCGCCTGACGGCGCGCGAAAACGTCGAATATTTCGGCCGCCTGCATGGCATGCGTGCGCCGCACCTGAAGCAGCGCTGCGATGACTTGTTCGATTTGCTGCAAATCCACGAGTTTTCCCACAAGCGGGTCGATCAGTTGTCCACCGGCATGAAGCAAAAATGCGCGATCGCCCGCACCGTCGTGCATGAGCCGCAAGTGGTGATCCTGGATGAACCGACCAGCGGGCTGGACGTGATGTCGTCCAAGATCTTGCTCGATTTTATTGCGAGCTACAAGGCGCTGCGCGTGCCGCTGATTTTTTCTACCCATCATTTGCATGAAGTCGAGAAACTATGCGACCGTGTCTGCATCATCAACCACGGCAAGAACGCCTTCAACGGCAGCGTCGATGCCTTGCGCCACCTGGGCGGCAGCGCCGATTTATACGATGCGTTTGTCAGCGTCATCAACCAGGAACCCTGAGCCATGTGGATTATCTACCTGAAGGAATTACTGGAATTGACGCGCGACCGCAAGACGCTGATTTTCACGATCCTGATTCCGATTTTCGCGATGCCGCTGATTTTCGGCGGTTTTGCCTACCTGTCGTCGACCATGTTCAAGAGCGCCCAGGCGGCGCAACTGGCGTATGCGATGTTCGGCAAGGAAAATTCGCCGGCCTTGAGCCAGCGTTTCGAGCAAGAAAAGAATCTGCGCGAAGTCGTCTTGAACGATACTGCCGACATCCGCAAGGCGATTGCCGACGACCGCATCAAGTTCGCGCTGGTGATCCCGCCGCAATTCGATGCCGACTTGCAGCACCAGCGGCAAGCGGTGATCGCGCTGCATTACAACAGCGCATCGGCCATCGATGTCACCCGGCAAAGGGTGATGGCGCTGGTCGACGCCCACAATGACAGCTTGCGGGCCGCCGCGCTGGCGGCGCTGAACCTGAACCAGGAGCAATTGCGCTTCGCACTCAATCCCGTGACGCTGGAAAATCATTCCACCGCCGATGACCGCGAACAAATCGGCGCGATCATCGGCGGCTTGCTGCCGTATCTGCTGCTGATGGTCTGCCTGACGGCGGCGATGTATCCGGCGATCGACCAGGGCGCCGGCGAAAAGGAGCGTGGCACGCTGGAAACCCTGCTGCTGGCGCCAGTGCCGCGCGGCGCCATCGTGACCGCCAAATTCCTGCTGCTGTTCACGGTCGGGCTGGTGTCGGCGCTGCTGATGGTGGCCAGCATGGGCGTGCTGCTGTTGCTGTTCGGCGATACGCTGCAAGGCAAGATGTCGACGCTGCTGCATAGCATTGGCGTGCTGGACCTGGCGATGGTGGCGCTGATGCTGGTGCCGACGGCGGCAATTTTCGCCGCCATCCTGCTGTGCATCTCGATTTACGCCAAGAGCTACAAGGAAGCGGCCGGCCTGATCACGCCATTGATGCTGCTGACCATCTTGCCAACCGTGATGGCGATGCTGCCCGGCGTCAAGATGAACTGGTTTTGGGCGATGGTACCGCTGACCAATGTTTCACTGGCGATGAAAGAATTAATTAAAGGCACCATGGATTACCGCATGTTCGGCGTTATTTTGCTGTCGACCAGCATCATCGCCGGCGCCTTGCTGATGCTATGCAAATGGTGGTTTAACCGCGAAGAAGTTTTATTCCGTAATTAAGAGCGCCGGACAAAACGTTCAGGGCAAGGCACATTGACGCAGGCAGTACGACTGTATGGCAAGGCAACGCCGCCATCGGGGTTTTGTCCGGCGCGCTACTACTCACAGGCCTGCATTCCAGGCCCGGCATAGCGCAGTCTGGCCGCATCAAACCGCCAACCATCGCAAGCAACCGCCCAGTGCGGCTTAAATTCAATACAATGCCACCATATCAAAAGTCCGCCGGCACTCCAGGCCAGGCGGGCGGCAACAGCATCAAATGAGGAACTGTATGGAATTACACATCCGCAATCTGTCCAAGACGTATGGCAACGGTGTGCTTGCGCTGGACAATATTACGCTGACGATCCCGAACGGCATGTTCGGCTTGCTGGGTCCGAACGGCGCCGGCAAGTCGACGCTGATGCGTACCCTGGCCACGTTGCAGGAATGCGATTCCGGTTCGGTCTTCTTCGGTGACCTCGATGTGCTCGACGACAAGGATGAAATCCGCCGCCAGCTCGGTTACCTGCCGCAGGATTTCGGCCTGTATCCGAAAGTGACCGCTTACGAATTGCTCGACCATTTTGCCGTGCTGAAAGGCTTGTCGCAACGCGGCCGGCGCCGCGAAGTGGTCGACGGACTGTTGCAGCAAACCAATCTGTTCGATGTGCGCCACCAGAAACTGGGCGGCTTTTCCGGCGGCATGCGCCAGCGTTTCGGTATCGCCCAGGCATTGCTGGGCGACCCGAAACTGATTATCGTCGATGAACCGACCGCCGGCCTCGACCCGCAGGAACGGGTACGTTTCCACAACCTGCTGTCCGACATCGGCGAAGACAAGACCGTGATCCTGTCGACCCATATCGTCAGCGACGTGGCCGACCTGTGCGCCAACATGGCGATCATCAACAAGGGCCATGTGCTGCTGTGCGGCAAAACCCAACAATTGATCGACGAGGCCAGCGACAAGATCTGGGCCCGGTTTGTCGATAAAAAAGACCTGGCCAGCTTCCAGCAGCGCCACGCGGTGATTTCCACCCGCCTGCTGTCCGGCCGCACGCTGGTCCATGCGTATAGCGAAACCGATCCCGGCGATGGTTTTGAAGAGGCTATCGGCGACCTGGAAGACTTGTATTTCGCCACCATCGCCGGACGCCACCACCGCGCGCCCGATTGCGATTGAAAGGCTGGCCATGTTTGCAATTGCATTATTTGAAGCCCGGCAACGCCTGAAATTATTGTCGACCTGGGTGTATTTCACCATGTTCCTGCTGCTGGCGATGTTGTGGATGGCCGCTGCCGGCGGCGTCTTCAAGGAAGCCAGCATCACTTTCGGCGGCAGGGTGTGGATCAACGCGCCCCGTTCGGTGGCGCTGGCCTGCAGCATCCTCGGCTGTTTTGGCGCGATGGTGGTGGCGGCGATGATGGGCCGCTCGGTGCAGCAGGATTTTGAATACTCGATGCAACATTTCTTTTTCAGCGCACCGCTGAAAAAATACCAATACATGTTTGGCCGTTTTATCGGCGCCTACCTGGTGCTGGCCGTGGTATTTTCCAGCATCGTGCTGGGCTTGTGGCTCGGTACGCTAATCCCCGGCATCGATGAGGAACGCCTCGGACCGCAGTACCTGATGACCTACGTGCTGCCGTTCGTCTATTCATTGTTGCCGAACCTGTTCATCTTCGGCGCCATTTTCTTTGTGCTGGCCGCGCTGACGCGGCGCATGTTACCGGTATATATCAGTAGCGTGGTGATGCTGATCGGCTACCTGGTGGCGCCGTCGCTGGCGAGCGACCTCGACTTCAAGACGCTGGCCGCCCTGATCGATCCGTTCGGCACCACCGCACTGTCGCGGCTGACCGAATACTGGCCCAGCGCCGAACGCAATACCCGCATGCTGTCGCTCGAAGGCGTGTACCTGGCCAATCGCGTGATCTGGTCGTCGTTCGCGCTGGTGGTGTTGCTGCTCGGTTATTGGCGCTTCAATTTCAGCGACAGCATGGGCGCCGACAGGCCGCGCGGCAATGGCGAAGCGCCGCTGCAACTCAGCGCGGCAGCCCGCAACACGGATGAAAAGCCGGATTTCGCGCAGCGCGGCATGGCGCCGCTGCTGTTGCAAATGACGTGGCTGAACCTGCGCGAAACCGTCAAGAACATTTATTTTGTCGTCATCGTGCTGGCCGGCGTGCTGACCATATACGCCAGCGCGGTGGACATCGGCTCGATCTATGGCACCAATACTTACCCGGTCACCGAAAAAGTGCTGGAATTGGTCAACGCTTCGTTTTCGCTGTTCATGCTGATCATCACCACGTTTTATGCCGGCGAACTGGTATGGCGCGAACGCGAAGCCCGCATCGCGCTGATGCTGGACGCGCTGCCCGTGCCGAACTGGCTGCCGCTGCTGTCGAAACTGTTCGCGCTGATCGGCTTGCAAGCGTTGCTGACCTTGATAATGATGCTGTGCGGCATGTCCATCCAGATTTCCAAAGGCTATTTCCAGCTCGATCCCGGCTTGTATGTGGAATACCTGTTCCTGGTGCAATTGCCGTACTACGCGCTGATCGCGGTGCTGGCGATGACGCTGCAAGTACTGATCAACCACAAATACCTGGCGTTCTTCGCGATGATCTTGTACTACATCGCCACCCTCACCTTCGGCGCGATGGGTTTGGGCGATCCGATGATCTTGTACGGCAGCATGCCCAGCTTCATGTATTCGGCGATGAACGGCAGCGGCCATTTCCTGCCACGCGAACGCTGGTTCGAACTCTACTGGGGCGGCGCGGCACTGATGCTGACCGTACTGGCGCTGGTGCTATGGCCGCGCGGATCACACAACGGCTGGCGTACCCGCCTGCAATTGGCGCGCCATGCCTTGAGCCGGCCGGTGCTGGCCAGCTTCGGCCTGGGCCTGGCCATCTTCGCCGGCGCTGGAAGCGTGCTGTATTACAATCTGCACATCGTCAACGACTACCAATCGCCGTTCCAGAAGGACGCCGAACGGGCCAGCTACGAACGGCTGTACCAACGCTACGCCGCCGTCGGACAACCGCGCATCACCGACGTCAAACTCGATGTCGACATCGTGCCGGAACGGCGCAGCCTGCTAGTCCGGGGCCGCTACCTGCTGGTTAACAAAACCGCCCAGCCGATCAATGAAATTTTCGTCCAGCAAGACAGCAGCGCCAGCACCATGCGCCTGGACTTCGGCGTGGCGGTGCAGCCAGGCATCAACGACCAGCAACTCGGCTTCTACAGTTTTAAACTGGCCGCTCCGCTGGCGCCCGGCGCCTCGCTGGCGCTGGCTTTCACGGTCGGCTATGCACCGAAAGGCAGCCTGGGCCTGACGCTGGATACGCCGGTGATCGGCAATGGCACCTTCTTTACCAATCAGGTGCTGCCGCATATCGGCTATCAGCAGCAAGCCGAGCTGCAAGACGTGCGCGACCGCAAGAAACACGGTTTGCCGGCGCAGCAAGGCGCCCTGCCACGCGACGATGCGCAAGGCCTGGCCAATAATTATGTCGGCAACGACGCCGACTGGATCAATTTCCAGGCCACCGTCAGCACCAGTCCGGACCAGACCGCGATCGCCCCCGGCACGCTGGAAAACGACTGGGTGGCCAACGGCCGCCACTATTTCCAGTACAAGATGGATAAACCCATCCTCAATTTCTATTCCTTCCAGTCGGCGCGCTACGCGGTGCGCCACGAACGCTGGCAAGATGTGGCGATCGACGTGTATTACCATCCGGGCCACGAATACAATCTGGACCGCATGGTCAGGGGCGTCAAGGAATCGCTGGAGTACTACAGCAAGAACTTCAGCCCTTACCAGCACAAAGTGCTGCGCATCGTCGAATTTCCCCGTTATGCGAACTATGCACAATCGTTCCCGAACACCATTCCGTTCTCGGAAGGCGTGGGGTTTATCGCCAAGGTCGACGACAAGAATCGCAAGGACATCGATTATCCGTTCTACGTGACGGCGCATGAAGTGGCGCATCAATGGTGGGCGCACCAGCTGGTCGGCGGCAATACCCGCGGCGCCACCGTGCTCAGTGAAACCCTGGCCGAATATTCGGCGTTGATGGTGATGAAGAAAAATGTCGGCGCCGACAAGATGCGGCGCTTCCTGCGCTATGACCTGAATATGTACCTGATCGGCCGCACCGAAGAACATAAAAAGGAATTGCCGCTGGCCGATAATGAAAACCAGGATTACATCCATTACCGCAAGGGCAGCCTGGCGATGTATCTGCTGCAAGACATGCTCGGTGAAGACGAGGTCAATCGGGTCTTGCACGACATGCTGGTGAAATATGCGTTTGGCGGCGCGCCCTATCCGAGCGTCAACATCCTGATCGATGGCTTGCGCAAGATCACGCCGCCGCAACAGGCTTACCTGATCGACGACTTGTTTGAATCGATCGTGTTGTATGACAACCGGACGATGTCGGCCAGCACCCGCAGACTACCAGACGGCAAATATGAAGTCGTCATGACCGTGCACGCGAGCAAAGTGCATGTCAACCAACAGGGCGAAGAAAAAGAGGCGCCGTTAAAAGACTACATCGACATCGGCGTCGACGACAAGGATGGCAACAGCCTGCTGCGCGAACGCAAGCTGATCGAGCGCAAGCAAAACAGCTACACCGTGATCGTCAGCGGCAAGCCGGCCAAGGCGGGCATCGATCCGGACAACAAACTGATCGACCGCAAGCCGGATGACAATATGATCGCGGTCGAGATCGCCTGGTAATCGGCAGTGACCTCAGGCGTCGGCCGGCCGGGCCGCAAAGTTCAGCGCGACGCCCATATTGACCAGCGTTTCCAGCTCGGTCAGCGAAAAATCGATACCGGCCTGGGCTTTTTTAACATCGCCCAAGTCCAGCGCGATTTTCAGCTCGGCGACGATGCGCGGCACCGCGAAGGTGATGCCGCGCGAACGGCATTCGGACAGATAAACGCGTATTTTTTGCGGCAACAGCAAGGGATCGCCGCGCTCGGCGATGATCACCTCAAAACCGGAATCCAGATAGACCCGCCCCTCGCCGCGCGCATCGCCCTTGCGCCAGTCGCGCAGCGGTTCGCTGGGCAGCGCTTCGCGGATCGATTCCAGGGTCAGGTCGTCTCCATAGACGGTCAGGGATGCGAGGGTCATTGTGCGTGGACTTTCATGGCGAGCAAACACCGCCAGCGTGGCGGCAAACATTGGTCTGGCAGTCTACGCAAGTAAAAGGTTTGTGTCCACCGGGCAATATTTTATATCTGAAATATATTTGCGCTAGAGCAACAACATGGCGGGAAGGATATGCTCCCCGCCATGTCAGCCTTTACAGCGCCACGCCGCGCGCCGCCAGTGCCGTCCGCACGCCTGCGCCGTAGGCCGGGTCGGCCAGGTCAAAGTGCGCCAGCTGACGCTGCAGGGTGTGCGGCTGCACCTGGCTTAACGGACCGGCCAGGTTGTCGAACAGGTTTTGCTGTTCCTGTGCCGGCAGCAAACGGAACAGATTGCCGGCCTGGGTGTAGTCGTCTTCCGTGCCGCGGCCATCGAAACGCCCTGCTTCGCCATGCAAAGCCAAGGTCCCTTCGCCATGGCCCAAGCCTTGCGGACGGCTGCCGGCCGCTTCGACGGTGGCGTAGTTTTGCGCCGCGCCGCCGTTATTGATCGCCATCGCGCCATCGCGCTGCTGGTTGTGGAATGGGCAGCGCGGCGCATTCACCGGCAAGTGCTGATGGTTGGTGCCGACCCGGTACAACTGGGCGTCGTGGTAGGCGAACAAACGGCTTTGCAACATTTTGTCCGGCGAATAAGACATGCCCGGCACCGCATTGGCCGGCGACAAGGCTGCCTGTTCGACTTCGGCGTGGTAATTGGCCGGGTTGCGGTTCAGTTCGAACACCCCGACCGGCAGCAGCGGGAAATCCTGGTGCGGCCAGACCTTGGTCAAGTCGAACGGATTCCAGCCGGTACGCGCTTCCCATTGCGCCAATTGTTCTTCGGTCGCCACTTGCAGCTTGACATCCCATTGCGGGAATTCTCCGCGTTCGATCGCGCCGAACAAGTCGCGCTGCGCGTAATCCGGATCGGCGCCAGCCAGCCGGCCCGCTTCGGCCGCGCTCAGGTTCTTGATGCCTTGGCGGGTCTTGAAATGCCATTTGACATAGACTCGCTGGCCATCGGCATTGATCAGGCTGTAAGTATGGCTGCCAAAACCGTCCATGTGGCGGTAGCCGTCCGGCGTGCCACGGTCGGAAAACAGCATGGTCACCTGGTGCAGGCTTTCCGGCGCCTTGCTCCAGAAATCGAACATCATTTCAGGCGACTTCAGATTGCTTTGCGGATCGCGCTTCTGGGTGTGGATAAAGTCGGGGAACTTGATGCCATCCTTGATAAAAAATACCGGCGTATTGTTGCCGACCAAATCCCAGTTGCCTTCTTCGGTATAGAAACGCAGCGCGAAGCCGCGTGGGTCGCGTTCGGTATCGGCGCTGCCGCGTTCGCCGCCCACGGTCGAAAAGCGCGCGAACGTCGCGGTCTGCTTGCCGACTTCGCTGAACAGCCTGGCCTTGGTGTAGGCAGTGATATCGTGCGTCACGGTGAACGTGCCGTAGGCGCCGGATCCCTTGGCGTGCACCACGCGCTCAGGAATCCGCTCGCGATTGAAATGCTGCAATTTCTCAATCAGGTGGAAATCTTGCAGCAGCAATGGACCGCGCGGGCCGGCGCTGACAGAGTTTTGATTGTCGGCAAGCGGGATGCCGGATGCGGTGCTGAGTGGTGGCGGTTTGCTCATGGCTGTTTCCTTGTTTGTTGATCGGATGAGTTGATTCTAAACAAGCGAACAACAAAGGAAAAGATAATTACTTTCATCGGATCAATAGCTATTAACAATGATCCGATGCGCACAGCCCATCCTCTCGGCCAGGCATACCCGCCCTGCCCCGAGCCGTCTCAGGCTACTGCGCCGCGCTGCAACTCCGGCGCCGCCAACTCACCTCGCCTGCGCCAGAAATAAATTGCGAAACAAACAGACACCAGCGCGAGTACTATGCCAAATTCATCAATAAAGTATTTACTATGACTATTTTCCTGCGTCAGCGATGTAAATAGCGTTTGAATAAATAAATTATGACTGGCATGAAGCATGACTGCGGGCCACAAACTCTGTGATTTCAAACTGAACCAGTTAACAATGAAGCAACCGCTTATTAACATGACGGTAAAACAGCCCAACCCATACCATGCCGGGGCGCCGTTATTATAATCGCCAAAAATCAGTACCGGGACATGGTACAGGGTCCAAATGACACCCGTAAACAACGATAAATTGGTATAACTTGTGATCTTGCTCAATTGAGGCACAAGAAATCCTCTCCACCCGATTTCCTCCCCCAAAGCAGTAGACATTCCGCCAAAAATTCCAATGACACCCTGGAATACAAAATACAATGCTATAAAAACACCATGCGGAAGATTACTCCATCCTAATGATTTAGCTGTTTCCGTGACAAACTTTTCATTATAAAAACCACCCCAGCCACAGCTCCATATAATAATATAAGTTATTGAAGAATATATTAATGGCGTCAGATAAGCCCATAAATGATATTTCGGCTCCCCCCATTGCCAGGCCAAGCCTGATATTTTAATATTAAAAATCCTGCAGGTAAGGTAAGTTGCCAACGCAGGACACCACATGATTCCATAAATGTATGTTCTAGGAAATTTCCCTGATTGAATGATCAGAAAATCGAATATTGCACCTAACGCAAAGGTGATCAATAAGAAAGTGGCAATGGTCTTGCGGATTTGATGAGCGGATTTTTTCATTTTTCAATTAAATTAATCAAACAAGAATGCATGGTCATCAACCAGCTCCGTCAACTGCGTGGTGTTCTTGAAGGAACATGACAGCTACCCTTGCAGGCGAGTGGAATGGGCCTCTCTCACATGCCTTAATATCACTCCCCCTGAAAAAGGTTCAGCTTTTCATTGCATGAATCGATGCAATTTTCGGCTATCCGCGTTCAGGCAAGCGTTCAGGGCAGGCGGTAGCAAGGCCGCCATGGACGTTGTCAGCCGCTCGCGCCCGACTCGTCCTCCAGCATGTGCGCCACTTGCCGCAACCAGTCGCCGGCCTGATGGCGGTTCCACACCAGCGCCACTTGTTCGGTACATTCAAAGGCGCAATCATCGACCTGGATGCGCCGCAAACCGGTATCGGCCAAGGCAAAATCGGGCAGATACGCCAGCGCATCGCCGGCCTTGACGAAGCCCAACAGCAATTGCAAGTCGTCGCTCCAGTAACGTATCTTGCGCGGCAATTCATCGTCGCGCCAGCCGTCGGAACGCGGGCCGCGCCGGGCGCCGCAAAACAGCGAGCGCGACGGGCTGGCGAAGTCATGCCGCAACACCTCGGCGCTACTGGTGTGCAACAAGCGCTCGCCGTCCGACGACAATTGCCGTACCAGTGGATGGTTCAGACCCGCCACCAGGTGCAGCGTGACGCTGCCGAGCGGCGTGGTGTGCCATTCCGACGACCAATGTTCAGCGCGCCCGGCGACCACCTCGCCGGTCACCAGCGCCGCATCGATATCGCCGCGCGCCAATGCGCCCAGCGCTTCTTCCTCGAACATGGCCAGCATGCGCAAGCTGCCTTGCGGATAAGCGCGCAAGGCGTTCGACAACATGTGCCCATGGCGCCACAGCAAGATCGCCGGCCCGCCGATGCGGCAATCGAGCGATGCCTTCTCGCCCATGATGTCAGTCTTGGCCTGGTCGGCCAGCGCCAGCAAGGTGGCGGCGCGGCTCAACAGCAATTGGCCGCTGTCGTTCAATACCAGTTGTTTTGCGGAACGGTCGAACAGCGGCGTGCCGAGGCTGTCTTCCAGCCGTTTCAGCGCCTTCGATACGGCCGATGGCGTCAAATGCATTTCCAGCGCGGCGGCGCCCAGCGATGGGCGGCGCGCGGCGCTGACAAAAATGCGCAAGTCAGACAAGTTCATGATGTCCTGATGGGATACGAATAGTGAATTTAAGTTGCTTTACCGGATATCAAATGCGTCCTACCATCATACCATCCCGATTCTTTAGCGAGACCAACCCCATGACGACACCGCGCAGCCTGACCCAGCGCCAGTGGATTTACCGCAAGCAGCCGCTGGCTGAAATCACTCCCGAACACTACCAGCTGGTCGAACAGAGACTCGATACCAGCCTGTCCGCCAACGAAGTGCTGATCGAGGCGCGTTACTTCAGCGTCGACCCGTATATGCGCATCGGCCAGTCCAGCAAGCCGACCTACGACAGCGACGCGCATCCGCTCGATACCGTGCAAGCGGGCACGGTGGTGGCGCAAGTGCTGGTTTCCAGCAGCCCCGCGTTTGCGCCGGGCGACTGGGTCAGCGCCTACAGCGGCTGGCAAACCCACGCCAAGGTCAATGCAGCGGGATTGACCTTGATCGACCCGCAACAAGCGCCGGTGACCACCGCGCTGGGCGTGCTCGGCATGCCCGGGCGCACCGCGTGGTTCGGCCTGACCGAGTCGGGCAAGCCGCACGCCGGCGAAGTGGTGGTGGTGTCCGGCGCGGCCGGCGCGGTCGGCTCGCTGGTGGCGCAATTCGCCAAGCGCCACGGCGCGCGCGTACTGGGTATCGCCGGCGGCGCCGCCAAGTGCGACTGGCTGCGCGACACCTTGAAACTGGACTGGGCCGTCGATTACAAGGCGTTTGCCGACGCCGACGCGCTCAGCGCCGACATCAAGCGCCTGACCGGCGGCGTCGACGTGTATTTCGACAATGTCGGCGGCATCATCACCGACGCGGTCATTCCCCTGATCAACCGGCGCGCGCGCATCGTCATTTGCGGCCAGATCAGCCAGTACAGCGGCGGCCTGGAAAATCCGCAACAGGGACCGCGCCTGCTGCACCATTTGCTGTACCAGCGCGCCACCATCCAGGGCATGCTGGCGCGCGACTACCTGCACCGGATGGATGAAATGCGCCGCATCGTCGGCCCCTGGGTCAAGGCCGGCGAGATCATTTTCGAGGAGACCATCATCGAAGGTTTTGAACAATTACCGCACGCACTGAACTCGCTATTCGGCGGCGAGCACCGCGGCAAACTGATGGTGAAAGCATGAAGAAACGCCTATTGATGCTATGCGGCGCGCTATTGTCGCTGAACCTGTCGCTGAACGCGCTGGCGACCGACGCAGCCATGCCGGGCATGAACATGCCAGCCGCAAACGCACGTAACATCGCCATGCCGACCTGGGGCACACATGGCATGGCCATGTTTGGCGGCAAGAACGCCCTGTATGCGACGCACTTGCCGATGCCCCATCCGCCGCACGACTACCAGGTCATCTTCACCTTCCATGCCGCCGATCAAAAGATCGATGCGGCGCTGCGCCAGCGGCTCGAAGGCAAGACCGACTTATGGACCATCGCCCCGGAAGAATTCGAGCTGAACCGATTGTCGCCGGAATCGAAAAATCCGCTGAAACAATTCAAGGCCGACGTGGTGCTGGGGCATTTCGAACAAAACGGCAAAACACAATACAAGGACGTCACCATCGTGGTCGAAAAAGTGGTGCTGTACCTCAAACTGTAAAGCTATATCGTTCGGCAACTCTCCTTAGCTGTGAAACAAGTATTACATAGTGGACACCATTGCTTATTGGCGTAGCAAAAGATACAGTGGGAAACAGCATGGCACCCAATAAAACATCGTTGATGCCATGCGACGCTAATCATTAAAAATACATTCACACGCCCATACACAAATCAAATGAAAACAAGATTATCCATTTTGGCATTAACGACGCTGGCAATTTTTGGCAGCGCATCGGCACAAACCACGACGCATGCCAGCACGGCAGCGAATCACAAGGAAGCAGTGGCGCCGACCTATTTGAAGGCGGTCAGATTAATCAATTTGCCCAATGGCGATTGCACGTTTGAATATGGCAAGCTGGAAACCGAGGTGCATCTTCCGGCAACCCATTTCTTCGCGCAAACCAGGGTGGAGGCGTATCAGAAAGTCGCCCATCCCGCGCCGCGCATGCAATACGTCGTCACCTTGAATGGCAAACTGAAATTCAAGGTCAGCAATGGCGACACCTTTATCATTGAACCGGGCACCATTTTGCTTGCCGAAGATGTCAAAGGCAAAGGCCACACCTGGGATCTGGTGGACGGCGACAAGTGGGAGCGTTTATACATTCCCATCCCGGCCGGCGCGGACGACCATTTTATCGCGGATACAAAATAAAATAGCTGACAGTTTTTATATTTGACGATCATCGGCTTGAAGCCTGGAGTGGAAATTCCAGGCTTTTTTATCATCCTGAATACACTTATTCCATGACCTGTTCTGTTCCCGCCATCCCCCCGCCCTATCAGGGCTTGTGGCGGCGCACCGGCATCTTCCGCAGCGACGGCCGAATCGACTTGACGACCAGCGTCTGGTGGTTCCAGTCGGCCCGCTTCCATATCGACGTGCGCATTCCGCAAGACCGCCCACGGCTGGCGCAAGCAGCCGCGCTGGCCAGCCTGCCGCCGGGACAACTGGTGCTTTTCGGCGCCCAGAGCGGCTTCGCCGGCATCACCGTGGTCGACGGCGAGCGCTGTGAGTGGCGCCCGGAAATCGCCTTCCCCGCCATCAGCGCCGAACTCGACGCCGGCCTGATGCGTTTCGACACGCCCGACAACCTGCATGAAGATGGCCTCGACGCCAGCTACCAGGAAGACTGGCTGCGCGTGGCGACTGGGCCGATGACCGGCATGCGGCTGGAAAGCCTCGATGACTCCGGCAAAGTAGCCTACCTGATCGCCAGCGCAGACTGGGCGGCCTGGGCCTGCGGCGATGCAAGCGGTCACTTTCCGGCGACGGCGGGAAACCAGTTTTCGCTGCTGCGGCGCACACGCGGGACGAGCAGTTGGCGCATTGTCGAGTCGAATCATTCTTGGCTGGAAAACAGTACGATCTTCACCATGCCCGACATCACAAACTGTTTACCCGGCCAACACTTCGCTTTTCCGATACAAACTGCCAGCCAATGGCGTATCAGCGCTATCGCATAAACCACCGCATCATTTGTCATGTCGCTAACTAGTCAGTCTCTAAAACACATATCATAGTGTCATTATCTTGTCATAAACAGTTGCTATCTTTCTATCTTCTTTCAACAGAGCCGGATCGATCACATGACACGCAGAAAATTTTCCGCCGCTGGCGCCAGCATGGCGATTGCCCTGATGCTGGCCGCTTGCGGCAGCGATTACCAAAAGGAAGCGGAGGTAGCGCCCAAGAACGTTATTTTCTTCCTCGGCGACGGCATGGGCTTGACCACGATGACCGCCGCGCGGATTTATGCGGTCGGCGAGGATGGCGAGCTGGCCATGGATACCTTGCCGGAAACCGCCTTCGTCAAGACTTACTCCAATGATGCGCAAGTGACCGACAGCGCGCCATCGATGGCGGCCTACATGACCGGTATCAAGATGAACAATGAAGTCATCTCGATGTCCCAAAACACGCTCGCCATCGATCCGGCAAATGATGCGAACGGCAACAAACTGGCCAATCATTGCGGCGCCAGCAACGGTACGCCAGCCACCACGCTGCTGGAACTGGCAAAATCGAAAGGCTTATCGGCCGGTGTCGTCACCACCACCCGCATCACCCACGCGACGCCGGCGGCGACCTATGCGCATATTTGCCACCGCGACCTGGAAAACGACATTGCCGCGGCGATGGTGCCGGGCGGCGCCGGTTACAACAGTGCGCTGGGCAGCAGCGGCCTGGAGGTGGTCTTGGGCGGCGGCAAGCAATTCTTTACCCCCGCCAAGGATGGCGGCAAGCGTTCGGACGGCCGCGACCTGGTCGCCGAAATGAAAGCCCAAAACTACACCGTGGCCAGTAACGCAGCCGATTTCAACGCGGTCGATGCCGGCAAGACCGAACGCCTGTTCGGCTTGTTCACGTCCAGCCACATGAGCTACGACCTGGACCGCGATCCGGCCAGGGAACCGAGCCTGTCCGACATGGCCACCAAGGCGATGGAGGTGCTGGCAAAAAACAAGAAAGGGTATTTCCTGATGGTGGAAGGCGGCCGCATCGATCACGCGCTGCACGAAACCACCGCCAGGAAGGCGCTGCAAGATACCGTCGCATTCGACAACGCGATCAAGGCCGTTATCGCCAAGGCCAGGCTGGCCGATCCGGACTTGAAAAACACCTTGATCGTGGTCACCGCCGACCATGACCACACGCTGGTGTTGAACGGCTACGCCAAGCGCACCGGCAAGACCGCGGCAGGCAATCCGGGCGTGCTGGGCGTCGTCAAAAACTATGTCACCGGCAATGTCGAAAAAGACCTGGATGGCGCACCGTACCCGATCATCGGTTTCGGCAATGGCGAAAACCGCACTCAGTCCAGCCGGGCCGCGATGGCCAGTCTCGATGACACCGTCACCAGCGCCAATACTTACCACCAGGAAGCCGTGATACGCGTATCGGCCGGCAATGAAACCCACGGCGGCACCGATGTCTTCCTCGGCGCCATCGGCAGGGGGGCCGACACTTTCCTCGGCACCATCGACAACACCAGGGTGTTTAGCCTGGTCAAAAACGCCGTCGGCCTGTAATTGTCGATCTGTAATTGTCGATCCGTACCACACGAACACTGGATAATGACCATGAAACCTGTACTGAAACTGTCCCTGCCGGGCCTGGCGCTGGCCGCTTCGTTCGCCCCTGCCGTCCACGCCGCCGATGCCAGGAACGTCATCTTTTTCCTCGGCGACGGCATGGGTCCGGCCACCGTGACCGCCGCGCGCATCATGCAATACGGCGAAACCGGCAGCCTGACGATGGATACGCTGGAACGCACGGCGCGCATCAAGACTTACTCCAACGATGCGCAAACCACCGACAGCGCACCGTCGATGGCGGCCTATATGACCGGCGTCAAGATGAACAATGAAGTCATCTCGATGTCGCAAAACACCGTCGCCAGGGAACCGGGCAAGGATGCCAACGGCAACCTCGGCATCGATCATTGCCCGGCGCAAAACGCCGCCAACGGCACGCCGGCCAGCACCATCCTGGAATTGGCCAAAGCCAAGGGCAAGGCGGTCGGCGCGATCACCACCACCGAACTGACCCACGCCACGCCGGCCACCACCTTTGCGCATATCTGCAACCGCAATGCGCAATATGCGATCGCCGCGCAAAGCGTGCCGGGCGGCGCCGGCTACAATGCCGCGCTGCTCGATGGCGTCGATGTCTTGATGGGCGGCGGTCGCAACCATTACACGCCGTTTTCCGCCACCAACAAGAATGGCCGCGCCGACGGCCGCAACCTGTTGACGGAATTCGCCGCCAAGGGTTACACCGTGGCGGCCACCAAGGCCGACATGGTCGCCGCGCCGAATAACAAGAAATTCATCGGCTTGTACAGCAGCAAAAGCCATCTGGAATATGAACTGGACCGCACCGCCACCCCACCGCTGGGCGAAGGCGCGACCCAGCCTAGCCTGGCGGAAATGACCGTCAAGGCGATCGACTTGCTGTCGCAAAACGCCAATGGCTATTTCCTGATGGTCGAAGGCGGCCGCATCGACCACGCCTTGCACGGCATCAACGCCAAGCGCGCACTGGTCGACACCATCGCCTTCGATAACGCCATCAAGGCCGCGCTGGACAAGATCAGGCTGACCGACCCGACGCTGGCCGACACGCTGATCGTGGTCACCGCCGACCACGACCACACGCTGGCCTTCAACGGCTATGGCAAGCGCGGCAATCCCATCCTCGACATCAACCGCGACTACAAGACCGGCCAGCCGAGCAAGGATGCCGACGGCAACACCTACACCACGCTGGTATTCGGCAACGGCCCGAACCGTCCCGCGCTGCGCGGCAATGTCGACAGCGCCACCGCACTGGGCGACAACTATCTGCAAGAAACCGGCGTGCGCCTGGCCAGCGAAACCCACGGCGGCGGCGACGTGAAACTGTTCGCCACCGGTGCCGGCGCGAAAACCTTCAAAGGCACGCTGGATAACACCAAGGTATTCGGCTTGCTGAAAAACGCGTTCGGTTTGTAACCGCCCATCGATGACAGCGGCGGCCTTGCTGCGGCGAGACCGCCCGCCCCGTTGCGCTTGAAAGGCAAGACATGAAATGGTCCGTGTTATTAGCGACATTGCTGGCCGCCAGTGCCGCCAGCGGTATGGCCCGGGCCGCCGCGCCTGCGCCGGATCTCGACTTGGCGATCACTTATTACAGCCGGGTGCTGACGCCGGAAGGCGTGACCCGCGAAAGCCGTTACCAGGAAAGAATGCTGCGCCGTCCCGGCCATGTGTGGACCGAGCGGGTATTGCCGAAATCAATAGAAGAAGAGCCGGGCGGCAAGCAGAAAGTGTCGCTGAAACAAGAACATCAACACAAGGAATTCAATTACGTGGTGCTGCCGCGCCATGTGATGCTGGCCAAAAACAAGGTCAGCGTCGAATATATTGATGCCCATGAAAAACAAGTGATCGCGGTACCCAAGGCCGAATACGGCAACGTCAATTTCGATGGTTCCTGGGACAACGCCTTTTATTTGCTGGCCCCGGAACTGGTCGCCGCCATGCCGCTGGCTAAACAGCCGTCCGGCGTGCCGGGCGCGCGCTGGCACGAGGTGGAAAAAAACGGCGTGTTCCAGCGCATCCTGTGGAATGGGCAAAAGCAGATTCCGCTGGTGATCGAAAGCGGCGACAAAGGCAACAATTTTTACCGCCGCGTCGAGGTGAGCGTGCAGGCCGCTACCCGCCACGACTTGCCGTGGATGAAATTAAAAGCTTACGGTCAAAAGGAATATTCCGACTTCCTCGACTGACGCTGGCCCCTCCCTGACGGGCTCGCCACCATGGCTTGAGATCCGTCATGGTCGACGGCCCCGCATAAAAAACGGCGGCAACATCATCATGTTGCCGCCGTTGTCGCCTGGGTCCAACCACCCGGCATTGACGCCTAGGCTGCGGCCTTCTTGGCCGGGGCTTTCTTGAGCGCCGCTTTTTTCACCGGCGCCTTCTTCACGGCAGCCTTCTTGACGGCCGCCTTGGCTGGCGCCGCTTCGCCTTCGACGCCATCGTCGGCCGCTGCGGCCTTGCCCTTAGCCGCGCCCGACTTGGCTTTGCGTTCTTCAAACTCGAAGCTCACCTTGCCATCCTTGGCGCGCACCAGGAAAGCCTTGAACGGCCGGCGGGTACGCTGCGAAATAAAACCCGGCAACAAGTCGGTCTTGCCATCGTTGAGCAATTTTGCCATTTGTTCCGGCAAGATTTCTTGCTGCAAGATGATGCGGCCGCTGCGGAAATCGCAGGTTTTCGGTTTCGCGACGCTGTTTTCGCATACATAGGCCAGGCCCATTTCGTAGACGCCGGCGGCGCACTTCGGACACGGTCCGAGCGCGGTCTGGCCGGTGAAATCGACGCCTTCGCCATCTTCACCTTCGCCGTCGTTCTGGCCAAAGTCGAATTCCAGCTTGAAGTTCTTGATCTCTTCATCGCGCACGATGCGCAAGATGGCCGCGAACGGACGGCCCATTTTCGAACGGAAACCTTGCAGCGGCCCGATGGTGCGTTCTTTCAGCAATTCCTCGACTTCGGCGATTTCGAACTGGCGCGAACCCGGCGTCTTGCTCATCGAGAATTCGCACTTGGTGCACCCAAAGCGGCGATAGTTTTCCTTGACCACGCTGCCGCAATTCGGGCATGGCGTGTGCAAGGTCGCATAGTCGCCCGGTATCGTGTCGTTGTCGTATTCCTTGGCGCGCTTGACGATGATTTGGGTCATCTGGGCGATTTCGCGCATGAACTCGTCGCGCGAAATCTTGCCTTTTTCCATTTGCGACAACTTGTATTCCCATTCGCCGGTCAATTCCGGCGCGGTCAATTCGTTGACGCCGAGGCCGCGCAGCAAGGTCATCAATTGCGACGCCTTGGCGGTCGGCATCAATTCGCGGCCTTCGCGGATCAGGTAACGTTCGGTCAGCAAGCCTTCGATGGTGGCGGCGCGGGTGGCTGGCGTGCCCAGGCCCTTGCCGGCCATCGCATCGCGCAATTCATCGTCGTCGATCAGTTTGCCGGCGCCTTCCATGGCGGACAGCAAGGTTGCCTCGGTGTAGCGCGCTGGCGGCTTGGTGACCAGGCCGTTGGCGCTGACTTTTTCCGTCTGTACTTTTTCCCCTTTGGCGACCGGCACCAGGTTGCCGTTGGCATTGCCTTCCTTGTCGTCGTCGGTCGATGCTTCCTTGCCGTAGATCGCCAGCCAGCCCGGATTGGTCATGACCTTGCCTTCAGTCTTGAACTGGTGGCCGGACACTTCGGTATAGCGGGTGGTGACCTGGAATTCAGCCGGCGGGAAGAACACCGCCATGAAACGGCGCGTCACCAGGTCATACAGCTTTTGTTCCGGCTCGGACAGGTTTTTCGGCGCGATGGTGGTCGGGATGATCGCAAAGTGATCCGAAATCTTGGTATTGTCGAAAATACGCTTGTTCGGCTTGACCCAGCCCTTGTCCAGGATTTGCTTGGCAAACTGGTGGTAGTTATTACTTTGCATAACCGTTTCCAACGCTTGCTTGACGGTCGGCATGTAGTCTTCCGGCAAGTGACGCGAATCGGTACGCGGGTAGGTCAACACCTTGTGCTTTTCATACAGCGCTTGCGCCAGGCCCAGCGTATTCTTGGCTGAAAAGCCGAAACGCGAGTTCGCTTCGCGCTGCAAGCTGGTCAGGTCGAACAGCGCCGGCGCCATCGAGGTGGTCGGTTTCGATTCCTCGGTAACATTGCCCTGGCGGCCGCGGCAAGCAGTGGCGATCGAGTCGGCGGCGGCCTTGCTCCACAGCCGTTCGGCGCGTTTTTCCGGATCGGTTTCGTCTTTCTTGAACTTGGTGTCCAGCCAGCGGCCTTCATAGATACCGGCCGCGCAGACGAATTCGGCGCGCACTTCCCAGTAGTCGCGCGGCACGAATTTCTTGATCTTGTCTTCCCGTTCGACCACGATCGACAGCGTCGGGGTTTGCACCCGGCCCACGGTGGTCAAATAAAACCCGCCCTCTTTCGAGTTGAACGCGGTCATCGCGCGGGTGCCGTTGATGCCGATCAGCCAATCGGCCTCGGAACGGCAACGGGCCGCGTCGGCCAGCGGCATCATTTCTTCATCGCTGCGCAAATGGGTGAAGCCGTCGCGGATCGCGCCTGGCGTCATCGATTGCAGCCACAGGCGCTTGACCGGTTGCTTCGCTTTCGCGTTTTGCGCGATCAGGCGGAAAATCAGCTCGCCTTCGCGCCCGGCGTCGCAGGCGTTAATCAGGGTGGTAACGTCCTTGCGCTTGATCAGCTTGTTTAATACTTTGAGCCGCGCTTCCGTCTTGGCGATCGGATTCAGCGCGAAATACGGCGGGATCATCGGCAAATGGGTAAAACTCCATTTGCCGCGCTTGACGTCGTGCTCTTCCGGCACGGCGATTTCCAGCAAGTGACCGACTGCCGACGACAGCACGTATTGGTCCGATTCAAAGTACTCATCGTGCTTGGTAAAGCCGCCAAGCGTCTTCGCGATATCGTTCGCGACAGAAGGCTTCTCGGCGATGATGAGGGTTTTGGTCATATATTTAGGTCTCTCAAGGTGCTCTGGGATAGGTTCAGCATGCGCATCATACAGTGCATCGCAAGGCGTCGACACTTTTCCATACACGGCACAGGGTAACTTACAGTCTTGTCAAGCGGCCAATGATAAGCGGGTTGGCGCTGAATCCGCAAGTGCGCCACCAGTGCGATGCGGCGTCATGCGGCATATCGCCTACAGTATGGCAAGCAGGGAACGCTGGGGCTGTCGCGGGGAAGCTATTGCGGAAAATCAAGGCATGTCAACGCACGGATACGCGTCACCATCCTTGCCACTATTAATGCAGCAGGCGCGGCGCCTGTTCATCGTCGCCGCCAAACAGGTCGTCGAACATCAGCGCGTCCGGTTCCTTGCCCTGGCTCCACAACAGCATCAGCACGATGACTTTCAGTTTGCCGAGCGCCACCGGCGATTCGTCCAGCGCCAGCGCGCGTTCGATGACGATTTCGCGCTGCAGCGGACTGAGCACCTTGGCGCTTTCGAGGAACTGGATAAAACCGATCGCGGCCGTGCCCAGCACGTCGCTTTCTTCTTCGACATAAAAGCGGGTGCCGGTCGACGACGCCGTCAACGAATGCTCGACGCCAGCCATCGCGGTCAAGTCGGTCAGCCACACCAGCGCCTCGGAAATCTCCACATCGTCAAAACCGACGGCCGACAGTTTCTTCGCCAATGCGGCCGGTTCAGGGCAGGCATCGGGGCGGTAATACGTTTCGTAGAGATATACAAGGATGTCGAACATGGCTCTACTCTATCAGTTAAGCTCGCTTAGGCACAAGCCCTGCGCCATCGGCGATTCAGATACGGCAGCGTTGAAACATGCCACCAGGTAATTTTTCCAGCAAGCCAGCCAGCTCCAGGTTCAGCAACTGGACCAGCACCGCAGCGGCGTCCTGCCCGGTGCGGGCCGCCAGCGTGTCGGCGTCGGCCGGATCATGGCCCAGTGCGGCCAGCAAGCCGGCGTCTTCCAGTGCGCAGCTTGCTTCCGGCACAGTGCCTTGCACATTAGTATGCACCATCGCTTGCATTTCCTGCAATACATCACCAGCTGACTCGACCAGCTTGGCGCCCTGTTTAATCAGCGCGTGACAGCCTTTGGCCAGCGCCGAATGGATCGAGCCGGGGATCGCAAACACGTCGCGGCCCTGCTCGCACGCCAGCCGCGCTGTGATCAGCGAACCGGACTGGGCCGCCGCCTCGATCACCAGCACGCCGCGGCACAAGCCGCTGATCAGCCGGTTACGGCGCGGAAAGTTGCCCGGCATCGCAGGCAGCCCGAGCGGATATTCGCTGATGAGGCAGCCTTGGTCGGCGATGCGGTGCGCCAGCGCCAAGTTACGGCGCGGATACACGATATCGATGCCGGTGCCGATCACCGCCACCGTCGAACCGGGCCCGGCCAGGCCACCGTGGTGCGCCGCCGTATCGATCCCCAGCGCCAGCCCGGACACGATGGTCAATCCAGCCAGACTGAGCGCTTGCGAAAACGCCGCCGCATTGGCCACCCCTTGTGCGCTGGCATTGCGGCTGCCGACCACCGCCAGCGCCGGGCGCGCCAGCAAGTCGATACGACCTTTGATGTAAATCAACAAAGGTGGATCGTGGATTTCAAGCAACAGTTTCGGATACGCGGCATCGGCCAGCGTCAGGATCGCATTGCCGGGCTGTTGCAGCCAGGCCAGCGTGTGCTCGACCGATAATTGCAGCGCGGGCGGCGCCGCGCCGCACAAGCCGCGCGCCGCGCTCTCCGGCACGATCGAATGCAGCGCCTCGAAGCCGGCTTCGAAGATGGCGTCCGGCAAACCGAAACGGGCCAGCAAGGCGCGCGCGGCCACCGGCCCGATGCCGGCGCTATGCTGCAAACGCAGCCAGGCGGCCAGCTCGTGCTCGGTGATGGATGGCTGCCTGGTCTCCGTGGCAGCCACGGCGATGTTACTCCGGTGAAAGAACGGCGTCGCCGACTTGCACCGGCTCCGTCACTTGCATGATCAAGCCATACGAAATACGCTTGAACACACGGAAGATAAATACAGTGCCATATTGCTCGTCCGGCAATTTGACGGTCGGATTGCGCAGGCCAAACAAACCTTTGCTGGCGGTCGGATCGCTGACCGTCTGCCCTTCATGATACAACTGCAGCACAGCGCCGCTATCGAGTCCGTCAACAACACCGCGATTGACGGTGACGATCTGGTTTTGGCCGGCATGGGTAACGCCGCCGTAAATCGACATGATGCGTCCATCGATCTTTTGTTCGGGCGGGTGCGGCACGTAATTATTGAACGGCACCGGCGGCGTGGCCAGCAGGTAATCGCCGGCGCCCATTTCCTGCTTGGCGCTGCCGACGATGAAGGTATGGATATCGGCCGGCGCCCTGGCGGCGGTCTTTAAATTGATGCTGCCTAAATAATAGGCTTCATAACCGAGCACGGCGCCGCTGACCGGGTCTTTCAACGCCTGGCCGGGACGGAACACCTGGAAGGCGTTGCCGCCATTTAAGTCGCCGCGCACATACGCCTTGTCGCCGCGCCCCAGGAAGACATGGTTTTCCTCGGTCGCGACGATGCGCGGCGCGTGGGCCAATTCATCCTTTTCGATCACCAGCGGTTGCGACAGGAACGGTTCGATGACGCTCGGCGCGATCGCCGGCACCGCATCCTTGCCCAAACCTTCGGTGCGCAGTTGCGGCGACAGGCGTTGCTCCGGAGGCAAGGACGCCGCATCGCTGGCGGCGACCGGGCTGCCCAGACGCAAGCGCCCGGCGCTGCGGTCGAAATAGACGATCTGGCCCGGATAAATCCAGTGCGGGTTGCGGATTTCTGCGCGGTTCAAGCCCCATACCTGGCCCCAGCACCATGGATGTTCCAGAAACTGGCCGGAAATATCCCACAAGGTGTCGCCCTTGACCACCACATGCTGGTCCGGCGCATTCGGCAAGAAGGCGCACGTGGCGGCCTGCGCGCCGGTGCACAAGGCCAGTGTAAAAAGCGCGGCAGCCACAATGCGCGGCCCGACTGTGCTAAAATTTTCCATTAACAGATCCGATAAGTGCGCCGAAGTGTCCGGCATGGATGGAAAGCGCGAAACGCCTCCAGCTTGAACTGTATCACCCGGTGACCGATAGCGCAGGTAAAACCCGGTCCTGCCAGCGATAAAAATTGCCGAACTGAATCAAATTTTGCCCACAAAAATTTGCACTGGCAAGCGAACTGGCAAAATAAACAGCGCGCTGCTCACGCTGTTGCCTGTGAGGCCCTGACCAGCACTGGATTGTTTCGCAACAATGCCCGACCCGGTCCGATACAAGCCCGCACTGTTCTATACTTGATCGTGTAGTCACCACTACCAGCAACCAGCAACCATTAGCCGAAATTAGCCGAATTCGTATGTCCATTTTAAATATCCTGCGTTACCCCGATCCGCGCCTGCACACGGTCGCCAAACCCGTCACCGTATTCGATGAGAAACTGGCGGCGCTGGTCGCCGACATGGCGGAAACCATGTACGACGCCCCCGGCATCGGCCTGGCCGCGTCGCAAGTCGATGTGCACCAGCAATTGCTGGTGATCGACATCACCGAAACCAAGGATGCGCTGCAAGTGTTCATCAACCCGGAAATCATCTGGGCCAGTGAAACCAAGCAAGTCTACGACGAAGGCTGCCTGTCGGTGCCCGGCGTGTACGACGGCGTCGAACGGCCGGCCGAAGTCAAGGTGCGCGCGCTCGACCTGCACGGCAAACCGTTCGAAGTGGCGGCCGACGGCTTGCTGGCGGTGTGCATCCAGCATGAAATGGATCACTTGCTGGGCAAGGTGTTTGTCGAATACCTGTCGCCGCTGAAACGCAACCGCATCAAAACCAAGATGGTCAAGGAAATCCGTGGCCTGGAACGCGAAGCCAGCCTGCGCGCGCAAGGCCGCCGCTTCTGATTCCGCCGGCCCGGCCCATGGCGCCAGCCGCGGACCGGGCAAAACGCGCACTGCGCAAAGACACACCAGGGAATAATATGAAAGTGATCTTCGCGGGCACGCCCGAATTCGCCGCCACCGCCCTCAAGGACTTGCATGAAGCGGGTTTCGAGATCCCGCTGGTGCTGACCCAGCCGGACCGCCCGGCCGGACGCGGCATGCAACTGCACGCTTCGGCCGTCAAGCAATATGCGCAGCAGCATGGCATCGACGTCTTGCAGCCGCTGTCGCTGCGCATGGACAGCAAGGACCCGCAACGCGCCGCCGAAGCAACCATCGCCCATCAACGCTTGCTGGCCACCGACTACGATGTAATGGTGGTCGCCGCCTATGGCCTGATTTTGCCGCGCAGCACGCTCGAGATCCACCCCTGCATCAATATCCACGGTTCGCTGCTGCCGCGCTGGCGCGGCGCCGCGCCGATCCACCGCGCCATCGAGGCCGGCGACGATGAAACCGGCATTACCATCATGCACATGGATGAAGGCCTGGATACCGGCCCGATGCTGGCGATCGAACGGGTGACCATCGAAGCGGCCGACTCGACCGCCACGCTGCACGACAAGCTGGCGGCGCTGGGCGGCAAGATGATCGTCAATACCTTGCGCAAGATGCGGCAAGGGCCGCTGGAAGCCGTGCCGCAACCGGAAGCGGGCATTACCTACGCGGCCAAGATCGGCAAGGAAGAAGCGGCGCTCGACTTCAGCCTGCCGGCGCTGGAACTGGGCTTGAAAATCCGCGCCTTCAATCCCTTCCCCGGCGCGCACGGGCAAATCGGCGGCGTCACCGTCAAGCTGTGGGCCGCCGAAGTGATCGAGGCCGACAGCAAGCAGGCGCCGGGACAAGTACTGGCGGCCGACGCCCAGCACGGCATCGTGGTGGCCTGCGGCAGCGGTTCGCTGCGCCTGACCGCCTTGCAAAAGCCGGGCGGCAAGCGCTTGCCGGCGGCCGAATTCATCAAGGGCTTTGCGCTCGACGGCCTGCGTTTCTCATAAGACTACAGCGCAATAAAAAAGGCCGGACAGTGTCGCCACTGCCCGGCCTTCCATCCTTTGCAGCCGCCGCGGCGGCTGCCTTTCCCTGTCTACTATCAATTACTGGTTCGGCACCCGCACCAGGCGCGCCTTCAGCGCAGTCGCCAGGCTGACTTCAAACGTGCCGCCGCCGGCCAGGCTGCGCACGTCCAGCGTTGCGCTGCCGCCGCTCAGCGACGACGCCAGCACGCTGCGGCTGCCGTTCGCGGCCACATACGATACCGCCACATTCGGTTCCGCCGCGGCATTCCAGGTCAAGCTCAGTTTGCCATTGGCCAGCGACGTGCTGACATTGGCGGCATCGGTCTTGCTGACCTTGCGCTGCCCCAGTTGCGGCAAGGCCTTGTCTTGATCGAATACCTGCAAGTCGCTGATATCGCCCGGATTGACCAGGCTGACCCAGAAATGGCTCATCTCGCCGCCATGGTCGGCCAGGCTGGCCGCATTGAATGGCACGTCGATGGTTTGCCCGGCGCCGGTGGTCACGCGCAAGGTGTAATGATGGCTATTGCTCATCACTTCAGCTTGCAGACGCGCGCCGGACGCCACCGGCGCATTCAATTGCACGCCGCTGGCAGTGATCTTGCCGGAAATGGTCAGGAAGCCGTTTTCCGGCACCAGCACGCTGGCCGCCAGCAAACTTGCCTGGGCATTGGCAACACTGCGGTTGCTCAGGAATTGCTGCACGCGGGCATAACTGTAGTCGGAGAACCAGGAACCGCCGCAATAACTCATCACGTCCTTCATCTGGGTGCTGGTGCCGTTGGCGTTATTGGCCGGCTTGCTCAACTGGCCCAGCTGGGTATCGCCATACAGGCTGTTGTAGATGCCCTTGCTGCCCAGGTTGCCGTTCGGGTAAGGATACGCCGGATCGACGCCGGCCGGCGAACCGCAATCGACGTGCAGCAGCGAATGGTTGTGGCCGATTTCATGCACCAGCGTGGTCAGCCACTCGGGCCAGGCGTTGCCGAACGGATCGGTCGATACCTGGAAAGTCCAGCGCGCGTCGAGGCCGACCGCCGAACTCCATGCGGTGCCGCTGGCGCGGTCGCCGATATAAGCCAGGCCGGCGGTGCGGGTGGTCGATGGATCGCTGGCCAGGCCGTAATAAAACGCGCCCGTATCTTCTTGCTTGCGCACCGATTCCAGCTGGCTCAGCGTGGCTTCCCACCAGCTATTGTCGCGGCTGCTGCCGGCCACTTGCAGCGGCGCGCGCTGGGTCACCGTGATATCGGCGGCCGCATACGGATACACCCGCGCCAATGCATCGCGGATCTTGCCCATGTCCGGCACCTGCGAGGTACCGGTGGCGGAAATCAGCGGCACCAGCACCACCCGGATCTTGGCGGCGTTCGCCACCGCCGGCGTGGCCGACTGGCTGATCGCGGCGCTGCCGTCGCTTTGCGCGGCGATGATTTTCACTTGCAGGCCGGGCTGTACCCAGGCGGCCGGCAAGACCGTATTGAAGGTGGTCGACAAGGCATAGTCATCTTTACTCAGAGGCAAGGTCGCAGGACCGCTCATGGTCAGGCGGCCCAGCAAGATGCCTGTCTTCGAGCTGGCTTCCAGCGTCACCAGCGGGCTGGCCCGGCCGGCGCCGGTATTGGTCAGCACCGCCGCGCGCACCGCCGCAGGTTTGCCTTGCGACAGTTTTAATGCGGCGTCGCTGGCATTCACATTGTAGACCTGGTCAAAATCGATGCTGCCGATGTTGAACACCGAAATCGTGCCGGCGTTGACATCGATGCGCGACGGCGCGCTCAACACCACGTTGCCGGTGCTGCCCAGCGCGGCCGACAACACCAGCTGGGTGTCGCTGGCGCTGACGATGCTGGCTGTGGCCGCACCGACCTTGGCGCCGGTCACGCTGCCCAGGTTAGTACCCAGCACGGTAATCGACAAGGCGTTGCCGCTGGCCTGGCTGGACAGCGAACTCACCGTCGCCACCGGCAATACCGTGTACGGGCTGCTGGTGGTGAACTGGTTGTAAGTGCCGATGAAGGTCAGGTTGCCGCTGGCCGCACCGGCCGGCACCACGAAGCTGACGCTGCTGTCGCCATGCGGGCTGGCCACGGTGGCGCTGCTGCTGTTGGCAAATTGCACACTGGTCAGCGCCGACAGGCCGCTGCCGGTCACGGTCACGGTGGAACCGGCGCCGCCGGTGGCCGGGCTGACATCGGTGACGGCCAATGGCACATAGGCGTTCAACTGGAACACGGTGTTGCTGGTGCCGGAACCCGACACCAGCGCCAGCAGACCGGAAACCGGGGCCGATGGCATGGTCAATGTCGCTGTCGTTTTGGCGGCACTGACGATTTTTAAAACCTGGCCGGCCAATTCAAAACGGCTGACATTATCCAGATTGCTGCCATTAACTACTATATTAGTATTGACCGGGCTATTCGCATTAGTAACACTGGTCACGCTGGAGGATGTCACCACCGTGCTATTGGTACTGGAAACGGCCCCGGAATCGGATCCGCCGCCGCCGCATGCGGACAGGCTCAGCAGAGTGAAAAGGGTGATCAGAAAACGATTTTTCATGACAGCGATCCTGTTCTGCGTGGCGCACTGGCACGAGCGAATAATCGAAACGAAAAAGTAGGCGGGAAAGTCATATATCACTTTAAAAGGATGGAATACTCACCATTATCCACGCCTTCAATTCCTGAAGGCAACTATTAATACCCATTACTTAATTAAATAAATAAATAATTCAGCCGGAATATTTACCGAAAATTAAGTTGAATCTCTCCAAATTTCACAAATTCTCACCAAATCTCACTATGAAAATAAATATTTTTTCTTGCAACTATTCGCCAATGAATAGACTTGAAAAAAGTTTGAAAAATATGTGACGGTGATGTCTTTCTGGAACTTGTTTCCAGCATGTGAAATGGCAAAAATGAAAAGTGCGACGCGGCAACAGCGCCAGCGGCCAGCCGATGGCCATTGCTCAAAACTAAAGCAGCCTGATGCCGTATAATTTTAGGCCCGGTGACATCCACCGCCGCAGCCCCAGTCGCCTCTTGAAAGCCTGACATGAACGCTACCGTGCCCCCCGCCATCTCTCCGACAGAAACCTTGCTGCGCGAGATACTGGTCCGCCGCATCATGATTCTGGATGGCGCAATGGGCACCATCATCCAGCAATACAAACTCGACGAAGAGGCGTACCGGGGCGGACCGCAAGGCCGCTTCATCGATTTCGCCGCGCCGGCCGACAGCGGTTCGCGTGAATTGTTCGTCAAGGGCAATAACGAGTTGCTGACCCTGACCCAGCCGCACATCATCCAGGAAATCCACGAGCGCTATCTGGCGGCCGGCGCCGATTTGATCGAAACCAATACCTTCGGCGCCACCACGATTGCCCAGGACGATTACCACATGGCGCACCTGGCCTACGAAATGAACGTCGCAGCCGCCAGGCTGGCGCGCACCGCCTGCGATAAATACTCGACGCCGGACAAGCCGCGCTTCGTCGCCGGCGCGCTCGGGCCGACCCCGAAGACCGCGTCGATCTCGCCCGACGTCAACGACCCGGCCGCGCGCAACATCACCTTCGACCAGCTGGTCGCCTCCTACCTCGAACAAACCCGCGGCCTGGTCGAAGGCGGCGCCGACGTGCTGCTGGTCGAAACCATTTTCGATACCTTGAACTGCAAGGCCGCGCTGTTCGCGATCGACCTGTTCTACGAAGAAAACCCGCACGTGGTGCGCTTGCCGCTGATGATTTCCGGCACCGTCACGGATGCGTCCGGACGCATCTTGTCAGGCCAGACCGTGCCCGCCTTCTGGAACTCGGTGCGCCATGCCAAGCCGCTGACGATCGGCCTCAATTGCGCGCTGGGCGCCGCACTGATGCGCCCGTACGCCGAAGAACTGGCGAAAATCGCCGACACCTTTGTCTGCATCTACCCGAACGCCGGCTTGCCCAACCCGATGAGCGACACCGGTTTCGACGAATTGCCGGCCGACACGTCGGCGCTGCTGCGCGAATTCGCCGACAGCGGCTTCATCAACATCGCCGGCGGCTGCTGCGGCACCACGCCGGAACATATCGCCGCCATCGCTGAATTGCTGTCGAAAAACACGCCGCGCAGCGTGCCCGCCAAGTCGCACGACTTGCGCCTGTCGGGACTGGAACCGTTCACCATCAATGAAGAGTCGCTGTACGTCAACGTCGGCGAACGCACCAACGTCACCGGCTCCAAGGCCTTTGCGCGCATGATCTTGAACGAGCAATACGATGATGCATTGTCGGTTGCCCGCCAGCAAGTCGAAAATGGCGCACAAGTGATCGATATCAATATGGACGAGGCGATGCTCGATTCGCTGGCCGCGATGACGCGCTTCTTGAACCTGATCGCGTCGGAGCCGGACATTTCGCGCGTGCCGATCATGATCGACTCGTCGAAATGGTCGGTCATCGAAGCGGGCTTGAAATGCGTGCAGGGCAAGGCCATCGTCAACTCGATTTCGATGAAGGAAGGCGAAGCGGAATTCCTGCGCCAGGCCAGGCTGTGCCGGCGCTACGGCGCGGCCGTGATCGTCATGGCCTTCGACGAGAAAGGCCAGGCCGACACCTTCGAGCGCAAGATCGAAATTTGCGCCCGCGCCTACCACCTGCTGGTCGATGCGCTGGACTTTCCGCCGGAAGACATCATTTTCGACCCGAACATCTTCGCCATCGCGACCGGCATCGAAGAACACAATAACTATGCCGTCGATTTCATCAACGCGACCCGCTGGATCAAGGAAAACCTGCCTTACGCCAAGATCTCGGGCGGCGTGTCGAATGTCTCGTTCAGCTTCCGTGGCAACGATCCGGCCCGCGAAGCGATCCATACCGTGTTCCTGTACCACGCGATCAAGGCCGGCATGACCATGGGCATCGTCAACGCCGGCATGATGGGCGTCTACGACGACCTCGATCCGGAATTGCGCGAACGGGTCGAAGACGTGGTGCTGAACCGGCGCGAGGACGCGACCGAGCGGATGATCGACATCGCCGGCACCTTGAAGGCCGGCGGCAAGGCCGAAGTGCAAAACCTGGCCTGGCGCGAAGGCACGGTGCAGCAGCGTCTGTCGCACGCGCTGGTGCATGGCATCACCCAATGGATCGTCGACGATACCGAGGAAGCGCGCCAGGCATTGCTGGGCAATGGCGGCCGGCCGATCCACGTGATCGAAGGGCCGTTGATGGACGGCATGAACGTGGTCGGCGACTTGTTTGGACAAGGAAAAATGTTCTTGCCGCAAGTGGTCAAATCGGCGCGCGTGATGAAACAGGCGGTGGCCCATCTGATCCCGTACATCGAGGAAGAAAAGAAACGCGAGGAAGCGCGCACCGGCATCGTCGCCAAGCCGAAGGGCAAGATCGTGATCGCCACCGTCAAGGGCGACGTGCATGACATCGGCAAGAATATCGTGTCGGTGGTCTTGCAGTGTAATAACTTTGAAGTGGTCAACATGGGCGTGATGGTGCCCTGCTCCGAAATCCTGGCGCGCGCCAAGCTGGAAAATGCCGACATCATCGGCCTGTCCGGCCTGATCACGCCATCGCTGGAAGAAATGGCGTATGTTGCCAAGGAAATGCAGCGCGACGACCATTTCCGCATGCTCAAGATTCCGCTGCTGATCGGCGGCGCCACCACCAGCCGCGCCCATACGGCCGTCAAGATCGCCCACAATTACGAGGGCCCGGTGGTGTATGTGCCGGACGCGTCGCGTTCGGTATCGGTGGCGCAATCGCTGCTGACGCCGGAGCAGCGCGACAAATACGTCGAAGAAATCGAACGCGATTACGCGCGCATCCGCGAACAGCACGCCAATAAAAAAGCGCTGCCGACCCTGTCGCTGGCGGCCGCGCGCGCCAACCGCATGATCGTGCCGTTCGACGGCGATGACGCGCCGGTGAAACCGAAATTCATCGGCCGCCGCGTGTTCAAGAATGTCGATCTGGCCACCATCGCCCACTACATCGACTGGGGCCCGTTCTTCCAGACCTGGGACCTGGCCGGCCCGTACCCGGCGATCCTGAGCGATGAAGTGGTCGGCGACGCCGCCACCAAGGTGTTCGCCGAAGGCCAGGCGCTGCTGAAAAAACTGATCGACGGCCGCTGGCTGACCGCCAACGGCGTGGTGGCCTTGCTACCGGCCAATAGCGTCAACGACGACGATATCGAAATCTATACCGACGAATCGCGCTCCACCGTGGCGTTCACCTATTACGGCTTGCGCCAGCAAGGCGTCAAACCGGTGGTCGATGGTCTGCAGCGGCCGAACCAGTGCCTGGCCGATTTTATCGCGCCGAAACTGGTCGATGGCCGGCCATCCGGCCTGAAGGATTACATCGGCATGTTCGCCGTCACGTCCGGCCTCGGCATCGAGAAATACGAAAAGCGCTTCGAAGACGCGCACGACGATTATTCGTCGATCATGCTGAAATCGCTGGCCGACCGGCTGGCCGAAGCGTTCGCCGAATACCTGCATGAGCGGGTGCGCAAGGATTTATGGGG
Organism: Janthinobacterium agaricidamnosum NBRC 102515 = DSM 9628; assembly: GCF_000723165.1. Taxonomy (NCBI): domain Bacteria; kingdom Pseudomonadati; phylum Pseudomonadota; class Betaproteobacteria; order Burkholderiales; family Oxalobacteraceae; genus Janthinobacterium; species Janthinobacterium agaricidamnosum. The sequence continues at coordinate 5,000,452 of NZ_HG322949.1, forward strand.
CTATGCGCCGGACGAAGCCTTCAGCAACGACGACATGATCGCTGAAAAATACCGCGGCATCCGCCCGGCGCCCGGTTATCCGGCGTGCCCGGAACACACGGTCAAGTCCGACATGTTCAAGGTCTTGCAAGCCGAGGACATCGGCATGATGCTGACCGAATCGTACGCCATGTTTCCCGGCGCGGCGGTATGCGGTTTTTATTTCGGCCACCCCGCATCGAAATACTTCGTGGTCGGCAAGATCGGCGACGACCAGCTGAACGACATGGTCAAGCGGCGCGGCGTGGCCAGGGAGGACATGGAACGCTGGCTGGCGCCCAACCTCTCCTGATTGAACTTTTTTCGCGCCGGGCGTACTAACTCAGTACGCCGGCGGGAGCTTGCGTTGTACTCCCCGGCCTGGCATTTTCATGACTAGCTTAGGAGGCAATATGGCAATCAATCAATCGCTGAAACGCTGGCAAGACCAGCTGATCCTGGTACTCGGCTTATGGCTGATCGTATCGCCGTGGGCGTTCGCCGATGCCGCGGACAGGCCCGAAGTGGCCAATGCCGTCATTTCCGGCCTGGTCATCGCGGTGCTGGCCGCCTTCGATTTGTACAAGACCTATTTCTGGGCGGTGGTGCTCAACCTCGCGCTGGGGATCTGGGTCGCGGTGTCGCCGTGGGTATTGCAAATCGCCGACCGCGGTCCGATGACGTGGAACTCCTTGATCGTCGGCATCGCGGTAGCGGTACTGGCCTTGTGGGAATTACGTACCGATCCGGAATTGCTCAAGCATTGGCCGGGCGCCGGCGCGGCAACCTGATGCCTTGCGTACCCTCTAATAAAAAACGGCGCCTCGCAAGGCGCCGCTTGAATCAATTATTCCCCACTCAGACCGCGTAGCGCACCACGTTGTCGCTCCATTCGTACGCCGCCATTTCCAGCTCGACCAAATCGTCCGGCGACATCGCCAGTTCGCGCAAGGTCGGCACGATCTGGTCTTCCAGGTCTTCGATGCGTTCGATGCATTCGGCCAGGCGCAGCAAGTCGCCATAAAAACCTGTGCGCGTCAGCAATGCTTCGGCCACTTCATCGATCACGGGAATCTGTTTCAGGATGTCTTCCATCGAGACGCCGAACAGCGTATCCATCAGCGACATGATGCCGACCGTGAAGGCGACATCGGCCGAATGGGCATGATTCGGACGTAATTTATGCGCCAGCAATTCGAGCAAGCGGCCACGGGTGGTCGCCAGCATCAGCAGCGGCGTCATGCTGTGGCCGCGCTTGCTCGGTTCGGCGTACAGCATGATTTGCAGCCAGCGCTGCAATTGACGGCGGCCCAGCACCGTCACCGCCTGGCTCAGCGAATCGATGCGCTGGCGCGCGCCGACGGCTGGCGTATTGACCAGGCGCAGCAAGTTCAAGGCCAGCGACACATCGCCCTTGATGGCGCGTTCAATGTCCAGGTTATCGGCGTCCGATGTGACCAGGGTCATCAATTCCATCACCGCCAGTTGCGACGGCGACAGTTTTTTACCCGTCATGATGGCCGGCTTGGCAAAATAATACCCCTGGAAGTAATCGAAGCCCAGCTCCAGGCCGGTCCTGAATTCTTCGCGGGTTTCGACTTTTTCGGCCACCAGCTTTTTCTTGTCGAGCTTGAAGCGCGGCGCCAGCGTGGCCAAGGTCGCCGGATCGACGCTGCTCATGTCCATCTTGACATACTCGACCAGCGGCAGCAATTGCTGCACTTGCTGGCTGTCGTTGACCACGTTTTCGAGCGCAAACGTGAAGCCGTGGCCGACCAGTTCAGTGATACGCTGGTAAATCTCGGGCGTGACTTGCATCGATTCAACGATTTCCAGCACGACTTTTTCGCGTGGCAAGAAAACAAAGATATCGCTCATGATCACGTCGGCATCGACATTGACGAAGCCGAGCGCATCGCCGATGACCTTTTCCATGCCCAGTTGCGAGGCATGGGCGATCACGGACGCGGTGGCCGACAAGTCGCTGGTGATATTGGCCGGGCCGACCGGGGCGTTGCGGAATAGCAACTCATAGCCAAACAAGGCTTGATTCCGGTCGAGGATCGGTTGGCGGCCCAAATAAAATTCGCGCACGCGCAAAGGTTTGGGGGTCGGGTCGGTGTTGGAAATATCGATCATTAAATCTTTATCATTCATGTCGAGTGACATGCGTCAAACTGCACGCCATGGTTGAATATTGATAATACTGTACCTGATTTGTGTCGGCTTGATGGTTAATTTGTGTCGGCTTGGTAAATATTTTGGCAGTAATGCCTGCCCTTGTCGTTGAGAAATGACGATAGATCACGCTATCGGCGCCGGTTCAGGCCATCCATCGACAAATAATTTCAACTCGCCAGGTAAAAATGCGGTCCAGATTTCATTGGTGGTCAACGGCTGGGTGACGATCACGGCGACACGATCGTCCGGCGTGGTCACTTGCGAAAAATCAACACTGACATCTTCATCAGACAGTTTAGCAGTGACGAAAGGATGTTGCCGCACTACATAAAACAAGTTCGTCGAACAATGGGCAAACAATTCCGTACCGCTCGACAACAGCATATTGAAAGTGCCGTGGGCCGCGATGCCGGCCACGATGCCGCCCAGTGCCGCATGCAGCTCGCCGCGCGACGGCGGCACAGCGCCGAAACGGGCCTGCAACTGTTGCAGCAGATAACAGAAAGCCCGCTCGCTGTCGGTGCAGCCGACCGGCCGGTAGCTGCCATCGAGCACGGGCGCAAAGTCTTTCAAGTCGCCATTGTGGGCGAATACCCAGTAGCGCCCCCACAGTTCGCGCACGAAGGGATGGCAATTTTCCAGCGCCACCCGGCCCTGGGTCGCCTTGCGGATATGCGCAATCACGTTGGTGGACTTGATCGGGTAATGTTTGATCAGCTCGGCCACCGGCGACGCGATGGCGGCCTGGTGGTCGACGAAATGGCGCACCCCGGCGCCTTCGAAAAACGCGATGCCCCAGCCATCATGGTGGGTATCGGTGTGGCCGCCGCGCATCGCGAAGCCGGTAAAACTAAACACAATGTCGGTAGGGACATTGCAATTCATTCCTAGGAGTTGGCACATGGTTGCTTGACTGCTGTTCGATACAGGTAACAGGAACAACCTTACCACGCCGCTGCGCGCTCGCGGGAAAGAAGCGGTCCGACAACGTTAAATTTAGCAACATTTAACGCTGGCGGGCCGGCAGGATGATTTTTAATGCAATAGTACCGGCTGGCTCATCAACGATTCGTAACTTCCAAGAAACTCATCGATTTCCTCCATGCTCGGTTCGCTGGCGATCAACTGGTTGACGTCGCGCCGGAAGTTTTGCGCCAGCACGCCGGCAATAAAGGTTTCGCGTTTGCCACCCTTGTCGACGATTTCATAGCCGCCGAAGCGCAACGCTTCCAGGTCGCGGTCGGCGCCGAATTCAACCACGCTGTATTGCTCGCTGTTATAGATGAGGTTCATTTTGCTTCCTTCGCTCTATCAAGGTGAGGGGGATACCTTGTCTTTCCACCGTCTCTTTCAGCACTGAGGTGGGGTTGGCGCCCGCCTTTTCAAGTAGCGCCCTCCCCTGCCAATTGTAACGGCTTGCTACCGACTATGCTTGCACCGCCAAATCCGGTTCCAGCCGCAGGTAGGCGTCGTACGGCGGCGCCAGCAGCCACGCGCGTAATTGTTCCAGGTGGGTGGCGTTGGCCAGGCTGATGAACAGTTGCTCCGGAGGGTGGCGCAGCAAGCGGTTCAGGGTCACCCGCAACACCAGGTTACCGGCGCAGCACAGGCAGCCGGGGGCGATGCGCAGTATCTGGGGAGCGACCCCGGGCGGCAAATCGGCCAGTGTCGAATTGCCGTCTGATAAGCCTTCGAGTATCGCGGCGCTAGCCACGCCGCTCAGCAGGGCCGCGCCGATGGCCGTTTCGCGCTGGCTGGCGCGGCCGCCGACCACCAGCGTGGTGGCCAGCGGCGCCGTGATGCCGGCGGTCATACTCCTTTTTTGGCCAGCCGGCCGGGCTCGACGCCCAGTTGCTTCAGTTTGCGGTACAAATGGGTGCGTTCCAGGCCGGTCTTTTCCGCCACCCGCGTCATGCTGCCGCCTTCGCGGCCCAGGTGATGTTCGAAATACATGCGTTCGAACGCATCGCGCGCCTCGCGCAGCGGCAAATCGAAGGACAGGTTGAACAGCTGGTTGTCGCCGCCTTGCTGCGGCGCCACGCCGGGACGCACCACCACATGTTGCGGAGGGGCATTATTGCTGAAGCTGGGCGCCTGGTTGCTGACATGCTCTTCGACCGCCGCCGGCAATGGGCGCGGCGCGGCGGCCGGCGCGCGCGGGGTTTCCTGGGCGCGCGTCAAACCCTGTTGCACCGCTTTCAGCAGTTTTTGCAAGGCAATCGGTTTTTCCAGGAAGTTCAGCGCGCCGATGCGGGTCGCTTCGACCGCCGTATCGATGGTGGCATGGCCGGACATCATGATGACCGGCATCGTCAGCAAACCGTCGCGCTGCCATTCCTTGAGCAGGGTCACGCCATCGGTATCGGGCATCCAGATATCGAGCAAGACCAGGTCCGGCGCACCGGCGGCGCGCGCTTCCCGGGCCTGCTGCGCGTTTTCGGCCAGCTGGATCGCATGTCCCTCATCGCCCAAGATTTCCGAGAGCAATTCGCGGATACCCATTTCATCATCAACTACGAGAATGTTTGCCATCTATCCCTGCCTTCCTCATTTCGCCGTGTCCGTTGCAACCATAATAGTATGCACCTTCATGACAGCTATGATTTTATTAGTTTTTAAGCGTTAAGCCAGATTATCCGGGGCTAACTTTAACAGCAAAATGACGACTGACGCGCCACTTCCGTCGCTCCGGTTCTCGATATCGATCTTGCCACCGTGTTCATCGATAATTTTTTTGACCATGGCCAAGCCCAATCCGGTGCCGCGGGCCTTCGACGTGACATACGGTTCGAAGGCGCGGGCCAGGATTTTCGGCGCAAAACCAGGGCCATTGTCAGTGATCGCCAAGCGCACGGCAATATTCACGCCGCCGTCCGCGCTACGATAATGGATTGCTTCGGTCGTCACGTCAATCCGTGGATGCATGGCGCCGCTCTGGTCGGCCATCGCGTCTTGCGCGTTCTGCAGCAAATTATGGATCACCTGCCGTAATTGTGTCGCATCGCCCATCACCGCCGGCAAATGCGGCGCCAGGTTCGGGTGGATGATGTCGCCATCGTCGCCGCGCAGGTACAAGTGCAGGATTTCCTCGATCAGGTCGTTCAGGCTGAGCAGCGACAGCACCGCCGGCGGCGTCTTCGCATAGTCGCGGAAATCGTCGACCATGCGCTTCATCGCCGCCACCTGGTTGACGATGGTGCTGGTGCTCTTGTTCAGCAAATCCATCTCCGGCTGCTCCAGCTTGCCATCCAGCTTCATTTGCAAACGTTCGGCCGACAACTGGATCGGCGTCAGCGGATTCTTGATTTCATGCGCCAGGCGGCGCGCCACCTCGCCCCAGGCGATCGAGCGCTGCGCCGAAATGACGTCGGAAATATCGTCGAACACGACGATGTAGCCGCTGCCCGATTCCAGCGGCAGGCGCGAACCGCGCGCCAGCAGGGTGATGTCGTGCTCGTCGGCGCTGCTGCCGCTGCGGCGCGGGATTTCGATTTGCTGCTGCCAGTGCAAGCGCTGCAGATTGCGGCCGGACGCCGATTGCGCGCTTTGCGCGGTGAAGGCGCTGACGATCGCGCCGCCGAATTCGCGCATGCCGTCGATATTGGCCAGCGGCTGGCCGACCATCGTCACGCCGGCGTGCTGCAAGATGCGCTCGACCGATTCATTACAGGTGACCAGTTTGAAATCGCCGTCCAGCACCATCACGCCGGCCGACATATTGGCCAGCACCGATTCCAGGTGGGCCTTGGCGTTTTGCAGCGCGGCGCGGTTGCTTTCGACCGCCGTGCGGGCTTCGAACAATTGCCGCGTCATGGTATTGAACGATTGCGTCAGCGTACCCAGTTCATCCTTGGTCGCCAATATCGGGCGCGGCGACAAGTCGCCCTCGGCCACCGCGCGCGTGCCTTCGGCCAGCAGCAACAGCGGCTGCGCCAGGTTGCCGGCGATCAGGAAGGCGCTGGCGATGGCGCCGAAAATCGCCAGCAGCAAGGTCAGCGTCAGCGTTTCGATATACATCTTGCGCAAGCCGACCCGCGCCACGAAACGGGCCTTGTATTCGCTGTAGGCGTCGCGCAGGATTTCGCCATTGGTGGCCAGGCTGGGCGGCACGCTCTGTAACAGTTGCAGATAACGCAAAGAGCCGGAACGGCCGGGAATCGGCACCAGCACCCGCAGCCGCAGCCCGGTGGCCACGTCGGGCACGGCCGGCGCCACCGCGCGAATGCCGGCGCCGCCGGACTCCTTGCTATCGTCGCGCAATTCGATGCCGCCTTCGGCCGCCGCGTAACCGGCCGGCGTCAGCGCCTGGGCCAGCATGGCCGGGGTCGGCAAGTCGGCGGCCGGATGGTCGCCTGCGCTGGCCAGCAGCACCCCGCTGTCGTCGACCAGCAGCGCATTTTGCATGCCCGGATCGCGCAACAGGCTGTTCAGCGTGGTCTGGGTGGCCGGCGGCGGCACGCTGGACAGCGAAGCCACCGCGTGTTTGGCGCGGCCATTCAATTCCACCAGCGCCGCATCGAGACCGGCGCGGCCCAGGTTCAGGCCGGATTCCAGCGCCGCCTCGATCTTGACATTGAACCACGACTCAATCGAATGCGATACAAATTGCACCGACACCAGGAAGATCACCACGCCGGGCAGGATGCCGATGGCGGCAAACAGCAGCACCAGCCGGGTCATCAGTTTCGAGCCGAACTTGCCGCTCTTGTAACGGGAATACAGGCGCGCCAGCGACAGGCCGACCAGCACCAGCAGCGATACCGCGACGGCCGCGTTGAGCCCCAGCAGCCAGGAATAATAACGGTCGAAGAAGCCGGAATTATCGGACGCCGAAGCCAGCAGGAACAGCAGGATGCTGACAATGCCGCCGCCGACCACCAACACATACCGCAAGGCCTGGGTCACTGCTTATTCCGCCTTGTAGAGGAAAGTTTTTTTATTCGACGCCAGGCGCCAGTCGCTATTATTAAAAGCGTTGACCTGGATCGGCTTCGGCAGGTAATCGCGATCCATGCCCATGGTCAGCGTGACGTTGTAGATCTCGCCGACCTTCAGCGCGCCGCGCGGCGCCACTATCCAGCGGCTCGGGCGGCGGATCAGGAACAGCGCATCGTCCAGCGTCGGGAAGCTTTGCTGCAGGCTGCCGCTGGTCGATACATGGTATTGACGGGTCAGCACATTGTAGGAAATCCGGCTGGTTTGCTTGGCAACGATGGCCTTTTCATCAAACCAGTACCAGCGCGGCCGCGTCAATTCGATCTCGGTCGTGAAAAACAGCGGCACGCCATGCTGCACCGCGTCTTCCAGGCCATGGTTCAATTCAAACGAATAGCTGGCGGCCAGCCGGTAGCCCTCGTCGGAAGCTTCGATATACGCCCGCGTGATATCGACACCGTCAGCCGCACGCGCCGGCAGCGTCATGCAAGCCAGTGTCAGCAACAGGGTGAGGAGGCGGAAAAATCGTATGGTCACGAGTGGGCCGGTGTTTAATAAGTCCGTTGGAAAATAAGGGGCGCAAGCACTACGCCGCATTTTTTTGGAACAGCGCATAAAACAAGCCGTCGTGATCTTGCTCCACGGCACCAGTCGGCAACAATTGGCCGGGCGCCGCCAGTCGTGTCGCATTATTGCGCACGGCAAACGCCGCCGCCTGCGCCTCGGACTCTTGCGGCCATAAGGAACATGTCACGAACAGCAATTTACCATCGGGCGCCAGCATCTGCCAAAGATTGTCGAGAATTTTGGCAGAAAGTGTTGCAAGTTGGAACGCATCGCCCTTGCGGCGCAGCCAGCGGATGTCCGGATGGCGCCGCACGATGCCGGACGCGGTGCACGGCACGTCGGCCAGAATGCGGTCGAACGGCTGGCCATCCCACCAGGCGGCCGATTGGGCGTCCTGCGCCTTCAGCGTGGCGTCCAGGCCGAGACGCTGCAAGTTCTCGGCGATGCGCGGCAAGCGCTTGGCGTCGGCGTCGATCGCCGTCAAGGCCACGTCGGCCAGTTCCAGGATATGGCACGTCTTGCCGCCCGGCGCCGCGCAGGCGTCCAGCACGCGCATGCCGTCTTGCACATCGAGCAAGGGCGCGGCCAGTTGCGCGCCGGCGTCCTGCACCGACACATGGCCCTGGTCGAAGCCGGGGATCAGGCTGACGCCGACCGGCTTGGCCAGCCGCACCGCCGACGGTCCGACCCGGGCCGCGTCGATGCCGGCCGCGTGCAATGTCGCCAGGAAAGCCTCGACCGTGGTCTTGCGGCGGTTGACGCGCAGCGTCAGCGGCGGTGCGGCATTGCCGGCCGTTAAAATCGCCTGCCAGTCGCGCGGATAGGCGGTACGGGCGGCGTCGATCCACCATTGCGGGTAATTCCACTGGGCCAGCGGCTGTTGCAGCGCGCTGGCCAGCAATTCCTTGCGTTCGCGCAAGAAACGCCGCAATACCGCGTTGACCATGCCCTTGGCGTGCGCCAGGTCGGGATGCGAGGTGGCCACCGTGACGGCCTGGTCGACCACCGTGAATTCTTCATACGGCTGCTGGCCAGGCTCGGCCGACATCAGGCTCAGCGCGCAAGCGAGCAAACCGGCCAGCATCGGCGGTTCCGGTGCCTTCGACGTCATCAGGCCGATCAGCGTATCGCTGCGGCCCAGCTGGCGCATGGTGCGGTAGGCGATATCCTGGATCGCGCCGCGCGCCTGCGGGCTGGCGTCCGACTGGACAAACACCTTGGCCAGCGCTTGCGGCAAGGCGGTGCCGCCGCGTACCTGGGCCACCGCGTTGGCGGCGCCGAGCAGGCAGAACGCCAGCGAGTCGGCCCGTAAATCGGGCTGGAAGCGGGGTTGCAGCACTGGTTTGAGATCCGGATGGTAGCTTGGGCGCAATTTAGGCGCAGGCGCGGGCTTCGAGACGACTTTCAATTTAAGCGTTGGGCGCTTTTCCATAAGATATCCGGTATTGGGCGATGCTGGTGATCACATGCGGTGCACGCGGCGGCGAAAACCACGCAGGCGCACCATAAAGGGTCGATTGTAGCGTTTGTAGGCGACTCTGAGCTAAGTCCCCCCCAATAAATTATTGTGATTTCTGACTTCCATCACCGGCGCCCTGCGGTGTTGCCCGCTGCTAGCAGTGCTCGCACTGCGTCGCAACGGGCGCCTTGCAGCGCATCCGGTTCTGTTTGTCATAAATTCCCAATAATTTCTCGGGGAATACTTCAACGATTTCGCCATTGCGGCAAATTATTCAATGTCACCGCCATAAGATATTATATATTTACAAATGCGTTATAAATGCGCGACCAGTGCGCTGAAAAGGCGGCGCCCGCGCGCGCGGCTGCCCGGCAAGCGTATTGTTCGTGCTTGCAAACCAGTATAATTACCGCTGTCCGGACCGCGCCTGGAGATTAGCTGGCGCCGTCCGTTTAGCCTTCAGTATCAATTTAACGCGGCCCGGCCGCCACCTCGCACATGCTCGCCCACCAAAAACAAGAAATCGTCGCCCTGTTCCAGGCCGCCCTGACTCCCCTGCTCGCCGATACCGGCTTGAGCGCCAATGTGGTGCTGGAACGCCCGCGCGACGCCAGCCATGGCGATATCGCCTGTAATATCGCGATGCAGCTTGCCAAGCCATTGAAGATGAACCCGCGCGAGCTGGCGCAAGCCGTCGTCACGGCCGTGCTGGCCAATCCGGCCGGCAAGGGCCTGGTCGAATCGGCCGACATCGCCGGCCCGGGTTTCATCAACCTGCGCGTGGCGCCGGCCGCCAAGCAGGCGGTGCTCAAGACCATCCTGCAGCAGCAGGCCGCGTTCGGCGGCAGCAGCAGCGGCGCCGGCAAGAAAGTGGTGATCGAATTCGTGTCGGCCAATCCGACCGGCCCGCTGCACGTCGGCCACGGCCGCCAGGCCGCGCTGGGCGATGCGCTGTCGTCGCTGTTCGCCTCGCAAGGCTACGACGTGACCCGCGAGTTTTATTACAACGACGCCGGCGTGCAAATCCAGACGCTGGCCAATTCGGTGCAGGCGCGCGCGCGCGGCTACAAGCCGGGCGATGCCGCATGGCCGGAATCGGCGTACAACGGCGACTATATTGCCGAGATCGCCAACGATTTCCTGGCCGGCAAGACCGTCTCCGCCAGCGACGGCCAGCCCGCCACCGCCAACGGCAAGCTGGACGACCTGGAATCGATACGTCCGTTCGCCGTCACCTACCTGCGCAATGAACAGGACATCGACTTGCAGGCGTTCGGCGTCAGGTTCGACAATTATTACCTCGAATCGTCGCTGTACGCCGACGGCAAGGTCAATACCGCCGTCGACACCATGGTCAAGGCCGGCCACACCTATGAACAGGATGGCGCGCTGTGGCTGCGCACCACCGACTATGGCGACGACAAGGATCGCGTGATGCGCAAGTCCGACGGCACCTACACCTATTTCGTGCCGGACGTCGCCTATCACGTCGTCAAATGGCAGCGCGGCTACGGCCAGGCCATCAATATCCAGGGCAGCGACCACCACGGCACCATCGCCCGCGTGCGCGCCGGCCTGCAGGCGGTCGACATGGGCATCCCGCAAGGCTACCCGGACTACGTGCTGCACAAGATGGTCACCGTGATGAAGGATGGCGAAGAGGTCAAGATCTCGAAACGCGCCGGCTCCTACGTCACCGTGCGCGACCTGATCGAATGGTCGGGCGGCGGCGACATCGTCAAGGGCCGCGACGCGGTGCGCTTCTTCATGATTTCCCGCAAGGCCGACACCGAATTCGTGTTCGACGTTGACGTCGCGCTGAAAACCACCGATGAAAACCCGGTGTATTACGTGCAGTACGCCCATGCGCGGATTTGCCGCATCCTGGAAAACTGGGGCGGCGACGCGACCGCGCTGGCCGGCGCCGACCTGTCGCCGCTGACCGCGCCGACCGAAGCGACCTTGCTGGCGACGCTGGCGTCGTATCCGGAAATGCTGGCGCGCGCGCAAGCGGAACTGGGCCCGCACCAGATCGCCTTCTACCTGCGCGACCTGGCCAGCAACCTGCACAGCTTCTACTTTGCCGAAAAAGTGCTGATCGACGATAACGAAGCGCTGAAACTGGCCCGCCTGGCGCTGGTGGTCGCCGCGCGCCAGGTATTGCGCAACGGCCTGGCGCTGATCGGCGTTTCCGCTCCCACCACCATGTAATCGCAAAGGTTTAACCGCTAATGAATTTCGATTCCCGCTACTCCCCTTCCCTGCGCCAGCAAGGCAATACCCTGGTCGGCATCATCATCGGCCTGGTGATCGGCCTCGGCATCGCCGTGGTGGTCGCGCTGATGATCACCAAGGGCGCGACGCCGTTCACCGACAAGGCCGGCAAGGCGGGAAAATCGAGCGAGCCGACCTCCGGCCAGATCGCCGATCCGAACAAGCCGATGTACGGCAACAAGGATGCGGCCAAGGAAGCGGCGCGCGATTATTCGAAGGAGCCGCGCGCGCCGGAACCGGACGCCTTGCAGGAATTGGTCGGCAGCCTGAAGGATGCGAAACCTGAGGCCAAGCCGGCGCCAGTCGCTGCGGCGGCTCCCGCGACGCCGGCCGCCCCGGCCGCGCCGCTGGTGGAAAAAGCCAGGCCGGCGGCCGCGGCGCCGGCCGCCGCGCCGGCAGTTGCGGCCAAGGCCGATGCAGGCGAAGACAAATGGGTCTATTATTTGCAGGCTGGCGCTTTCCGTGAAGTCGCCGACGCTGAAAGCACCCGCGCCAAACTGGCGCTGCTGGGGTTCGAAGCGTCGATTTCCGACCGCAGCACCGATACCGGCGTGCTGCACCGGGTCCGCATGGGCCCGTTCACCCAGATCGATGCGATGAACCGCGCCCGCACCAAGCTGTCTGAAAACGGCGTCGATGTCGCCGTCGTCCGCAACCAAAAATAACCTGGAGTGAGTATGCGTTTGTTGAAAAAAGTTTTGCTGGCAGCAGCCTTGCTGGGCGCCAGCGTGGCCGCCATGGCGTCGCCGTCCGATCCCAAGCTGGGCGTCGAATACACCGTGCTGCCGACCCCGCAAAACACCGAGTCGGGCAAGAAAATCGAAGTCACCGAATTCTTCGCGTATTACTGCCCGCATTGCAACGCATTCGAGCCGGAACTGGAAGCGTGGGTCAAGAAACAGGGCGACAATATCTCCTTCAAGCGGGTCCACGTGCAGCTCAACGACGCCGTCGCGCCGCAGCAGCGCCTGTACTTCACGCTGGAAGCGCTGGGACTGGTCGAGCAATACCACCGCAAGGTGTTCAACGCCATGCACGTCGAACATAACCGCTTGAATACCGACGCCGCCGTGCTCGACTTCGCCACCAAGCAAGGCATCGATCCCAAGAAATTCAGCGCCACTTACCGCTCGTTCGGCGTCGACGCCAAGATCCGCCGCGCCAATGCGATGATGGAATCGTACCAGGTCAGCTTCTGGCCGATGATCGCCATCGACGGCCGTTATGTGACGTCGCCGTCGCAAGCCGACCAGGGTGGCAAGGCCGCCAAGAACGAAGCCGAAATGGGCGCCGAAGCATTGACCGTGATGGATATCCTGGTCGCCAAGGCCAAAGCGGAAAAGAAATAAGCATGCCGCGCATCCGTTTGGCTGGCGCCTGATGCAGCGGGTCTTCATCACCGGCGCATCGAGCGGCCTGGGCGCCGCGCTGGCCGTCGACTATGCGCGACAGGGCGCGCGCCTCGGCTTGCTGGGGCGCCGCGCCGACGCCCTGCAACAGCTGATCGCCGGCCTGCCGAATCCGCAACTGCACCGCGCCTACCCGGTCGACGTCTGCGACCACGCCGCGCTGCACCGGGCGGCAGATGATTTTCTGGAATACGCCGGCGGCATCGACGTGGTGATCGCCAGCGCCGGCGTGTCCTACGGCACGCTGACCGAACAGCCGGAAGACCTGGCCGCGTTCGCCGCCATCCTGGCGGTCAACGTCACCGCCACCGTCGCCACCTTCGCGCCCTTCATCGGCGCCATGAAACGGCAGGGCGGCGGCCGGCTGGCCGGCATCGGCAGCGTGGCCGGCATCCGCGGCTTGCCCGGCGCCGAAGCGTATAGCGCCTCGAAGGCGGCGGTGATCAGCTACTGCGAATCGCTGCGCCTGGAACTGAAACCATACGGCATCAAGGTGGTCACCATCACCCCCGGCTACATCGATACGCCGATGACCCGGCATAACGCCTACCGCATGCCGTTCCTGATGCCGGCCGAACAATTCGCGGCCAAGGCCGCCGCCGCCATCGCCAGCGGCACCAGCTACCGTGTCATTCCGTGGCAAATGGGGCTGGTCGCCAAGCTGCTGCGGGCCTTGCCCAATCCGGTGTACGACCTGGCCTTCGCCAACGCGCCGCGCAAGGCCCGCAAATAAAGGCAAGAATCGTCACCATGCAGACACAATTCCAGCAAACCCTGAGCGCCGCCGCGATCCACGCCCGCTGCGCGGCCAGCGCCGCGCAGGTCGCCATCGAAGTGGTGGCCGAAACCGGCTCGACCAACGCCGACCTGCTGCAGCGCGCCGCCGCGCACGGCCTGGACGGCCCGACGCTGCGCATCGCCGGACAGCAAACCGCCGGCCGTGGCCGCGCCGGGCGGCCATGGCTGTCGGAACCGGGCGCGACGCTGATGTTTTCGCTGGCCTGGCATTTCAAGGGACCGCTGCAACAGCTGGCCGGCCTGCCGCTGGTCGTCGGCGTGGCGCTGGCAGAAAGCATGGAAGCGCTGAGCGTGCCGGTACGGCTGAAATGGCCGAACGACTTGATGAAAGATGGCAGCAAACTGGCCGGCATCCTGGTCGAAACCCAGGCCGCGCCGGATCAAGGCATCTGGGCCGTGATCGGCGTCGGCATCAACCTGGTCATGCCCGACGCGCTGGAACAGCGCATCGGCCGCAGCGTGTCGGCGGTGCCGTGGCTGGCGCAAATGGAACGCAACGACTTGATGGCGGCGCTGCTGAACCGGCTGGCGGCGCTGCTGGCGGAATTCGACGATACCGGCTTTGCCGCGTTCGGCGAACGCTGGAACCGGCTGCACGCCTACCAAGGCAAGGCCGTCAAGATCCTCGACGGCGGCCAGCTATTGCAGCAAGGCGTGGCGCTCGGCGTCGACCACGGCGGCCGGTTGCTGCTGCAAGGCGAGCATGGCGTCACAGCGGTGATGTCGGGCGACGTGTCGCTGCGGCTGAGCGAGGATTAAGCGATGCTGCTGCTGATCGACGCCGGCAATACCCGGATCAAATGGGCGCTGGCCGAGACCGGCTCGGCGCCCGGCGACTGGCTGGCCAGCGGCGCCGCGGTCCATGCCGAACTGGCGCAACTGGCGCCGGCCTGGTCCCGGGCCCTGGCCGGCGGCACGCTGTCCCGCGTGCTGGTTTCCAACGTCGCCGGCCCCGCCATGCGCACACGGCTGGAACAGCTGCTGCGCGGCTATCCGCAACAGGGCAGCGTCGGCTGGTTCGCCTCGCTGCCGCGACTGGCCGGCGTGCGCAACGGCTACCGCAACCCGGCGCAACTGGGCTGCGACCGCTTCGCCGCCGCCATCGGCGCGCATGCGCTGGCGCCCGGCCAGCCGGTCATCGTCGCCAATTGCGGCACCGCCACCACCATCGACGCGGTCAGCGCCGACGGACATTTTGTCGGCGGCATGATCTTGCCGGGCCTGCAATTGATGGCCAGTTCGCTGGCGCGCAATACCGCGCAATTGCCGCAGATCGCCTATCAAGCGGCGCTGCCGACCGGCTTCGCCGACAATACCGATGACGCGATCCTCAGCGGCTGCCTGGCGGCGCAAGCCGGCGCCATCGAACGCGCGGTGGCCGCCCACAACGCTGGCGCCTGTATCCTCTCGGGCGGCGCGGCGCCGCATATCGCGGCGGCGTTGACGGTAGCGCACCGGCTGGTCGACAATATCGTCATGATCGGCTTGCATGCCGCGACGGTGGATGGAGGTGGAGTATGCTGAAATTCGGTTTCTGGCTGCTGCTGGGCGTGAACCTGCTGGTGTATGCGCTCGGCCAGGGTTACCTCGGCAATTACCGCAGCGAAGTGCGCGAACCGGCGCGGCTGCAAAACCAGCTCAATACCGGCCAGCTCAATCTGATCAGCCAGGACCAGGCGCTGCGGGCGGCCTTGCCGCCGCAGGAAGCGGCGCCGCCCGTCCCCGAGCTGGCCAGCGCGCCGGCGCCGGCCAGGCAGCAACTCTATGCCTGCACCGAAGTGGGTAATTTCGTGCTGGCCGACGCGCGCCGTTTCGAAGCCCAGTTGGAAGTGCTGGACCTGGGCGACCGCCAGTCGCGCCGCAATGTCCCCGGCCAGGATATTTCCAGCTATATCGTCTACATCCCGCCGCAAGGCAACAAGGAAGGCGCCGACCGCAAGGCCAATGAATTGAAGCAGCTCGGCGTGACGAATTATTTCATCATGTCGGACAATACCCCGATGCGCTGGGCGATTTCACTGGGCGTGTTCAAGCAGGAAGCGGGCGCGCAGGCGCTGCTGGCGGCGTTGATGCGCCAGGGCGTGCACAGCGCCAAGGTCGGCCCGCGCTACACGCCGAGCAAGCAGCTGTCGTTCCAGTTCCGTAACCTGGATGGCGCGACCCGGGCGCGCCTGGAACGCATCAAGCAGGCATTTCCTGATCAGGAAATGCGCAGCTGTAAATAAATTGCAAGCTTAGAGCCTATCCCAGTAGATGAATACGCCCTCTTCTGGCGCTCCTCAGGAACGGGGACTGCGTTGATCGTCGTCGCGTGGCGCGCCACGCTTGCTCCTCACGCCTGGTCCGCGCTCCTGATGCGCGGCCAGAACAAGACGCTCACTACTGGGATAGGCTCTTAACGCTGAATCACGATGGCGCGTAAACTTAATCCATCCGGCAACCCCTGCGCCGCCTGCAAGGCGTCGGCGCGGCTGGCGAACGGGCCGCCGAACACGCGATACACGCCGCCGCTCTGCACCACGTCCAGGCTGCCCAGCCGTTCGGCGTGCGGCAACAGCCGCGCACGCGCCGCGTCGGCATTATTGGACTGGGAATACGCGCCCAACTGCAAATAAAAACCGCCGGCCACGGCGGCGGCCGGCGCAGCAGCAGCGGGAGCGCCGGCCGAGCTGGCCGCCACCGGCACCAGCGTGGTTTCCGGTTGCAGCACTGCGCCGGTTTGCGGCGTGGCCGGCGGCTGATCAGCCACTGGCGGCGGCGGCGACTTCAGCACCGGCACCGGCTCCGGCGGCGGCACCACGACCTGCACCGATGGCGTCAACTGGCGCTGCGGCTGGCCGCGCGCGGCGACGATGCGGTCGATATCATCCGGCAGCAGGCGCTCGACCAGCACTTCATGGCTGCCCTTGGCCAGCAAGCCCAGTTTCAGCGCCGCCGTGTACGACACGTCGATCACCCGGCTGGCGTGGAACGGGCCGCGGTCGTTAATCCGCACGATCACCTGCTTGCCGCTGTCGATGCTGGTAATACGCGCATAGGACGGAATCGGCAAGGTCGGATGGGCGGCGGTCATCTTGTACATATCGTACAGTTCGCCCGACGAGGTGCGCTGGCCATGAAATTTCTTGCCATACCAGGTACCGGTGCCGCGCTGCGAAAACGGCTGCAGGTCGGTGATCGGCGTGTAAGTCTTGCCCAGTACGGTATACGGCCGGTTGGCGCGCGGCAGCGGCGGATCGTTGCGCACCTCGGCGTCCGGCACGTCGGCCAGGTTCGGCGGCGGATTGTCGCCCGGGCCGTCATCCTTGTAATAACCGCCGCGGCCGGAACCGGCCGGCGGCAGCACCGGCAGCGACGGATCCTGGCGCGGCGGGGTCTTGACGCCGGACGGTGCCGCCGGCCTGGTGCCTTGCTGCTGCACGGTGCCGCAACCGGCCAGCGCCAGCAAGGCCAGCAAGACCGCGCCGCGCGACAGGCGCGTTGGAGTGACAGCCGGAGTAACAAGCCGGCGCATCAAGTTTGCACCAGCTTACGGTGGCGTTGTATGCTCATCAGGATTCCCGCTGCGAGGCCCAGCGTCAACAAGGCGGTGCCGCCATAGCTCATGAAGGGCAACGGCACGCCGACCACCGGCACTATCCCGCTGACCATGCCCATGTTGACGAAGGCGTAGGTGAAAAAAATCATCGTGATCGCGCCCGCCAGCAGGCGCGTGAAAAAGCTCGGCGCATTGGCCGCGATCATCAGGCCGCGGCCGACCAGCAGCAAGTACAGCAGCAGCAAGACCAGGTTGCCGACCAGGCCGAATTCTTCCGAAAACACCGCGAAGATGAAGTCGGTGGTGCCCTCCGGCAGGAAGTTCAAATGGGCCTGGGTGCCGTGGGTCCAGCCCTTGCCGGTCAGTCCGCCGGAACCGACCGCGATGGTCGACTGGATGATGTGGAAACCCTTGCCGAGCGGATCGCGGGTCGGATCGATCAGCGTCAGCACCCGTTCGCGCTGGTAATCGTGCAAGATGGTCCATACCAGCGGCAAGCTGCCGAGGAAGGTGAGGAACAGCCCGGCCAGCATTTTCCACGACAGCCCGGCCAGGAAAATCACCGTGAAACCGGCCGCCACCACCAGCATCGCGGTGCCGAGGTCGGGCTGCTTGGCGATGAACGCCACCGGCGTGGCCAGCAGCGCGGCCGCGATCAGGAACGATTGCCAGCGCAGCGAACCGGCGTTTTGCTGGAAGAACCAGGCCAGCATCAGCGGCGTGGCGATCTTCAGGAATTCGGACGGCTGGATGTCGATCACGCCGATATGCAGCCAGCGCCGCGCGCCCAGCTTGATGGTGCCGAACAGCGCCACCGCCACCAGCAGCAGCAGCGACACGGTGTAGGCCGGCACCGCGATACGCATCATCATTTGCGGACTGACGTTGGCCGCCATCCACATCACCAGGAACGACAGGCAGATATTGCGGAACTGATCCTCGACCTTGCCCGGAATGCCCAGGCCGGCCGAGTACAAGGTCACCAGGCCGGTCGACAGCAGCAGCAGCAGGATCAGCGTCAGCGGCGGATCGAACACCGCCAGGTAGGGTTTGGCCCGGCGCCACAGCGAGCGTCTTTCATTGATGGACATGCGGCGGTTTCCTTAATCGTGAACGTGCGGCGGCGGCGGCAGGTTCGGCCTGGCCGCGCCGGCGGCGACCTGCTCGTCGTTGAACTCTTCCAGCGTTTGCACTTCGTCGGCGTCTTCCTTCGGCACCTTGGTGGTTTCCCTGGTGGTCGGGCGCTTGCCGAGCAAATAATAATCGAGCGCCTTGCGCACGATAGGCGCGGCCACGCCGGCGCCCCAGCCGCCGTTCTCGACCACCACGGCGATCGCGATGCGCGGCTTGTCGGCCGGCGCGAAGGCGGTAAACAGCGCATTGTCGCGCAGCCGCTCGGCGATCAGCTTGGCGTTGTATTTCTCGTTCTTGCGTATCCCGATCACCTGGGCGGTGCCGGTCTTGCCGCCCACCGTGTAGCCGGCGCCGGCGAACACTTTCGACGCCGTGCCCTCCCCTTCGGTGGTCACGCCGACCATCGCCGCCTTGATGACGTCGATGTTTTCCTGCTTCAGCGGGATGCGGTAGCTTTCCTTCGGCACCGTCAGCGTGCGCGCGTGGCTGCCGCCGTCTTCGATGATCTTGACCAGGTGCGGCTTCATCACCACGCCGTTATTGGCCAGGTTGGCCACCGCGTGGGCGATTTGCAGCGGCGTGTACGAGTTGTAGCCGGAGCCGTTGCTGACCGAGACGGTGTCGCCGGCAAACCATTTTTGCTGGCCCGGATTTTTCTTGAAGCGGTTGCGTTTCCAGGCCGTCGACGGCAGCACGCCACGGCTTTCGCCGCTCAGGTCGATGCCGGTGATGGCGCCGAAACCGAACGGTTCCATGAAATCGTGGATCGAGTCGATACTCATGTCGACGCCCAGGTTGTAATAATAGGTATTACAGGACACCACGATCGAACGGTGCATATTCACCGTGCCGTGGCCGCCGACCTTATCGTCGCGGAACTTGTGGCCGCCGACCATCAGGAAGCCCGGGTCGAAGATCGATTGCGCCGGCGTGCGCTTGCCCAGTTCCAGCGCGGCCAGCGCCATGAACGGCTTGAAGGTCGAACCGGGCGCATACAGGCCGGAAATCGGCCGGTTCACCATCGGCCGGTCGAGCGAGGTATTCAATTCATTCCAGCTTTGCTGGTCGATGCCGTCGACGAACAGGTTCGGGTCGTAGCCCGGTTTCGACACATAGGCCAGGATGTCGCCGGTCGATGGATCGATCGCCACCAGCGCGCCGCGCCATTCGCCGAACGCTTCCTCGATCACTTTTTGCAGCTCGATGTCGATCGACAGGATCAGGTTGCTGCCCGGCACAGGCGCCTTGCGCGACAGCGTGCGCATCGCGCGTCCGCCGGCCGACACTTCGACTTCTTCATAGCCGGTGGTGCCGTGCAATTGCTTTTCGTAGCTCTTTTCCAGGCCTTCCTTGCCGATATGGTCGGTGCCGTTATAGTTGGCGGCGTCCTCGCTCTCGTCGATGGCTTGCGATTCGTTGCGGTTGATGCGGCCGATGAAACCGACCACGTGCGACGCTATTTCGCCCATCGGATACTGGCGGAACAAGCGGGCCTGCACTTCGACGCCGGGAAAGCGGAAGCGCTGGGCCGTGAAACGCGCCACTTCCTCGTCCGTCAACCGGGTGCGCAGCGGCACGCTGACGAAATTCTTCGATTCTTCCAGCAGTTTCTTGAAGCGGCGCCGGTCTTTCACGTCGACCTGGATCAGCTTCGACAATTCATCGATCACCGAATCGAGGCTCGCTTCCAGCTTCGACGGCGTGATTTCCAGCGTATAGGCCGAATAATTACGCGCCAACACCACGCCGTTGCGGTCAAGGATCAGGCCGCGATTCGGCACCACCGGCACGATGGTAATGCGGTTCTGCTCCGCCTGCGCCGCGTAATCCTTGTACTTGATCACTTGCAGCCAGATGAAACGCGCCAGCAGCAGCGAAAAACAGAGGAACACCACGCCGCCCAGCACGGTCAGGCGCAAACGGAAAAAGTGCAGTTCGCGTTCGTTGTTTTTGAGTTCGGTCATTGCATCACGTCTTCAGTGGCGGGTCGTCAAATCGGCCGGGTATGGTCGCGGTCGACCGCGCGCCGCTGCGGCGCCAGCAAGATCCAGGTGACCAGCGGCCACAGCGCGACCGCCACGAAGCTTTCGATGAAATGCAGCCAGCCGCCAAAACGGCCCGACGCCAGGAAGCGCGTCAGCATTTGCAGCGCCTGCGTCATCAGCAGCAGCGGCAGCACGTGCAGCGCCTGCGTCAAGACCGGGAACCACAGCACGCGGCGGTGCATCATGATGGCGAAATACGACAGCAGCGTGTACGCCAGCGCGTTTTCGCCGAGCAGCGTCGAGTCGTGCACATCCATCAGCAAGCCCATGAAAAAGGCCAGGCCGATGCCGACCTTGCGCGGCTGGTGGATGCCCCAGAAGATCAGCACCAGCGCGACAAAATCGGGCGCGCCGACGAATTGGCCCCACGGCAGCAAGTTCAGCAAGAATGCGCAAACCAGGCTGAAGCCGATGAACAGCGGGCTGACCGGCAGCAAAATATAATGCGGGCGGCTCATCGGGCGGCTTCCTTGGGTGTCGCGGCGGCAGCGGCCGGCGCGGTGGTTTTGGCGGGTTGTCTGGCGGCCGGTGCGGCCGGAATCGCCGGGTTTGCGGCCGGCGCGGCAGGTGCGCCGCCTGGCGCCGCAGGCGGCGTGGCGGGCGGATTATCCTTGATCGGCGCCATCTTGCCGGCCACCCGCTTGCCGGTCTTGATTTCCTCGACTGGCGGACGCGGCGGGAAATTCTGCCCCGCCATCAAGACCAGTAATTGGGTATTGCGTTCGATGCCGGCCAGCGGCTGGCATACCACGCGGCCGAACGGGCCGTGCGAATTGCGCTCGACCAGCGTGACCCGCGCCACCGCCAGCCCGGCCGGATAAATGCCGTCCAGGCCGGACGTGATCACCACGTCGCCGACCTGGATGTCGGCGGTCGGCGCGGTGAAGCGCAATTCCAGCGTGCCCGACTTGCCGCGCCCGTAAGCGACGCTGCGCACGCCGTTGCGCAGCAATTGCACCGGGATCGCCTGTTCCTCGTCGGTCAGCAAGGTTACTTCGGAAGTAAACGGGAATACCCGCGTCACCTGGCCGACCACGCCCAGGTTGTCGATCACCGGACGGCCCAGTTCCACGCCATTCTGGATGCCGCGGTCGAGCACGATCTTGCGGGTCGCGCCGTCGCGCGTGTCGTACAGGATTTCAGCCAGCAGCGACTTGACGGGAATGCGTTCGCGCGCATCCATCAAATTGCGCAAGTGCCTGTTTTCGGCGATATTGAGCTGCGCCTGCTGCATCATTTGCGCGGACGCGATCTGCTGCTGTTTCAAGTCGCGCACTTCGCGCTCCAGCGTCGACAGCGACGAAAAATAACTGCCGGCGCCCAGGATCAGGTCGCGCGGCATCAGCGCCGCCATCTGCACCGGGTACAGCACCGTGCCGACGGCCTGGCGCACCGTGCTCAGCGCGTGCACCCGCGAATCGGCAATCAGCAGGCCGATCGAGATGCAGGCGAACACCATCATTTTGACCCGGGCGGAAGCGCCTTGTTTAAAAAGTGGCGGAGGACTGTATTCCATGACATCCAATAATCCGGCGCGGACGCGCCAACGAGCGGGCTCTCGGTTTCCACCTCAGCCAAAACAGTTCAGCCAAAACCGCGATGGGCCGTAACGATCTGGTTACGGCCCATCTGTCATCTTATTCGTAGGAGAAGATCGAACCGAGCTTGTCCATGCGTTCCAGCGCCATGCCGGAACCGCGCACCACGCAGGTGAGCGGATCCTCGGCGACCAGCACCGGCAAGCCGGTTTCCTCCATCAGCAGACGGTCCAGGTCGCGCAGCAAGGCGCCGCCGCCGGTCAGCATCATGCCTTTTTCGGCGATGTCGGCGCCCAGTTCCGGCGGGGTTTGCTCCAGCGCGTTCTTGACGGCCGAGACGATGTTGTTCAGCGGGTCGGTCAGCGCTTCCAGGATTTCATTGCTGGAAATAGTGAACGAGCGCGGGATGCCTTCCGACAGGTTGCGGCCCTTGACTTCCATTTCCTTCACTTCGGAACCCGGGAACGCCGAACCGATGGCTTTCTTGATCGCTTCCGCGGTCTGTTCGCCGATCAGCATGCCGTAGTTGCGGCGGATGTAGTTGACGATGGCTTCGTCGAACTTGTCGCCGCCGACCCGCACCGACCCCTTGTAGACCATGCCGCCCAGCGAAATGATGCCCACTTCGGTAGTGCCGCCGCCGATGTCGACCACCATCGAACCGGTCGCTTCCGAGACCGGCAAGCCGGCGCCGATCGCGGCCGCCATCGGTTCTTCGATCAGATAGACTTGCGATGCGCCGGCGCCCAGCGCCGATTCGCGGATCGCGCGGCGTTCCACCTGGGTCGAGCCGCACGGCACGCAAATGATGATGCGCGGCGATGGACGGAAGAATTTCGAGTCATGCACCATGCGGATGAATTGCTTGAGCATTTGCTCGGTGACGGTAAAGTCGGCGATGACGCCGTCTTTCATCGGGCGGATCGCCTCGATATTGCCCGGCACCTTGCCCAGCATCTGCTTGGCTTCCTTGCCGACCGCCTGGATCGTCTTCTTGCCGTTCGGGCCGCCTTCCTGGCGGATCGCCACTACCGACGGCTCGTCGAGCACGATGCCCAGGCCGCGTACATAAATAAGGGTGTTGGCCGTGCCCAAGTCAATGGCCAGATCGGTCGAGATATACCTGCGTAAAAAACCAAACATGAGTGTCCTGTAGCGCATCGAGCTGCGCAAAAGCTGTTGTAGGGGGCTTCAAAGCGGGCGCCTGGGGTGCTGCTGGGGTGGTGCCATAGGCGCTGACGCTATCTTTTCTATGCTGCGGCAGCAGTGTATCGGCGCCGACAACGCATTAACCCGCCATTCTACCTTATAATTTGATTGCGATTTGCCCAAAAACCATTGAAAAGTGTGACCCCGGGGCCAGCGAGTTAGACGGCATTCGGAAGCTTTTGTGAGCAAAAGAGCAGTAAATACCCGCGTTTTATCAATACGCCAACTCATTATTTCGCGCGGTCCCGCCCGCGCCATTCGCCATGTCCCTGACACTATCCGACGTAAAACGCATTGCCCATCTGGCACAACTTGAGTTGAAAGAAGAGCATGCCGCAAATGCACTCGATCAACTGAACGGTATTTTCGCGCTGGCCGAGCAAATGCAGGCGGTCGACACCACCGGCGTGGAACCGCTCAGCCATCCGCTGGCGGCGCATATGAATAATATCGCCTTGCGTCTGCGTGAAGACGCCGCCACCGAAGCGAACCGCCGCGAGGCCTACCAGGCGGTCGCGCCGGCCACCCAGGACGGTTTGTATTTAGTGCCTAAAGTGCTGGATTAATTGCACTATCCAGCCCTCGCCTCCCCTGCCGAACCGATTTAGAAAATAGCCATGCATACAAAATCCATCAAAGAGCTGTCCACGCTGCTGCAAAACAAAGAAATTTCCGCCACCGCGCTGGCGACGCATTTCCTTGACCGCATCGAAGCGAGCGGCCTGAATTCCTTCCTGCACGTCGACCGCGGATTGACGCTGGCCCAGGCCGCGGCCGCCGACGCCAGCATCGCCGCCGGCACGTCGACCCCGCTGACCGGCGTGCCGATCGCGCACAAGGATATCTTCGTCACGCGCGACTGGCGCTCGACCGCCGGCTCGACCATGCTGGCCAATTACACCAGCCCGTTCAACGCCACCGTGGTTGAAAAACTGAACGCGGCCGGCATGGTCACGCTGGGCAAGCTGAACTGCGACGAATTCGCCATGGGTTCCGGCAATGAAAACTCGGCCTTCGGCGCCGTGCAAAACCCATGGGACACCAAGGCCGTGCCGGGCGGTTCGTCCGGCGGTTCGGCCGCCGCCGTCGCCGCGCGCCTGACGCCGGCCGCCACCGGCACCGATACCGGCGGTTCGATCCGCCAGCCAGCCGCGTTTTGCGGCATCACCGGCATCAAGCCGACCTATGGCCGCGTGTCGCGCTTCGGCATGATCGCGTTTGCCTCGTCGCTGGACCAGGGCGGCCCGATGGCGCGCAGCGCCGAGGATTGCGCCTTGCTGCTGTCGGCCATGGCCGGCTTCGACGAACGCGATTCGACCAGCCTGACGCCGGAACAAGGCGGCGTGGCGGAAGACTTCAGCCGGGATCTTGAGCAAGCGCTGACCGGTTTGCGCATCGGCGTGCCGCGCGAGTATTTCGGCGAAGGCCTGGCCAAGGACGTCGAAGAGGCCGTGCGCGGCGCGCTGGCCCAATATGAAAAACTGGGCGCCACGCTGGTCGACATTTCGCTGCCGAACACGGCGCTGTCGATCCCGGCGTATTACATGATCGCGCCGGCCGAGGCCTCGTCCAACCTGTCGCGCTTCGACGGCGTGCGCTACGGCCACCGCGCCGCCGAATACAGCGACCTGTCGGACATGTATAAAAAGACCCGCGCCCAGGGTTTCGGCCCGGAAGTGCAGCGCCGCATCATGGTCGGCACCTACGTGCTGTGCCACGGTTATTACGATGCCTATTACCTGAAGGCGCAAAAAATCCGCCGCCTGATCGCCCAGGATTTCGCCGCCGTGCTCGATGGCCCGAACGCCGTCTGCGACGTCATCATGGGACCGGTCGCGCCGACCGTGGCCTGGGACCTGGGCGACAAGACCGACGATCCGGTCGCCAACTACCTGGCCGACATCTTCACGCTGTCGACCAGCCTGGCGGGCTTGCCCGGCATGTCGATACCTTGCGGTTTCGGCCAGGGCGAGAAAAACAGCCAGCGCCCGGTCGGCCTGCAAATCATCGGCAATTATTTTGCCGAAGCGAAGCTGCTCAATGTCGCGCACCAGTTCCAGCAAGCGACCGACTGGCATTTGCGCTCGCCGGCAGGCATTTAATAACGAATACGTACCCGAAGGTACACGACGAATTCGGCGCAACGCGCCAACGAGAAAAAAGCGAGAACACTATGCAATGGGAAGTCGTCATCGGTCTTGAAAACCACGTACAACTCACGACCGAATCAAAAATTTTCAGCGGGTCGCCGATCAAGTTCGGCGCCGAGCCGAACACCCAGGCCAGCCCGGTCGACCTGGCATTGCCGGGCGTGCTGCCGGTGATGAACAAGGCCGCCGTCGAGCGGGCGATCCGCTTCGGCCTGGCGGTCGGCGCCACCATCGCGCCGCAATCGATTTTTGCGCGCAAAAACTACTTTTATCCGGACTTGCCGAAGGGTTACCAGATCAGCCAGTTCGAAGACCCTGTGGTGCAAGGCGGCAGCCTGACTTTCGGCTATGAAAAGGATGGCGAATTCGTCACCAGGACCGTCAACTTGACGCGCGCCCACCTGGAAGAAGACGCCGGCAAATCGCTGCATGAAGATTACCAGGGCATGACCGGCATCGACTTGAACCGCGCCGGCACGCCGCTGCTGGAAATCGTGTCGGAGCCGGAAATCCGCAGCGCCGCCGAAGCGGTGGCCTACGCCAAGGCGCTGCACTCGCTGGTGATGTGGCTCGGCGTTTGCGACGGCAATATGCAGGAAGGCTCGTTCCGCTGCGACGTCAACGTATCGGTGCGCCCGGTCGGCCAGAAGGAATTCGGCACCCGCTGCGAAATCAAGAACTTGAACTCGTTCCGCTTCATCGAAGAAGCCGTGCACGTCGAAGTGCGGCGCCAGATCGAGCTGATCGAAGACGGCGGCACGGTGCAGCAAGCTACTCGCCTGTACGATCCGGACAAGAAGGAAACCCGCGCCATGCGCAGCAAGGAAGACGCGCAGGATTACCGCTACTTCCCGGACCCGGACTTGCCGCCGCTGACCATTTCGCCGGAATGGATAGCCCGTGTGAAGTCGGACATGCCGGAATTGCCGGGCGCGATGCGCACGCGTTTTTCGCAGGAATACGGCTTGTCCGATTACGACGGCCTGATCCTGACCCAGTCGCAAGCGAGCGCCGCGTACTTCGAAGCCGTGGTGGCCAAGGCCGGCAAGGAACACGCCAAGACCGCCGCCAACTGGCTGATGGGCGACGTCGCCTCGACGCTGAACCGCGAAAACGTCGACATCGCCGATTCGCCGGTTTCGGGCGTGCAGCTGGCATTGCTGATCCAGCGCATCGCCGACGGCACCATCTCGAACAAGCTGGCCAAGGAAGTCTACGCCGGCATGTGGCAAGCCAGG
This sequence comes from Janthinobacterium agaricidamnosum NBRC 102515 = DSM 9628, assembly GCF_000723165.1. Classification (NCBI taxonomy): domain Bacteria; kingdom Pseudomonadati; phylum Pseudomonadota; class Betaproteobacteria; order Burkholderiales; family Oxalobacteraceae; genus Janthinobacterium; species Janthinobacterium agaricidamnosum. The sequence goes on from NZ_HG322949.1 coordinate 5,026,945, forward strand.
TCCGGCGATGAAAACCTGGCCGACATCGTCATCGAAGCCAAGGGGCTGAAACAGATTTCCGACAGCGGCGCGCTGGAAGCGATCGTCGACGAAGTGCTGGCGGCGAACGCCAAATCGGTCGAGCAATACCGCGCCGGCAAGGAAGCGGCGATCAACGCGCTGATCGGCCAGGCGATGAAGGCGTCGAAGGGCAAAGCCAACCCGGCCCAGCTGACCGAATTGCTGAAAGCGAAACTGGAAGGGTAAGCGCCGTAGGAAGGCAGCATACAGAAAGGACGCTCCGGCGTCCTTTTTTTATTGGGCGGCATTGTGACAGTGTGTGGATTTTTTTACATAAGCCACTGCTATTATATTTCTTTTATACAATTTTTATTTCATTCATTTAATTTTTATGAGATCGATCTTCAGAAAGACGGACATATGACGGCACCAGACTGGCTTACAGGCCTGATACAAACAGAAATTAATGACGCAATTAGCAATGATAATCGTACCACTTCAACAACTTTTTTGGGCTACCCTAGGGATAGGGTGTTCACGGACATTATTATGGGAGGCCAGGCAGACTTTGACCATCCATTACCGCAATGGAAATTAAAGGCAGCCGATGTAGTTCTACTGTACGCAAAATACAATCAAGGGCGACATTTGGATGAGCTCATACATGCCTTTAGCAGCCTGCTCGGCCCTAACCAGAAAATCACCAAACCAACCATTCTAGATATCGGCTGTGGACCGTTTACCGGCGGGCTGGCATTCGCGGCGATTCAAAACTCCGATGAACCCTTTCGGTATTTTGGCGTTGATCGCTCAAAAGCCATGATTCAGCTAGGCGAATCATTGGCGGAGGCAGCGAAAGCACGCGGGGCATTTCATCCCAAGACTACATTTAAATTCGATACCGATCTTGCTAACTTTGACTTTGGCCCAATCCGTGGTGAAATGACTATCGTTATTGCCTCATATTTGCTGGCAAGCCCCAGTCTAGACGTGAAATCTCTTGTTACGTCGGTTAGCGACGCCTTGGCTCGCATCGGTCCAGGACCGTGTGCCATTCTCTATACGAATAGCTCACGTCCCGAGGCAAGAGAAAAATTCCCTTCCTTTAAAGAAGCGCTTTTAAGACTGGGTTTTAAGTTAGTAACCGAGGACATCGCCCCATTTCATCATACGAGCAAAAAAGTTCTCGATCTGCACTATGCGTTGCTATTGAGGACCGAAGCTTCAATTTTTTTATAGGAAAATAATGGATTTACCTAATCTCAATGACCTGATCGAAGAGCAGTTCATAGTCTACGATCAACCACCTGAACAAAATCTATTTGTTGCAGGACCACCGGGTTCTGGCAAAACAAGTCTAGCTGTTATGCGTGCCGTTTTCCTTAAGAATAAGGGCCTAAAAACCGTTTTGATCACTCGCAACAAGTTGCTTGCAGAACTAGGCAAACAACTTGGCAGTGACGGAATTGAAACCAGTACGCTTAGTAGTTTTATCTGGCATTCATACAAAGCCGATATCGGCCAAGAGGTACCGCAATTTACGAGCTATGTATATGACTGGGACCAAATTATAGCGAACTATGCTGCTATTAATTTCTCCCCTGCACTGGATCACTTGATTGTTGACGAAGGTCAAAATCTACCTGCAGGATTCTTCAAGTGGGCCTATCGATATGGGGCAAAAAGCCTGACAGTATTCGCGGACGAAGATCAAACTACTGATGCGCAGCGCTCGTCGCTCAATGACATCTGCAATGCAGGTCTACCAGCTCCCATAAGGCTTAAAGTAAACCATCGGAATACTGCAGAAATTGCAGATGTTGCCGAGCACTTTCATCGTTTACAGAAATTACCTCCAGGCGTAGTACAGCGTGGACGGGGTGGCGAGTTGCCCAGAATGACCGCCCTCAAAACGTGGGATGAACTTGCCTCTTTAGCATCAACCAGACTAACAAACAGAAACGAAGCCATCGGAATTATCGTTTATCTTCAAGACGAGGTGTTGTTGTTGCGGCAGAAGCTCGTTGATCTGTTACCATCAGGAACCCGTGTCGATGCGTACGTGAGTAAAATCGGGGCGGCTAGCGGAATACGCTTGCTTCAGCCTGGAATTACCATACTGAGCAGCGAATCAGCTATTGGTCTCGAATTCAATACCGTATACTTGCAGGATCTATGGCGCTCCCTACCGTGCTCCTCAGTGGACGATTTTCGGAGGATGTATATGCTGTGTGCACGAGCACGGGATAACTTAATACTGATTGACGGTCCCCATACACTTTCTCAGAGTCAAATAGCTGATCTGCCGGGCCCTGAATTGCTTGAACGATGAACCAAACTCCTCCGATACAAATGAACCTTTCCTTGCACTCTGAGAAGACGCTTGAGAAATCCGATACTGCGCCGGCGAACGCGCCGATAAAGCTAGTGGTGACGCTGGACCACCGTGCATGGCTGCAACTGCTTGTTGATGAATGGTGGCCGTTGCAGGAGGGTGTAAAAGGCATTTGTCTCGGAGTTAACTCCTCAGTCAGCTATGTAAATACCGATGACAGACGCATTGCTGTCAGCGCATGGATTGACCATCGGCTACTGCCCCGCAGTATCATTCCAATTCTGAGAAATGGCACATGGGCGGAAAATACGCTCGACAGCTTGTCTGCAGAAGATCTACAAATATACTGGCCGGGCCCAATCCCCTTGTTCGCCATCACGACATTCAGCGTATCCTCGCACGATGAGCGTGATCGCCTGTTGGCGATGTGCAAAGGATTTGCCAATGTCGAGTTACCAAGGCAGCCGATTCTGATTACGGTAACTGAGGGAGAGGGCTGGGGATTGCAGGAACCAAGCGCAACGATGTCATTCCTGCCACCAGCCAGATGGAACCGCATTCGCGGTGCCGCCGCAATGGCAATCTGGGCAGTTCCCAAAATAGCTCCATGGCTGGATATGCTATGTTACTCCTTATCACCTACTTCAACTGAAATCGGGTCAGATGCGGCCGTGTTGGAGGCTGACTGGCTAATGTATCCCGTATGGTGCGACTCGGCAGAGAACATGCAGCAATCGCCGATGTGGCGCGCAATTATCGAAACCTTCGAGACAGTCCACCTCCAAAAAGAATGGCGCCCAATCACAGTACTTAGCCAGATTGCGGCAACGGCTGAAAAATATGGTGTGCCTTTGAATAGCCTTGATGATCTCACGCGTAGAACCAGAGACATTCTGAATGACCGGGCATCAATTGATATAAGCCTCGCAACAGCTGACCCTCTTGGCTTCTCGTTGCAACTAGTATTACTGCGTCCGAGAGCAACCGCATACAAATCATGGGCAATTGAATTTCCTGGCATGCCTCCAGCAGCTTGGTGGACAGGAGCTATCCTTTCTGGCTTCTTGGAAGGCTATCGAGACTTGCTGCCGCAATTCCGTGGTTCTCCGGAAAGCAGACGCGTATTGGCTCTGCGCACATGGGGCCTCAAGATGAATGGATCTCCTTGGTCCGACGATGTGACGCTTAATCTTTGTTGGCGTATTTGTGATGGCATGATTCAGTTCCTTGAAGGCGATCAGGTATGGGCAACTCGAAAATGCAACAACCGTGGCAATTGGTATATTGCAAACTACGACGACACCGAAGTGCAAGCGGAAGCTTTGGCAATTGCGAAGATCCTTTATAAGGATGGCGTTCAAAAAACACTACTCTTGAATAATCAAACGCTGCAAATTTCAGGCGATGGGAGTCTGACAATTGATACCACCAATTCAAGCCTGACAGCTAATGGGAAAATTCACCTGCATTTAAACGCCGACTCGAAAATTTTCGATGCTCTCCATGTCGAAAAGTTCCGCGCCTGGATAGCCAAAGGCAGCATTGCTAAATTGCTGCCGGCGCCACCGTCCGTGCGGGTAGTCGAAGAGGCAATGCCACAACCCGCAATGTCCCTTTCCGGCCTAGTATCAGTACCTGTCGCGAATGGCCCACAGGGATTGGTGGCGATATCTGAATTCCTTTCCAAGGAAGAAGAGAAAGAACTTATCATAGCCGTCGATAGCGTGCAGTGGCTCGATGAGCTATCGCGCCGTGTACAGCACTATGGCTGGAAATATGATTACAAGGCCCGCAAAATAACTCAATCCGCTTTTATCGGAGCGCTCCCCGACTGGGCTGCCAAAATTGGACAGCGGCTACTTGAGGCGGGCCTTGTAGACGAACTTCCGGATCAAGTGATCGTCAATGAATATATAGGTAATCAGGGTATCAGCAAACATATTGACTGCGCTAGCTGCTTCCGTGGTCCAGTAGTCACAATCAGCCTTTGCGAATCATGGGGGATGACATTCCGCGGCCCGGACAGTGCGAAGTTTGAATGTATTCTTGACCGTCGTAGTGCTGTCTCGATAAGCGGACCAGCACGATCCGTCTGGTCGCACGAAATTCCAAAACGTAAAAAGGAAGCGTTCGGATTGCGAGGGAGGAGGGTATCGCTGACCTTCCGTAAAGTCGACCTCACCAGCTCCTGATAGTGCCCGTCACCGTGTCCTACGACATCGATACCGCTGGTAAGACAACGTCCTCGAACGTAATCAAGAGCATCGGCTCCCCTGTCCCCGATGAGGCCGTGCACGAGGGCATTGCCAACTGCAGCTTCACACTGGCCTTAGCTGACGGCATACCTGTCAATTCCACCTTCAAGATGCAGTACGTATGATCCATGGACACATCATTCGCAGCAGCAGCGCCACCGCCCGCTTGCGGGTATGATCATGCTATCTCCAACGCACAATGAGCATGCCATGAACAAAATCAAAACCGGCCTGGTCGGCTACGGTTTTGCCGGATCGACCTTTCACGCCCCGGTATTGACGGCGGTCGAGGCGCTGGAATTGACGGCGGTGGCGTCCAGCAAACCAGAACTGGTGCACAAGGATTATCCGCACGCCACCGTGTACGCCGAGCCGGCGCAACTGTACGCCGCCCCGGAGATTGAACTGGTGGTGATCGCCGCACCGAACGATGTGCATTTCAGCCTGGCGCAGGCCGCGCTGCTGGCTGGCAAACACGTGGTGGTCGACAAGCCGTTCACCATCACCAGCGCCGAAGCGCAGACGCTGATCGCGCTGGCGAAGGAACGCAAGCTGGTGCTCAGCGTGTACCAGAACCGGCGCTGGGACGGCGACTTCCTGACCGTCAAAGCGCTGCTGCAACAAGGCACGCTGGGCGCCATCGCCAGCTTCGAATCGCATTTCGACCGCTTCCGTCCGGAGATCAAGCAGCGCTGGCGCGAATCGGCTGACGTTGGCGGCGGCTTGCTGTACGACCTGGGCCCGCACATGCTGGACCAGGCGCTGCAATTGTTCGGCAAACCGCAACGCCTGTACGCCGATATCGCCTTGCAGCGCAACGGTGCGGCGGCGGTCGATTATATGCATCTGGTGCTGTATTACGGCACGCTGCGGGTGGTGCTGCAAGCCGGCTGCCTGGTCAAGGCGCCGACCGCGCGCTTCGCCGTGCACGGCGACCGGGGCAGTTTTGTGAAGTTCGGCCTCGACCCGCAGGAAGACGCCTTGAAAGCGGGCGGCAAGCCGGGCCAGCCGGGCTGGGGGATCGATGCGGTCAAGGGCGCGCTGCACCTCGGCACGGCGCCGGACGGCCACTGCGAGCATGTCGCCTTGCAGGCTGGCCGCTACCAGGATTTTTATCAAGGCATGGCCGACGCCATCCGCCATGGCGCGGCCGCGCCGGTGGCGCCCGAAGACGCCTTGCTGACGATGCGCCTGATCGAACTGGCGCTGCAAAGTTCCAGCCAAGGCCGGGTGGTAGAAGTCAGCTGAAGAAGTCAGCTGATCTCGAACGCCAGCACCACGGCGCCCAGCGCCAGCATGCCGAGGCCGGCGATGAACAGCAGCTCGGCCCACGATTCGTACTGGCCGCTGGCCGGGCGCGGCCGCAGCGACATGAAGGACAGCACGGCGCTGACCAGGAAGACCAGCGCATCGATCGCCAGCAGCTTGTCGATCAGTACCCGGACTTCGCCGCGCGGGCCCAGATGGCCGATCGACAGCACCGTCATGCAGACGCCGATCATGGTCGCCGAGGTCGGCAAGATATGCGCCGACAGGCCACGCCCGCGCCCGCTCGCGTTATTCCATTCGTGTGGCGCGGAGGCCATCAGGGCTGGCCTTGATTGGTGCCGGCCGGCCAGACCAGCACCACCCGCGCTGGCGCACCCGCCTTGATCCGCACCTGGCGCTGCAAGCTCTTGCCGGCCAGCGTCGCTTGCAGGCGGTAACTGCCCGGCGCCAGCCTGGCCAGCAAATACGGACCGCCGGCGGTGGCTTGCAAGACCAGCACGCCTTTCGCATCGTGCACTTCGACCTTGACGTCGGACGCGAACTGCGCGCGCTGCGCCGATTGCACCGAGAATTCCAGCGTCAGCGGCCACGACTTGCTGGCGCTCTTGATCGCCGTCGACTCGTCCAGGCCGATGCCGCCGCTTAAATATTCCACCGCCCCGCTCTTGTGAATCGCCGGCAAAGCGCTGTCGCTTTGCGCCAGCGCCGCGCCTGAGCACAACATGCCCAACATCGCCGCCGCGGCGGCCTTGCTTTTCCAGTGTGTCATGTCTATCTCCTTGGTGAGTCACAGCCTGCAACTACTATGGAACGCGATGCTTAGGTGGCGCTTAGCCGGGGCTTAGCCGATTCCGCAGCCAGCCCAGTACCTGTCCAAAAATGACGTCGCGATTCAGTTCGTTGAAATTCTCATGGTAGTTGGACGGGTAAAAATGATAGTCCAGCAATTCCGCCGGCACCGTCTTCAATATCGCCGCACCGGCCGTGCTATCGGCCAGCTTGTCGTCGCCGGCCAGCACCGCGAACAGCGGGAAACGCCAGGCGGCCAGTCCAGCGCCGCCTGACAGCGCCGCCTGGGCCGACGTCAGCGCATGCGCAAAACGCACCGTCACTTCGGTGGCGCGGAGATTGTCGCGCTCGTCGGCCAAGTGGCGCTCGGTGATGTCGCGGTCGTGGGTCAGCAGCATGGTCAGCGACGCCAGCGGCACTTTCATCGTCGGCGCGACTTTGGCCAGCAAACCCGACAGCCAGTGCAGCGGCGCCGCCACCTTGATCGCATTCACATAATACGGCGACGAGATAATGAAACCCTGGATATCGCTGTCGCCGGCAAAGCGCCCCAAGCCCAGGTGCGTGGCGAGCAAGCCGCCCATCGAGTGGCCCATGATGAAAATCGGCAGCCCCGGATACGTGATTTTCACCCACAGCAAAAACAGTTCGGCATCGTCGAGCAAGGTGTCGAAGCCGGGAATATCGACGCGTTTTTTGGCGTCGTGGCCGTGCATGTCGAAGCTGACCAGGGCAAAACCGTGGGCCCGGAAATAGCGCGCCGGTTCGACATAATCGCCCGCATGCGCCATGCCGCCGTGCAGCGCCATGATCACGGCGCGCGGCTTTTGCTCCGGCCGCCAAATGTGGATGGTGCGCTCCACCAGGTCGCAGCACTTCAGCGTCGCCAACTCGTCTTCCGAAAATCTCATCGTGTCACTCCCCACTCGTGGTTTGGATTTCTTCAACTAATTGTCGAGTGTATAACGGTAGTTCATCGAACTGGCGCACGCATATGGTCAAGTTGCGCACCGACCAGGCGTCGGACAGCCCGACAATCCGGATCGCCATGGTCAGCGCGCAGCGCAGCGCAGCCGATTGCGGCACCACGCTGATGCCGACGCCGTTTTCGACCATGCGGCAAATCGCATCGAAGCTGCGCAGCCGCACCCGCACTTTCAGGCGCCGCCCGGCGCGCGCCGCATGCAGGCTCAAATACTGGTGCAGCGCGCTGCCGCCGGCCAGGCCGATGAAATCGAAATCGAGCAAGCCGGCAAAGTCCACCGTGCCATGCTCGCCGGTCGTGAGATTGGCCGCCTGATTGGCCGCGACGATGGCCACCAGCCGGTCCTGGCGGAAGGGAAAGGTCTGCAAGCCGGACATGTCGACCGAATCGGAAACGATGCCGACATCGGCGGCACCGTCGACCACGGCCTTGACGATGTCGTCGCTGAGGCGCTCTTCCAGGTCGACGTTCACGTTCGGATAACGCTCCATGAACGCGCCCAGCGCTTCGGGCAGGAATTCGCTGAGCGCGGCGGTATTCGACAGCAGCCGGATATGCCCTTTCAAGCCTTGCCCATACTCGCCCAGTTCGCCGCGCATCTTGTCGATTTGGCGCAGCACCAGCCGCGCATGGTGCAACAAGGTTTGTCCGGCCGGCGTCGGCGCCACGCCGCGCCGGCCGCGCACCAGCAGGGGCATGCCCAGTTCCTCTTCCATGCCGCGCACGCGCGCGCTGGCCGACGCCAGCGCCATGTGGCTGCGTTCGGCGCCGGCCGTCAAACTGCCGGTTTCGGCCACCTGCAGGAATAATTGAAGATCCACCAGATCGAAGCGCATCGCCGTCTCCTTTGACGACATGATAACGCGCCAGCCTCAGCTCAGTCCGAAGCCTGGCTCAAATTCTTCCGCATTTTCAAGCGCAGTCTTATAGGACAGAATCATTGCATGGAAAATTACCTGCCTCTGTCCCTGCTGAATCCACAATCGGCGACGCTGCCGCTGGCGATCGGCGCCAGTTTCATGCTGGCCGGCCTGGTCAAGGGCGTGGTCGGCCTCGGCTTGCCGACAGTCGCGATGGGTTTGCTGAGCCTGCTGATGCCGCCGATGGAAGCGGCCGCGCTGCTGATCGTGCCGTCGATGGTGACCAATGTCTGGCAATTGGCGGCCGGCCCGGGCCTGGCGCCCTTGCTGCGGCGCCTGTGGCCGATGCTGCTGGCGGTTTGCGGCGGCACGCTGGCCGGCGGCGCGCTGCTGCCGCGCGATGGCGGTCCGGCGGCGGCCATCGCGCTGGGACTGGCGCTGGTGCTGTATGCGCTGGCCGGCCTGGCCGCGGTGCGCATGGCGGTGCCGCGCGCGTGGGAAGCGCGGCTGGCGCCGCTGATCGGCCTGGCCACCGGCGCGCTCACCTCGGCCACCGGCGTGTTCGTGCTTCCGGCGGTGCCGTATTTGCAGGGCCTGGGATTGGCAAAGGATGCACTGGTGCAGGCGCTGGGACTGGCGTTCACGGTATCGACCATGGCGCTGGCGGCCAGCCTGGCGCTGCAGGGCGCGTTCTCGGCCGGCGCGGCCAGCCACTCGCTGTATGCGCTGCTGCCGGCGCTGGGCGGCATGTTGATCGGCCAGTGGCTGCGCCAGCACCTGCAGCCGGCATTGTTCCAGCAATGCTTTTTCGCCGGCTTGCTGCTGCTGGGCCTGCACTCCACGCTGCGCCCGCTGCTGGCATGAACGCCATCCAGGCCGCGCCGGGACTCAGGATAGAAGATGCCGGGCATCTGCTGTACGCCTATGTGGCCGGCGAACAGGTCGCGGCGCTGGACTTCACGGCCAGCGGCGACAACGTGACGGTCAACGTCATTTACGTCAAACCGTGCTGGCGGCGCCAGGGCATCGCGACCGCCCTGACCCGCCACTTACTGCGCCGATATCCACACGCCGCTATCGGCGCGGATCGAACTTATACCCCGTAACGACCGCGATAGGCCGATACCGCTTCTTTATGCTGCAGCAATTCCGGATCGGCGCCGCCGCCGTTCAGGTAGCTGAACAAATCGTCAAGATTGCCGATCGAGATGACAGGAATGCCATATTGCCTGCTGACTTCCTGCACCGCCGAACTCGGCGACAACTGGCCGTCCGGGCCGGAGCGCTCCATGCGGTCCAGCGCGATCAGCACCGCGCACGGCTCGGCGCCGGCGGCGCGTATCATGTCGACCGATTCGCGCACCGAGGTGCCGGCCGAAATCACGTCGTCGATGATCACGACCTTGCCCTGCAATTTGGCGCCGACGATGGTGCCGCCTTCGCCATGGTCCTTGGCTTCCTTGCGGTTGAAGGCGAACGAGGTGTTGCGGCCCTTGCCGGCCAGCGCCACGGCGGTGGCCGACGCCAGCGTGATGCCCTTGTAGGCGGGTCCGAACAGCATGTCGAATTCGACGCCCGAGTCGAGCAGCGTCTGCGCATAGAACTGCGCCAGCTCGGCCAGCGTGGCGCCGTCATGGAACAAGCCGGCATTGAAAAAGTATGGCGACTGGCGCCCGGCCTTGGTGGTGAACTCGCCGAACCGCAAGACTCCCTTGGATACTGAAAACGCGATAAACTGCTGGCGTAAATTATTCACATGAGCCTCATTATTTGAAAGTGCCTGTATTTTAATCCCGGCGCACCGGCGAGACAATCCGTTCCGCTGTCCGGCTCCGCCCTACTTTTACCGAATCCCTATGCCAAAAATCATCTCCGCCAACCTGAATGGCATCCGCTCCGCCGCCAAAAAAGGCTTTTTTAACTGGATGGCGACGCAAACGGCCGATTTCATCTGCGTACAAGAGTTGAAGGCGCAACTACCCGACATGACGCCGGAATTCCTCAACCCGGGCGGCTATCATGGCCATTTCCACTATGCCGAGAAAAAGGGCTATTCGGGCACCGGCATCTACAGCAAGGTCGAACCGGACGCGGTGCACATCGGTTTCGGCAGCCCGGAATTCGATGCCGAAGGCCGTTATGTGCGCTGCGATTTCGGCAAGCTGACGGTGATTTCCGTGTATTGCCCCTCCGGTTCGTCCGGCCCGGAACGCCAGGAAGCCAAGTTCCGCTTCATGGACCTGTTCTTGCCGCACCTGCTGCAATTGAAGTCCGAAGGCCGCGAAATCGTCATTTGCGGCGACTGGAATATCGCCCACCACGAAATCGACTTGAAAAACTGGAAAGGCAACAAGAAGAATTCCGGCTTCCTGCCCGAAGAACGGGCCTGGCTGACGCGCGTGTTCGACGAACTCGGTTATATCGACGTGCATCGCGGCCTCGACAAGCGCGAAGAACAATACACCTGGTGGAGCAACCGCGGCCAGGCCTACGCCAAGAACGTCGGCTGGCGCATCGATTACCACGTCGCCACCCCCGGCATCGCAGCCCAGGCCCATACCGTCAGCGTCTACAAGGATGAGCGTTTTTCGGACCATGCGCCGCTGATCATCGATTACACGCCAAGAACCGCATAAACACTACAGGCTGCGGCGGCTCTCGAAATGGCGCCGCAGGCCGCTGAGCGGGTCGATGAAGCTGATCGCCCGCGCCAGCAATTGCAGCGGCTGCGACACGTCGTCTTCCTTGCACGGCAGCGCGACCGGATAAAACGCATCGTTGAGGATCGGGATGCCGAGCGCCGCCAAGTGCACCCGCAACTGGTGCTTGCGGCCGGTGTGCGGCCGCAGCCGGTACAACGTCGCATCGGGCCGGTGCTCGATGATATCGATCACCGTTTCCGAATTCGGCTCGCCGGCCTCTTCGCGCATCAGGAAAAACTTGTCGCCTTCGACCATGCGGCTGCGGTAAGTGAACGGAAAGGCGCGGCCGGCCAGACGCGGCGCCAGCGCCTCGTATTCCTTGTCGACTTCACGGCGCTGGAACAGCGACTGGTAAGCGCCCCGGCTCTGCTGGCGGCACGAAAAAATCACCACCCCGGCGGTCTCGCGGTCGAGCCGGTGGATCGGCGTCAAGTCTTCCAGCCCCAGCTTGTTTTTCAGCCGCACCAGCAAGGTCTCTTGCAGGAAGCGGCCGGTCGGTATCATCGGCAAGAAGTGCGGCTTGTCGACCACCACCAGGTGCTCATCCTGGAACAGGATCTCTTCGTGGAACGGGATCGGGGTTTCCTGCTCCAGCTCGCGGTAATAAAAGATGCGCATGCCAGGCCGGAACGGGCTGTCCGGGTACAGTGCCTGGCCATCGCCATCGACCACTTCGCCGCGCGCCATACGGCTGCGCCAGCCGGCCATACCGACCTGCGGAAAACGTTCCAGCAGAAAGCTGAGCATGTCCGGCCAGCTGCCTTGCGGCAGCCACAGATAGCTGGGCGCGACGCCGTCGCGCATCGGCAACGGCGCCGGAGTTCGCGTTGAGGCGTTGGTCGGCTTCAATTTTCCGCCAGCGTGGCGCCGCGGTACGGCGGCAATTGCGCGACACTGAGCCCCTTGCTGCGCGCATACACCGGCAGCAATTGCGCCATATAGCGGTTCATTTCATCGATGCGGTCGGCGCCCGATGGATGGGTCGACAGCCAGGCCGGCGGCGCGCCCTGGTTCAGCGCGCCCATTTTTTGCCACAGCACCACGCCGGCGCGCGGATCGAAACCGGCGCGCGCCGCCAGGTCCAGCCCGACCAGGTCCGCTTCTTTTTCATCGCCGCGCGAAAAGCGCAGGCTGATGCCCTTGGCCGTCATGTCGGACAGCGTATCGGTGATGCGCGGATCGACGCCGAACAGCGCCGACACGCCGGCGCCGAACAGCTTGGTCCCCATCGCGGTGACGCCGGACTTGGCGGCCTGTTCGCGGCCATGCTCGCGCAGCGCGTGGGCGATTTCATGTCCCATCACCACCGCCACTTCATCGTCCGTCAATTTCAAGGTGGCCAAAATACCGCTGAAAAAGGCGATGCGTCCGCCCGGCATGCAAAAGGCGTTCACTTGCGGCGAATCGAGCAGGTTGACTTGCCACTGCCATTGCGCGGCGTCTGCATTCCAGCGCGTGGCGTGCGGAATCAGCCGCTTGGCGATGGCCCGCAAGCGCACGACTTGCGCATTGCTGGCCGGGACCAGCACGCCTTTCTGCTGCGCTTCGCCGAGCAGCGCCGCGTATTGACTTTGCGCCTGCTGGTCGACCTGGCGCGCGTCTTGCAGGTTACGCCAGCGCGACAGCGGCTTGACGGCGATGCCGTCCTGGACTTCGACCGTGCCGGCATTTTTGTTCGTGACCGGGCCGCCAATCTGGCCCGGGATAGGCTGCTGGGCCAGCGCCATGCCGCTGCCGGCCATCAGGCTCAGCGCGATGACTGTTTGTTTCAATTTCATGATGGTCGGGCACTCCACGGTGCGATTTTCGGCAGCATCATCATGGCAGGAAACGCCAGTACGAAGCACACGATAAAAAAGGTGAACCAGCCGGTTTCGGCGACGATATAACCGACCGAGGAATTGATCAGCGTGCGCGGCACCGCGGCCAGGCTGGACAGCAGCGCATACTGGGTCGCCGTATAGCGCGGGTCGGTCGAGCGCGACAGGAAGGCGACAAACGCGGCCGCGCCCAGGCCGAGGCTGGCGAACGCCTCGAAGCCGATCACGGCGCTCAGCAGCGCGGTATTGGCGCCAACCTGCGCCAGCCAGGCGAAGCCGAGGATGGCCAGCGCCTGCAAGGCGCCGAAGACCCACAAGCCCCGGTTGATGCCCAGCTTGACCATCCACAGACCGCCGACGATGCCGCCGGCCAGGCTGGCCCAGAAGCCGGTGGTATTGGCGGCCAGGCCGATTTGCGTCATCGAAAAACCGAGGTCCAGGTAAAACTTGGTGGCCAGCGCGGTGGCCATGCTGTCGCCGATCTTATACAGCAGCACGAAGGCCAGCATCCACAGCGCATGCGACCAGCCGTCGCGCTTGATGAATTCCTTGAACGGCAACACAATCGCCTCTTGCAGCGTCTTCGGCGGCGCGCCGTACAGCGCCGGCTCCTTGATCAGCAAGGTGCACAGCAAGCCGGGCAGCATGAAGGCGGCGGTAATCCAGAACACCGGCTGCCACGGCATGCGGTCGGCCAGGATCAGCGACAAGGCGCCCGGCACCATGCCCGCCACCTTGTAGGCGTTGACGAAGACCGCCGCGCCGAGCCCCTGCTGCTTATCGCTGAGGATTTCGCGGCGGTAGGCGTCGATGACGATGTCCTGGCTGGCCGACAGGAAGGCCACCCCGGCGGTGGCGGCCGCGATCAAGCCGACTTGCGTCAGCGGATCGAGCATGCCCATGGCGCCGATCGCCAGGAACAGCGCCGACTGGGTCAGCGCCATCCAGCCGCGGCGCCGTCCGAGGCCGGCAAAGTTGTAGCGGTCCATCAGCGGCGACCACAGGAATTTCCAGATATACGGAAATTGCACCAGCGCGAACAGGCCCAGCGCCTTGATGTTCAGGCCCGACTTGGCCAGCCATGCCTGCAGCAGGTACAGCAAGATGAACAGCGGCAGGCCGGAGCTGAAGCCCAGGATCAGCACCACCAGAAAGCGCCCGTTCAGATAGGCGCGCCAGCCCGCCGCCGTGGTTTCTTGCATATCAGTGCGCCGCTTTCTTACGCAGGCGGAATACCGCCAGGTCGCCGCGCAGATTCGGCAGCAGCGACACTATTTTACCTTCGGCCAGCGCGACGCATTCGATCACTTCCAGGCCGCATTCCTCGGCCAGTTCGCGGAAGTCGTTGATCGTGGCGCAGCGCACGTTGGGCGTGTCATACCATTGGTACGGCAGCGATCTGGAGACCGGCATACGGCCCTTCAGCAGCGCCCAGCGGTGCGGCCAGTGGGCAAAGTTCGGGAACGACACGATGGCTTCACTGCCGACCCGCACAATGTCGCGCAACAGCGGTTCGACCTGCTTCATCATTTGCAGCGACGACAGGCACAGCACGGTGTCGAAGCTGTTGTCGCCGAAGACCGCCAGGCCTTTTTCCATGTCTTGCTGGATCACGTTGACGCCCCGTTTGGTGCTGGCCAGTACCTTGTCGTCGGCGATCTCGATGCCGTAGCCGCTGCAGGCCTTGTCGCTTTGCAGGTATTGCATCATGACGCCGTCGCCGCAGCCGACGTCGAGCACGTGGGCGTTTTGCGGGATCCAGTGGGCGATGAAGGCGAGGTCGGGACGCAGCGCGCTCAAGTCGTTGAAATTCATGCGTACTCCTTGCTGCGGACCGCTTGCGTTGGGGTCGATCCGGCGCCGCCAAGCTCGTTCCACACTTGTTCATAATAGGCGCGCACCATATTCATGTAGCGCGCATCTTCCAGCAAAAATGCATCGTGGCCGTGCGGCGCGTCGATTTCGGCATACGTCACCTGGCGCCGGTTGCTGACCAGCGCCTGCACGATTTCGCGGCTGCGCTCGGGTGAAAAACGCCAGTCGGTCGAGAACGACGCGAGGAAGAACTTGGCCTGGGTGTTGGCCAGCGCCAGCGCCAGGTCGCCGCCGTGGGCGCGCGCCGGGTCGAAATAGTCGAGCGCCTTGGTGATCAGCAGATAGGTGTTGGCGTCGAAGTATTCCGAGAATTTGTCGCCCTGGTAGCGCAAATACGATTCGATCTCGAAGTCGATGCCGAAGCCGAACTTGTAGTCGCCGGTCTCCGCTGCGTCGCGCAGCTTGCGGCCGAATTTCTCGGCCATGTCGTCGTTCGACAGATAAGTGATATGGCCGACCATGCGCGCCACGCGCAGGCCGTTTTTCGGCACCACGCCGAATGCGTAGAAATCGCCGCCGCGGTAATCCGGGTCGGACAGGATCGCTTGCCGCGCCACGTCATTGAAGGCGATGTTTTGCGCCGACAGCTTGGCGGTCGAGGCGATCACCACGCAATGGCGCAGCCGGTCCGGGTACATGATGCTCCACGCCAGCGCCTGCATGCCGCCCAGCGACCCGCCCATCACGGCGGCGAATTGCCGGATGCCGAGCTGGTCGGCCAGCCGGGCCTGGGCCGCGACCCAGTCTTCCACGGTGACCACCGGGAAGGCGGCGCCGTACGGTTTGCCGGTGGCCGGATTGGTGTGCATCGGCCCGGTCGAGCCGAAGCACGAGCCGAGGTTGTTGACGCCGATGACGAAGAATTTGTCGGTGTCGAGCGGCTTGCCGGGACCGACCATATTGTCCCACCAGCCGACGTTTTTCGGCTGGTCGGCGTAGCGGCCGGCCACGTGGTGCGACGCGTTCAGCGCATGGCACACCAGCACGGCGTTCGACTGGTCGGCGTTCAGCGTGCCGTAGGTTTCATACATCAGGTGATAATCATGCAGCGAGGCGCCGCTTTGCAAGCGCAGCGGTTGCGGGAAATGCATGGTTTGTGGCGATACGATTCCAATGGAAGACATGGGTTTGACGGATAATAAGCGTGGCCCCGCGGGCCGATAACGGATGCGCAGCCGCGAGGATGGGCGGCGCAAGGTAAAGTATCCGTCGCGGCGCAACCCCACGGGCCGTGGCCGCGACGAATCGGGACAGCTCGAAAACCGAGCTGCCCATAAGGTGAATCTTACATCACCTGCAGCTGCTGGACTGCCTCGGCGATCACATTTGGCTCCATCGAGCGCATGATTTTACGCATTTGCGGCGCGATCAGGCCCAGGTCGCTATTCAGGATCTCTTGCTTGACCGACAAAAGCTGCGCCGGATGCATCGAGAACTCGCGCAAGCCCAGCCCCAGCAAGAGCCGGGTCAGCTTGACGTCGCCCGCCATTTCGCCGCACACCGCGACGTCGATGCCGGCCTTGTGGCCGGCCGCGATGGTCATCGCAATCAATTGCAGCACCGCCGGATGCAGCGGATTGTACAAATGGGCGACTTCGTAATCGACGCGGTCGATCGCCAGCGTGTACTGGATCAGGTCGTTGGTGCCGATCGACAGGAAATCCATGCGCTTGACGAACATCGGCAGCGCCAGCGCGGCGGCCGGGATTTCGATCATCGCGCCGACGTCGACGTTTTCATCGAACTTGACGCCTTCCTCGCGCAAGGACGCCTTGGCCTGTTCGATCATCGCCAGCGACTGGTCGATCTCGAACGCATGCGCCAGCATCGGGATCAGGATGCGCACCTTGCCGAACGCCGACGCGCGCAGGATGGCGCGCAACTGGGTCAGGAACAGTTGCGGCTCGGCCAGGCAATAGCGGATCGCCCGCAAGCCCAGCGCCGGGTTCAGCGCGGTATGATCGGCCTGGTCGAGCGGCTTGTCGGCGCCGATGTCGAGCGTGCGGATGGTCACCGGACGGCCCTTCATCGATACCACGGTATTGCGGTAGGCCTCGAATTGCTCGTCTTCCGACGGAATCTTGTGGCCGCGTCCCATGAACAGGAATTCGGAACGGAACAGGCCGACGCCGGTGGCGCCGGACTCCAGCGCGAACGGGCAATCGTCCGGCAATTCGATATTCGCCAGCAGCGTCACGGCGGTGCCGCACTTGGTGACGGCCGGGGTTTTCTTGAGCTTGTTGAGCTTCTTGCGGGCGCGCTGCATCGCCGCCTGGCGCTCGCGGTACTGTTCCAGCACCAGCGCGCTCGGATTGGCGATCACCACGCCGGCGTCGCCGTCGATGATCAGCCAGTCGTCCTGCTCGATCAGCGTCGACGCCTGCGACATGCCGACCGCGGCCGGAATGTCCAGGCTGCGCGCGACGATCGCCGTGTGCGAGTTCTGGCCGCCGACGTCGGTGACAAAGCCGATGAAGGACCGGTCGCGGAATTGCAGCATATCGGCCGGCGAGATATCGTGCGCGACGACGATCATCTGCGCCATGAAACCGTCGTCGCCGGCGGCTTTCGGCAACAGCGGCTCGCTGCCCAGCAACACCTTCAACACCCGTTCCGCCACTTGCTGGATATCGGCCTTGCGCTCGCGCAGGTAGGCGTCCTCGATTTCGTCGAACTGGGCCGACAATTCATCGATCTGCGTCAGCAGCGCCCATTCGGCGTTGTAATGGCGCGAACGGATGATGTCCAGCGGCGCCTCGGAAATCATCGGGTCGGACAGGATCAGCGCATGCACGTCGATGAAGGCGCCCAGTTCGGTCGGAGCATCCTTCGGCAAGTCGTTCCACAAGGTTTGCAATTCCTTGTGCACCGCCGCGATGGCGTTCTGCAAGCGCAGCACTTCGGCTTCCAGCTGCTCTTCGGCCACCAGGTAATGCTTGACGTCGAGCGCGGCCGGCGCCAGCAAGTGGGCGCGGCCGATCGCGATGCCGCGCGAAACCGGAATGCCGTGGAGCGTGAACGATGCCATGGGTGCACCTGTCGGGATACGGCTGCGGCTGCTGCGTTCGGAAGGCATTACTCGCCTTCGCCAAACCTGTCATTGACCAATGCGGCGAGCGCCTCGATGCAAGCTTGCTCATCCGCGCCCTCCGCTTCCAGCGTGACCTTGGCGCCCTTGCCGGCGGCCAGCATCATGACGCCCATGATGGACTTGGCGTTGATGCGGCGCGCATTGCGGGTCAGCCACACGTCGCTCTTGAACTTGGCCGCCAATTGGGTAAATTTGGCCGAGGCGCGCGCATGCAGCCCCAGCTTGTTGATGATTTCTAGTTCTTGTTGAATCATTTTTATATCGTCTCAATCCCAATAAAGCGCGTCATCGAACTATTGCTAGCGCCGCCAGAGACGGCGGCAGCCATATCTAATATACCTAATTTTTTACTGACCCTTGCTATATTAACTCTCTCCGACCCGAATCCGGTTATCTACGCGTACCGCGCCGCTTTGCGCGCCGGCGAGTGCCATTTCCACCACAACATCGAGCGTATCGCGGCGATAAGTGATGGCGCGCAGCAACATCGGCATGCTGATGCCGGCGATCACTTCAACCCGTCCGGCGTCGGCCAGCTTGTTGCAGCAATTGGCCGGGGTGCCGCCCTTGATGTCGGTGATCACCAGCACGCCGGAACCGTCGTTGAGGCGGGCAATCGCCGCCTCGGCCAGTTTTTGCACTTCCTGCAAGTCCTGGTCGGCCACCACGTCGATCGCTTCGAAACGCTCGGTCGGTCCGCGGAACACGTGGGCGCACGCGGCGATGAAAGCTTGCCCCAGCGGAGCATGCGTCATGAGCAAGATGCCAACCATTATCGGCCCGCCTCGTTAAGCATGCGCAGGATGCAGCACATCCTGCTCGAGCGCGTCGATGAACATCGCCGCGACGTCAAAACCGGTTTGCTGCATAATTTCTTGGAAGCAAGTCGGGCTGGTGACATTCACCTCGGTCAGGTAATCGCCGATCACGTCCAATCCGACCAGTAACAAGCCGCGCCTGGCCAGGATCGGGCCCAGCGATTCGGCGATTTCCAGGTCGCGTTCGGTCAGCGGCTGGGCCACGCCGGTGCCGCCGGCCGCCAGGTTGCCGCGCACTTCGCCGGCTTGCGGAATGCGCGCCAGCGCGAATGGCACAGGCTTGCCGCCGATCACCAGGATGCGCTTGTCGCCTTTCGAGATAGCCGGAATAAAACGTTGCGCCATGATGGTACGGGCGCCGTTCAGCGTCAGCGTTTCGATGATGGCGCCGAGGTTCAAGCCATCGGACTTGACCCGGAAAATGCCGCTGCCGCCCATGCCGTCGAGCGGCTTGAAGATCACGTCCTGGTGCTTGGCGTGGAAGGCGCGCAGGCGCGCTTCGCTGGCCGTGACGAGGGTAGGCGCGGTAAATCCGGAAAACTGGGCAATCGCCATCTTTTCATTATTGTCGCGGATCGCCGACGGTTTGTTGAATACGCGCGCGCCCTGGTTTTCCGCCAGTTCCAGCAAATACGTGCCGTACACATATTCCATGTCGAATGGCGGGTCCTTGCGCTCGATGATGGCGTCGAATTCGGATAGACGGGTTTCCTGGCGCGCATCGGCGCGGAACCAGTCGTCGGCCTCGCCGGTCAAAGTGATGCGTTGCGCGTTCGCGCTGACGATGCCTTCATCGAGCGCCATGTCTGTTTGCTCGAAAGCGTAAATGTCATGGCCGCGCTTGGCCGCCTCGGCCATCATCGCGTAGGTCGAATCTTTGTAAGTCTTGAAGCCTGCCAGCGGATCGGCAAGGAAAGCGATTTTCATGGTCGAGTCCAGTCGAAGTAATGCTTGATTCTAGCCGAGATTGACGCTGGCTACCTGAGGCCACCAGCGCCGGCGGCTATTCCGTTAGCGGTTAATAAACTTCGGGGTTGGGATCGGTGCGTTCCATTTCGAGCGAAGCGGCCAGCAGCGCCAGCCGCGCCACCACGCCATAGACATAAAACCGGTTCGGTGCGGCGGTGCCCGGCTTGGCCTTCAAGTCGGGCACCGCATGCTGCTGGGCAAACGCCAGCGGCACGAATTGCTTGCCCGGCGCATTCAGGTTCTGGTCCACGCCGCGTTCGCCATGCACGCGGTAAAAACCGCCGACCACATAACGGTCGATCATGTACACCACCGGCTCGGCCACCGCATCCTTGATGCTTTCAAAGGTCGGCACGCCTTCCTGGATGATCAGGTCGGTGACCAGCTTGCCATCCTTGACCACCGACATCTTGTCGCGCTGCTTGCGCGACAGGTCGCGCACTTCGCTGGCGTCCTTGACCGTCATGATGCCCATGCCATAGGTGCCGGCGTCCGGCTTGACGATGACGAACGGTTTTTCCTTGATGCCGTATTCCTTGTATTTCTTGCGTATCTTGGCCAGCAAGACGTCAACGTTGGCAGCCAGGCAATCCTCGCCCTCGCCTTCGGCAAAATTGATGTCGCTGCATTTGGCGTGGAACGGGTTCAGCATCCACGGATCGACGTCGATCATCTTGCCGAATTTCTTGACCACTTCATCGTAGGCGCTGAAATGGTTGCTCTTGCGGCGCAACGCCCAGCCGGCATGCAGCGGCGGCAACAAGCTTTGTTCATGGATATTTTGCAAGATGTCGGGGATGCCGGCCGACAAGTCGTTATTCAGCAAGATCGTGCACGGGTCGAAATCCTTCAAACCGAGGCGGCGTCCATTATTGCTGCGCACCAGCGGTTCGATGACCAGCATATTGCCATCCGGCAAAGCCAACGGAGTCGGCTGAGTAATCTCCGGCGACCAGGAACCGAGCCGCACGTGCAGCCCGGTCTGGCGAAAGATTTGCATCAGCCGCGCCACGTTTTGTAAATAATACTGATTGCGCGGCTCGATTTCAGGAATCAGCAGCAGGTTGCGCGCATCCGGGCAATACTTGTCGATCGCGGCCATCGCGGCTTGCACCGACAGCGGCAACATTTCGGTTGCCAAATGATTAAAGCTGCCAGGGAATAAATTGGTATCGACAGGGGCCAGTTTATATCCGGCGTTACGCAAGTCTACGGAGCAATAGAATGGCGGCGTATGCTCTTGCCATTCCAGGCGGAACCAGCGCTCAATGGCCGGCGTCGCGGCCAGGATCTTCTTTTCGAGGTCGAGCAGCGGTCCGGTCTGGGCCGTGACGAGATGGGGTACCATGGTTACATCCTTAAAGTATGTGCTGTCGGCACACGGAACTGTCGCGAATCTATCTCTATATTACCGTGCAAGTACCCCAAATCGGGGCAAAAACCTTGTTTTAAAGATGTTGGTCAGGCGTAAACGAAAAAAAGCGCCTCTTGCGAGACGCTTTTTTCAGCCCGCTTGCGCGGGACATTATCTAATAGATAATCAGGCCATCAGGAGTGGTAAGCCGATTCGCCATGGCTGGTGATGTCCAGCCCTTCGCGCTCTTCTTCTTCCGGTACCCGCAGGCCGATGACCAGGTCCACCAGCTTATAAGCGATCACCGAGATCACCGCCGACCAGATAATCGTGGTGCCGACGGCTTGCGCCTGTATCCACACCTGGCCGCCGATCGAATAGGCATCGGCCGACATTTTATTGGTGGTGTAGTCGAAAATGCCTTGGCCGCCCAATTGCGGTGCAGCGAACACACCGGTCAGCAAGGCGCCCAGGATGCCGCCGACGCCATGCACGCCGAACACATCCAGCGTATCGTCGGCGCCGATCAAACGTTTCAAGCCATTCACGCCCCACAGGCAGACGATACCAGCCAGCAAGCCCATCACCAGGCCGCCCATCGGACCGACAAAACCGGCCGCCGGAGTGATCGCGACCAGGCCGGCCACGGCGCCGGAAGCGCCACCCAGCATCGATGGCTTGCCCTTGGTAATCCATTCGCCGAACACCCACGACAGCGTGGCGGCGGCGGTGGCCAGCAAGGTATTGATGAAGGCCAGCGCGGCGACGTCGCCCGCTTCCAGCGCCGAACCGGCGTTGAAGCCGAACCAGCCGACCCACAGCAGCGACGCGCCGACCATGGTCATCGTCAGCGAATGCGGCGCCATCGATTCACGGCCGTAGCCGA
This sequence comes from Janthinobacterium agaricidamnosum NBRC 102515 = DSM 9628, assembly GCF_000723165.1. Classification (NCBI taxonomy): domain Bacteria; kingdom Pseudomonadati; phylum Pseudomonadota; class Betaproteobacteria; order Burkholderiales; family Oxalobacteraceae; genus Janthinobacterium; species Janthinobacterium agaricidamnosum. The sequence goes on from NZ_HG322949.1 coordinate 5,048,953, forward strand.
CACGCTTGCCGATCATGATGGCGCCCACCAGGCCGGCAATCGCGGCGTTGATGTGCACCACGGTGCCGCCGGCAAAGTCCAGCGCGCCTTTTTGCCAGATCCAGCCGGCCTTGGCGGTTTCGGCAGCCAGCGTGGCCGCGTCCTTGATCGAATCAGGACCGTTCCAGAACCAGACCATGTGCGCCACAGGCAAGTAGCCGAAGGTGAACCACAGCACCACGAAAGCCAGCACGGCGGTGAATTTGGCGCGTTCGGCGAAGGCGCCGACGATCAGGCCGCAGGTAATCGCGGCGAAGGTGCCCTGGAAGGCGACAAACACGAATTCAGGAATCACCACGCCTTTGCTGAACGTGGCGGCGGTCGAGAAGGTGGCTTTGACCGGGTCCCAGATACCGTTCAGGAATACGCGGTCGAACTTGCCGTAGAAGGCGTTGCCCTCGGTAAAGGCCAGCGAATAACCGTAGATGCACCACAAGACGATGATCAAGGCAAAGATCATGAATACTTGCAGCAAGACGGACAACATGTTTTTCGAGCGTACCAGGCCGCCGTAAAACAGCGCCAGGCCGGGGATGGTCATCAAGATCACCAGCAGCGTGGCGACCATCATCCAGGCGGTGTCGCCCTTGTTCGGGGTCGGTGCGGCGGCAGGCGCAGCGGCAGCCGCTTCAGCGGGAACGGCGGCGGCAGGAGCGGCGGCGACCGGCGCCGGGGCAACGGCGGGGGCAACAGCCGCAGGAACGGCAGTAGCGGCGCTTGCAGCGGCGGCATCCGGCTTGGCCGGCGCATCGGCAAAGCTCGGCGCCGACAAGCCGAATGCAAACAGACAGGCTATCCCAGCGAGCAATCTTGTTATATTTTTATTCATCGATTTTCTCCTTAAAGCGCGTCGTTACCGGTTTCGCCGGTACGGATGCGGATGACTTGTTCCAGGTTGTACACAAAAATCTTGCCGTCGCCGATCTTGCCGGTGCGGGCAGCCTTTTCGATCGCCTCGATCGCCTGGTCGACGATGGCGTCGTCGACAGCGGCTTCAATTTTGGTTTTCGGTAAGAAGTCGACGACATATTCGGCGCCACGATACAGCTCGGTATGGCCTTTTTGGCGGCCGAAACCCTTGACTTCGGTCACCGTAATACCTTGTACGTTGATAGCCGACAAGGCTTCACGGACCTCGTCGAGCTTAAACGGTTTAATAATGGCAGTTATCATTTTCATGCTGGTCTCGCTTAAAAGGTTTTGGATACTGTCAGGACAAGGCCGGTTTTGGCCATATTTTTTCCGTTCGGCGCTAGCGAAGTGATATCCGCCTTGACTGCGGCCAGGGCCACGGTGACGACACCGAAATCCTTGGTCACGCCAATTTTGTAATCGTTATAACTCAGTGCGCCATTGTTCTTGACGTTCTGCCGTCCCGCATGCAGGTTCAAGACATACCCCTGGTACACCTCATAATTCAAGCCGACATCGAGATAGCCGCTGTTCTTACTGTCAGGCACACCGAACAGATTGGTGGTCGACAGCGAATACTTGAGGTAGGCCGGGCCATAAGCCAGCTGGCCATACAATTCAAACGTATTGGCGCTGGTGTCCAGGCCATGCGATGGATAGACATATCCCAGGCCGCCGACGTCATAGCTCACATCCTTGCTCAATTCGCCGCGCTTGCCGGCATAGACATCCCACTCGACATCGCCATCGCCGCCCGCATCCCTGGTCCAGCGTATCGTCGACAACCAGGTGCCCGCATAAAAACCGCTAGGCGTGTGGCTATAGTCGGCGCCGCCCTGCAAGGCCGGGTCCATGCGAGTCTGGGAGATGCCCCGGTAGCGATAATCGCTGGTCAACGCCACGTTGTAACTGACTACATTGTCCGGCACAGCTTGCTGCGCCTCCTCTGCCGCTAGCGCCATGCCGCTCACAGCCGACATCGCCAATGTCAGCGCGGCGGCCAAAGTCAGCTTCGTAGTCAGTTTTTTCATCACGATTTCCTTTTGCTTGAACTTTTAAAGCGGTTGAGGTTTAAAATCTGGCCTGGAGATCGAAAAGCGTTCATCTACCCTTTAGCAGAATGCGTGCCAGCTAATATTGTCTGCTTGATAGATGACTTTCCGTCCACACATAGCTGGCGCGCCTTGTGTGGCGATAGAAACAAGTAGCGCGACAACATCAGGCGCACCAAATTCGCACCACATTAACGCCGACGTGCACCGCAATGGTGCGTTGCACGTCCCGCTCCAGCCCACCAAGGACCAACATGGACATGAATAATTTTTTTAACGACTTGCATGGCAAGATCAGCCAGGCCATCGAAAACTCGCCGGTCAAGGACATCGAAAAGAACGTCAAATCGATGATGACACAGGGTTTTTCCAAGCTGGACCTGGTGACGCGGGAAGAATTTGATGTGCAGGCGCAAGTACTGGCCAAGACCCGCAGCAAGCTGGAAGCGCTGGAACAGCGCGTGGTCGAGCTGGAAGCACGCCTGAGCGCGCCACAGAAGTAAGCGCTGCCAGTGCACCGTCTTGGCGCCCGCCAGGTGCCAAGACGGTGCAGCAAGAAATGATTGCATTTTTATTATTTCTTGCCTCCTTGCGATTCTTCGGCCACAACAGTGTCGGGTCGGTTTCCGGATCGCCCGGCGCGCCGATCGACACCGGGAACAGACTGGTGGATGAGAAGATACTGACAGCGTGTGTCCCGCCTTGGCGCATCTCAATGCGCCGGAATCCGCCAGCCAGTACGATTCCAGCAGCAGTCCTGCCGGGGAATCCCATGAGCTTAGCTGTCTTGAAAAGCCGCGCGCTGGCCGGCATGGATGCGCCGGAGGTGAGTGTCGAAGTTCATCTCGCCAACGGCTTGCCCTCGTTCACCATCGTTGGCTTGCCCGATACCGAAGTCAAGGAGTCGCGCGACCGGGTGCGCGCCGCGCTGCAAAATTGCGGCTTTGACATGCCGGCGCGGCGCATCACCGCCAACCTGGCGCCGGCCGACTTGCCGAAGGAATCCGGCAGGTTCGATTTGCCGATTGCCTTGGGCATCCTGGCCGCGTCCGGCCAAATCCCCGGCGAGCGTTTCCATGAATATGAGTTTGCCGGCGAACTGTCGCTGTCAGGACAATTGCGGCCGGTGCGCGGCGCCCTGGCGATGACCTTTGCGATGCAAGGTGGCGACGGCGATGTCGCGCGCGCATTCATCTTGCCGCAGGCAAACGCCGACGAAGCGGCGCTGGTCAAAGATGCCAACATCTTCCCTGCCAGCACTTTGCTGCAGGTGTGCGCCCACTTCGCCGCGCGCGACCCGCAAGCGATGTTGCAACGCCATCATTCGGCGATCGCCGTAGCCGTATTCGATTATCCGGACTTTTCAGATGTGAAAGGCCAGCAACAAGCCAAGCGCGCATTGGAAGTAGCGGCCGCCGGCATGCACAACGTGTTGATGGTCGGCCCGCCGGGCGCCGGCAAGAGCATGCTGGCGGTGCGCTTCCCTGGCTTGTTGCCACCGATGACAGATAAGGAAGCGCTGGAATCGGCGGCGGTGCAATCGCTGAGCGGTAATTTTACGGTCGCCAACTGGAAGAGGCGGCCGTATCGGGCGCCGCACCATACTTGTTCCGGCGTGGCGTTGGTGGGCGGCGGCAATCTGCCGCGTCCAGGAGAAATTTCCTTGGCCCATTGTGGTATTTTATTCCTTGATGAAATCGCCGAATTCGACCGGCGCGTGCTGGAAGTCTTGCGCCAGCCGCTGGAATCGGGCCACATCACGATTTCGCGCGCGGCGCGCCAGGCCGATTTTCCGGCGCGCTTTCAACTGATTGCCGCGATGAATCCATGTCCATGCGGATTCCTCGGAGCGGCCTCGGCACAATGCCGTTGCACGCCGGACGCCATCCTGCGTTATCACAGCCGCTTGTCGGGTCCCTTGCTCGACCGCATAGACATGCAGATTGAAGTGGCCGCGATGATACCCTCATCGCTGAGCGCCAGGGCTGAAGGCGAAAGCACGGCCGACATCCGGCACAGAGTGATGCGCGCCTTTGAACTGCAACTTGCGCGCCAGAATAAATCCAACCAGCACCTGAGCACCCGTGAAATCGACCGCTATTGCACACTCGATATCGCTGGCGAACAATTGCTGCAAACGGCGATGGTGCGTCTGCACTGGTCGGCACGCGCTTATCACCGGGTGCTCAAGGTAGCCCGTACCATCGCCGACCTGGCCGCGGCGCCGGCGATACAACGCCAGCATATTGCCGAAGCCATCCAATATCGCCGTGCCTTGCGCGAGCGCTGATAGCGGATAAACGGCGATTGCCCGATACTTGCATGACTGCTACCATCGGCACATGTTAAAACTTTCACTTCCCGCTATCGTGGTCAGCTGCGTGGTAGCCCTGGTCTTGACCGCGTGCAGCCCGAAATTCGACTGGCGCGATTACCACAGTCCCGATGCGCCATACACCGCGCTGTTCCCAAGCAAGCCGGCAACTTTCAGCCGCGACATCGACCTCGATGGCGTCAAGGTGAATATGACCATGACCGCCAGCGATATCGATGGGATTACCTTCGCCGTCGCCAGCGCGCTGATGGCCAACCCGGCGCAAGCTCAGGCGGCGCTGCTCGCGATGAAAACGGCGCTGCTCAGGAATATCAATGGCGTCGTCAAAAGTGACAAAGCGGCTTCGGCGGCGATCTCCTCGGGAACCGGCTCCAGCCAGAATGCCACGATCGAGATCCAGGCAAGCGGCACGCAAAACGGCAAACCCATCTTGCTGATCGGCCGTTTTGTCGCTCGCGACAATAGAATTTATCAAATTATCATCCTCGGCGAAGAAAAACACCTGTCGCGCGAGAACATCGATACTTTCATGGACTCGATCAAGCTCAACTGATACCTGGATATATCCTTAACGCAGACTTAAACCGGCAGGTTTCGCACGCGCACAAGCTGCTTAGCCCCTTGTATTCCACGATGGCGTCCACCAGATGATCTCGTCGCATCCTTTTTCCTATGGGCAACCAAATCAAAAGGCAGCGGCTGTGCAAAATACTCACTCATGATATTGTCTCGTCACAAATAACAAGTTACAGAAAGCACTTATGTTGATCTCCTTCAAATCCAAATCTTCCCCTGAAGTCTTGATGTACCAAGAGCACGCCCAGCGCATCCTGGACATCTTGCACAAGAGCCCGACCCGCGGCGTCATCACTGCTGCCGAAGCAGGCCAGGCGCTGGCCTTGCTGGAAAAAGAAGTAGCAGAAACCAAGCTGCATCCGGAAAACGATGTCGAGCACGATATCCATGCCCATGAGCAAGAAGAAGGCGAGACGCTGGAACACGCACTCGCACAACGTGTCGGCTTTTCAGCGCGCGCTTTCCCACTGCTGGAAATGCTGCGTCACGCCAAAGCGGATGGCGACAATATTATGTGGGGCATCTGAAGTGTGAATCAACTTCTTCCAGGCGAAAAAAATCCCGCCAGGCTCAAGATGACATCATGGCATCTTCGGCACTGGCGGGATTTTTTATGGGTTACCCCATTAATAACTAGCCTGACGATAACCTACTTTCACACTGGTTGCAGCACTATCATCGGCGCAGAGTTGTTTCACGGTCCTGTTCGGGATGGGAAGGGGTGGTACCAACTTGCTATGGTCATCAGGCATAACTTGCAAAACTACTTGCTCCCGATGGGGCAGCAAGCGGTCTAATCTGAGGAGGCAAATTATACTGCCTTTAAAGAAAAATAGGGTAAAAATATGTCTGATTCAGGTATTTTGGAAGAAGAATCTCC